>DATMND010000364.1:0-14862 GCA_035569235.1 Acetobacteraceae bacterium | reverse complement strand
TGACGAACCATCGCGGCCACTTCGTGTTCGTCAAACCGGAGGAGCGGAAGTTTGTTACGGGCGAGCTGATCCGCCGCACCACGTTCACCGCGACCGAGCAGGAACTGAAGCAGCGCGTGGAGGCTCTGCGCAGTGCGGGTTGGAATCAGCTGGTCATTCCGATCACGCCGGGCGAGGAACGCGCGATCGAGGACTGGGCGCGGATCAAGCGGGCATTCGACTGAGCACGCCCCAAGTTTCTGAGCCTTGAAGATGTGCTGCGGAATTTCGCAGACTCTGCGACGATGTCACAGTTCTGCGGCCCGGCACAAAATCTGACGGGATCACCTAGAATCCGCTTTACTCGGAACCCAGGAATATGTAAGCGGACACCATGTCCAGGTCCCTCAGGCTCGCTGGTCGAACGCACCGCCTCACCGCCAGACCCATGTTTGGCGGCGACGGGGGGAGTCTGCGCGGACGCTGACTGACGGCCAGATCAGTCCTGCACAGGCCCCACGACAAGTCGGACGGGGCCTTTTTCATACCTTACTCCGTCCATGTCATCTCCGGCTTTTGAGAGATGTGTCATGCGTGTTACGGGGCGATGCGTGCCTGCCGAGGATAGCGATGAGACGCCTCCGCAGGAGAACGCAAAACCAAGCCGGCATCAGCCGAGTCTACGGCTGATCCAAGCCGAGACAGGGTCCAAGGCTGACATTTCCGGCTCCCGCCTGGCCGTCATCCTTGTCGCCGACGTGGTTGCGTACTCGCGCCACATGGCCGCGAACGAGGCTGGCACCTACGCTCGGCTCGTGGCCATCCGTCAGACGATCATCGAGCCCTGTATCGCCAGACATTCCGCGAGGATAATAAAAAACACCGGTGACGGATTCCTGGCTGAGTTCTGGAGCGCCACACGGGCCGTATGGTTTGCGGTGGAATTCCAGGATGCCGTTCGGGCCTGGAATGCCCGGCGATCGCGGGACCGACGCCTCGAGTTTCGCGTTGGCATTAACCTCGGAGACGTGATCGTGGCGCAACACGACGTCTACGGACACAGCGTAAATATCGCGGCCCGTCTGGAAGCCCATGCCGAGCCCGGCGGCGTCCTGGTCTCGCATGCAGTTTTTTCCTCGGTTAGGGATCCAAGGCTGTGCTTCGAGGATGTCGGAGATCTGTCTCTGAGGAACTTGAACGAAACGGTACGCGGCTTTCGCGTCAGGTCAGGCGCGCCAAGAAGATCAGGCCGTCCACAACGGAAGGAGTGACACAGGGCTATGGATGGATGACGGTCTCGGTGCGGCTGATGACGAATGCCTCGCGGCGTTCCAGGAAATCGGCCGTCACCTCGGCAAATGCTTCGGGTCGTTCGGTGCTGATGGCATGCCCCGCGTCATAGACGAAGACCAGGTGGCAGTTCGGAATCAGCGTCTTGTAGAGTCGGCCCATGTCCGGCGGGATCACGCTGTCGAGCGTGCCGAACAGCACCAAGGTCGGCGTCGTAAGGTTGCGCATCCGCGTTTCAAGTTCCGCGTCGCGGTCGGGTCCGCGCAGACGCCCGACCAACGCGAGGGTCTGGGCCTGGACCGCTGGATCCACTGCGGGCAAGGGGCCAAGGCGTTCAGGATGCGCATAGAGCCGGCGCGCCATCTCTTCCGGCGAGCCCGACGGCGGTACTGTCCCGGCAGGGCGGATCGCCGCCGGTGCTTCGAGGACGAGGGCCTGCACCCGTTCCTGCTGCTGCATGGCCAGCCACAATGCCACCTTGCCGCCGAACGATGTCCCCATCAGGTTGAATGTGTCGATGTCGAGTGCCGTGACCGCCGCTGCCATCGTGGCGGCCAGTTCGCCCATTGTCCTGGTCCGGGAGTTTTCGGGGGATTTGCCGAACCCAGGCATCTCGAAGGCGATCACCCGGTAGTGTTGGCTCAGCAGGTCGTGCCCGCGCGACAGGCGCATGCCGCCGGCGCCATGCAAGTGTACGAGTGGCGTTCCATGCCCCGCTTCCATGAAGCGGATGCGGAATCCGTCCGCCGCAACGTAGCCTTCGCTGAAGCGCGCGCCAGGGGCTTCCGTGTTCGATCCGTTTTTGGTTTGCGTCACGGTCGGCCCCTTGCTGCTCAGATGTCGCGGATGCGCGGCAGGACCTTTGTGCCGAACAATTCGAGCGCACGCATCATCGCGTCATTATCGCCGGTGCCGGGGTCCTGCAATGACACGTCGAGCACGCCGGCGCCGATTTCCTCGCGGCACCGGCGGATCTGTTCGACAACGCGGTCGGGGCCGCCGCAGAAGCTGATCGGCAGAACGCCGCCGACATTCGCGGGGCGCCGTTCGCCGGCGATGTTGCGCGTGGTGTCGGACTGAAGCAGCGCATCGCGCAGACCACCGACAATCGGGAATGCCGCCTGCTTGTCGCGGCGGCGCAGCGCGTCTTCCGCCGCTTCGTCGGTTTCGGCGAGAATCATGTTGGCTCGGTAGATGATGTCGTCTGGTCCCGGCTCCCAGCCATGGTGGGCGCATTGGTCGCGGTAATAGCGTGTCGATTTGGCCATCAATTCAAAGGTGCCGTAGGAGACTCCGAGTCCGATCCGGTGGCGCGCGGCGAAATCACCGGCCTCGGCGCTGGTGCCGAGCGCGTAGGTCGTCGGGTGCGGCTGGTGCTGCGGGCGCGGCCAGACCGACACCGTCCGGTATTGAAAATGCCGGCCCTGCCAACCGAAGGGCTGCGGCTCGGTCCACGCCTTGAGGATCAGCTCCATCCCCTCGTCGGTCCGTTCGCGCGCTTCCTTCGGGTTCAGGTCGTAACTCAGGTATTCGTTGGTCGTCCCGCGCAGCAGGCCGACCACGATGCGGCCCGGCGCAAGCGTGTCGAGCATCGCCAGTTCTTCGGCGACGCGGATCGGATTGCTGGTGGGCACGATCGGCCCGAGCAGGGCGATCTTGATCGTATCGACGCGGGCGGCGAGCCAGGCGGCGGAAACCGCCGGCGCCGGCGTCAGGATGCGCGGCGAGTAGTGGTGTTCGGAGACGCTGACCCAGTCGAAGCCGAGCGCCTCGACGAATTTCACCCGCTCGACCATGCCGCGATAGGCTTCGGCGCCGGTCTCAGGATTGTAGGCGTCGGGCGGCACCGGCCATTCGCGCGGCAGGTTCGGCGGCGGAACGTAGCGGCCCGTTTCGAAATACGACACTTTCATGGTCTGGTCCGCGATGCGCTGTGGGGTGGGATGACAGCCCCGTTGCCGGCTCATCATTGGCTGCCTTGGGGTGCGGTGCAAGCGAAGCTCGTGAGCAGTGGAATGCCCGGTCAAATTCAGGCTGATCGTGTTCGGACGCTGCCGCGCGTCGCATGACAGCGCAATGGAGCGCCGGTAATAGCGCGGCCGTTGCCGGCGGTGCTGATCGGGCTGCCGGCTCGGTGGGATTTGCTGCGCAAGTGGTGGCGTCGTGCCGGTCGCAGGCGCCATGGAGTTGGCTGCGACATACCGCGACGGAGCGGGTATGGTGGGGAGAAACGGACGAGATAGGATTCGCTGGGAAATAAGTGCTCCACGTGGCGCCATGGTCGCTGCCACATCGTCATGCCGACGCAGAGCCTGCCCCAAGCGAAGGCTGGGGTCGGCATCCACGTTTTCTTTTTGTGCTGGCAGCAAAGACGTGGATGGCCGGCCTTCGCCGACCATGACGAGGTAGCATGAGGCGCGTCCGGAAATGATTCGGTTGTTTCGCCTCGGGTCCATAGCCTGCAGTAGTGCCGCGAGAGTCGCCGGCGGCGAGTTGCTCGACTGATTTTGACTTCCCGGCGTTGGTGGCATTGAGCCGGCGTCACGGTAATCTGGGCGATTGTGCGGCCAAGTGGTAGTTCCGACCTCAGCCATCACCTCATTTTGGATAGGGCAACAAAAGAATCTGGACCGGCCTGAAGTTGTGCGAAAACAATCCGGGCGGGCCGGTCTTGATTCAGATTTTGCCAAACCTCATCAAACCGTTGTCCCGAGCCGGCGAACCGCGAATCGTCTCGCCGACAACTACGATTCGCAGGACCCGGCGATGGCGCAGCAACAGCCCCTCTCGTATGGACAGGTTCACCGCTTGCTCGTTGGCCTGTTCGACGGTGACATGCATGCCAAGCGCGTTAAGTCGCTGGCCATCAGCCTGCCCCTGCGAAAGTCTGCCCCCGGGCTCTTTCGACTCGGGGGTCAATGCGCCAGCGCAGGCGATGGAGGGCAAGCACATCAGCGGTCGAGAATTCCTCGGTTTTGCCCAGCGTCGCGATCAATTGGGCGGAAGTTGCCCATACAGGGCCATCCGAGTGTGTATGCGAATCGTTATCGCGATTCTCGCACACGTCGCCCAATGGCCATGAGTCCGACGGGCTGCTAGTGTCGAACCGAAACGGCGCCCGATCATGTCCGCAACCATCCGTGCCGACGCAAGCGACGAAACCGCCGCGCTGCTGCATCGTTGTGCCGGCGGTGATCGCGCGGCGTTTCGCCTGCTCTATGACCGCTGGGGCAGTCGCCTTTACGGCATAGCGCTACGGATCACGCGGCAACCCGCGCTGGCAGCCGACGCGCTGCACGATGCCTTCCTGCAGATCTGGCAGCAGGTACACCGCTTCGACCCCGACCGTGGCGGGCCAGATGCCTGGATGGTTGGCATGGTACGCTACCGCGCGCTGGACATCGTCCGCCGGCAAGCCCGCGAAATCCCCGGCTACGAACCAGAGGAACGCGAGGACGAAAGCCCCGACGCGCTGGCCCGCCTCGTCAGCACGACCGAAGGCGCCGCGTTGCATCGCTGCCTGAAGGAACTGGAGGAGGAGCGGCGTCGGCTGGTGGTGATGGCGTTCGTTGACGGACTGTCGCACAGCGAGCTTGCCGTGCAACTGAGCATGCCGCTGGGCACGGTGAAGTCGTGGATCAGGCGCAGCCTGACACAGTTGCGCGGATGCCTGGCGTCATGAGCGGCGAACAGGACCGCGATCTGCTCGCCGCCGAATACGTGCTCGGCTCACTCGAGGGTGACGAGCGCCGCGAGGCGGAGCGACTGCTTGCCGCGGACCCGGCATTTGCACGCTCGGTCCTCACCTGGCAGCAGCGCCTGACGCCGCTGGCCGCGCATGCCGCACCGGCAGCGCCGCCCGCCGATCTGTGGCGCCGCATCGAACGGGACATCGCACCGGCGGCCACCGTCGCGATCCTACCGTCCCGCCGCCGCGTCCGCTTCTGGCAGGCGACAACCGCCGGCGCGCTGGCGATCGCCGCATCGCTCGCGGCATTCATGGTGCTCCGCCAGCCGGAGCAGACGCGTGTCGCCCTGCTGGCGCCGTTGGCGGGCGGCCCGCCGGTGCTCATGGCAATGGTCGCACGCGGCGATGGGCTTGTCGTGCGGCCGACCGCGTCGATCGCCGTGCCGACCGACAAGGACCTGGAGCTTTGGGCACTCCCGCAAGGTGAGACGAAGCCGCGTTCGCTTGGCGTGCTGCCGCCTTCGGGTCGTCAACTCACCGCACAACTCGCCCCCGGCACGCAGTTGATGGTCAGTCTGGAGCCGAAGGGTGGGTCCCCGACGGGACAGCCGACGGGGCCGGTGCTTTATGGCGGGTGGCTCACAAACATCGAAGTGCCGCGCGGATAGAGCGCCGATGGAACGGCGGCAGTCGTCGGCTGAGCGGGCAACTCACTTCGGCGGGTTGAGCTCCTTCCAAGGATCCTTGACGTTGGCAATCGTCTCGAACTCCACGTTGGCAAGTTTGCCGTCGTGCATCTCCGTGCGTCGCAAATAGATGTTCTGGATGATATCGCGCGTATCGGGATCGATCGAGATCGGCCCGCGTGGACTGTCGGCATTCTTCCAGCCCTTGAGGATCGCCATCGCCTGGTCGCCGGTAAAGCTGCCTTTGGTCTGCTTGATCACATCGAAGACCGCTGCCATCCCATCCCAGCCGCCAACGGAAAGGAAGTCGGGCGCCGATTTGGCACCGTACTCCTTGACCCAGGCGGCGATGAATTCGGCGTTCGCCGGGCGCACGGCCGCCGCCGAGTAGTTGCCGGCGGTGACAAGACCAACGGGAGCGTCTCCCATGTTCGGCAGCTCCTCATCGGCGACCAGATCCTGCGTCGCAACGACCTTGATGCCCGCCTCGCGAATTCCAAGGTCCCGGATCGCCTTCATCATCGCGGTGGCCTGAGTGCCGGCAGGGACGAAAATGAACAGCACGTCAGGTCTGGCGTCTTTGATCTTCTGCACGAACGGGGCGAAGTCGGGGTTGCTGGGCGGGAAGCGCACCGCGCTCACGATCTGACCGCCGGCGTCGGTGTAACCTTTGGTGAAAGCGTTCTCGGCGTCATGACCGGGGATAAAGTCGCTCACCGCGGTAGAGGCCTTTTTCCAACCCTGACCGGCCGCCCACTTGCCGAGCGGCATCGCGGTCTGCCATTGGGTGAAGGAGACACGTGCAACGTAGGGCGAGATGCGCGGTATCGCGACGCCCCCGGCATTGGTGAGCACCAGCGGGATCTTGGCCTCGGCTGTCAGCGGGGCGATGGCCGTCGCGATGGGAGATCCTACGAGCCCAACCAGGATGTTGGCCTTGTCCCGGGTTATCAGCTCCTGCGCCAATCGCTTGCCGACTTCCGGATTGGAGTCATCGTCGCGATTGATGACTTCTATGCCGATGCCAGCAGGCAGGTCGGCCATGTGCAGCTTGACATAGAGATCGATGCCCTTCTGCATCTCGTCCCCTGGCGCCGCTAGGAACCCTGAGCGACTGTTGATGATGCCGATCTTGACGATTGTCTGCGCGCTCGCCGACTTGCGAACGAACATACCGAGCGCCGCTGCACTTGCTGTGCTGCCAGTAAGCTCGAAAAATCTGCGGCGCGCGAGGCGCATGAACCCTCCCTATGCGATCAGTGTCGATTTGAGTGCATTTGCTGATCGTCTAGACTGCGTAACATCCGGCGGCAAGCGCTGCAAGCGGCCGAACACGACCCTGGAACACGGGCCGGAATTAGCGAATCATCTGACCCGCGGACCGCGATGCTTGTCGTCATCCCCGCGAAAGCGGGGACCCAGTTGCGTCCTGGGTCCCCGCTTTCGCAGGGATGACGATGACGGAGGGCGGGAGCATCAGCTCCCGCTGAACCAGTTGTAGCCGTAGTCCTCCCAGAACCCGCCCGGATACACATTGGTCACTTCGATGGCGACGATATGCTTCGGGTTCTTGAATCCGAGCTTGGTCGGAACGCGCAGCTTGACCGGGAAGCCATAGGCCGCGGGCAACGGCGCATCGCGAAAAGTCAGTGCGAGCAGGGTCTGCTTGTGCAGTGCGGTCGCCATGTCGATGCTGCCGCGGTAGTCGTCGGCGCAGCGAAACGACACATAGCGCGCACGCGTATCGGCGCCGATGCGCGCAAGGAACTCGCGGAACGGCACGCCGCCCCATTTGCCGATCGCGCTCCAGCCCTCGATGCAGATGTGGCGCGTGATCTGGTTCGCCTGCGGCAATGCCGCGAGTTCCGCCAGTGTCCACGGACGTCGGTCGGCGATCAGCCCGGACAGTTCCAATCGCCAGGAATTGCCGTCGATCTGGCGCACCTCGTTGAGCGGATAGTAGGCGTTGAATGGGAACGGATCGGTGATGTCGGCTACACTGTAGGTCGGCGCCAGGCGCGCTCGGCTGAACAGCGCGGCCTGCACGGTGTCATTCCAGTGCGACATTGCTGTCAGCACGCGATCGACTGCATCGTCGTCTTCAAGATTGCAGCCGGTGAGCAGCGAAAGCGCGCCAATCGACATGGTGCCGCGTAGGAACAGGCGGCGCGACACGCGCTCAAGCCCCTTGCGATGATCGGCGGGGTTGATGCGGGCCATTACACACCCTCCGCTCTGTGCAGTGCACGTCCGGTCAGCATCGGTGGTAATGTGCGCGGCACGATGGCGACGAGGACCAGATGCACGACGATGAATCCGGCGATGCCGGCCATGGCGAGGAAGTGCACGCGACGCGCAGTCTCGTAGCCGCCGAGCAGCGCGGTCAGCGGATAGAGCTGTACAGGCTTCCAGATCGCCAGGCCCGACACGATTGCCAGCGCGATACCGCAACCCGCCAGTACATAGAGCAGCCGCTGCACGGCGTTGTAGTGCGCACCGTCGTGCGGGAGCCGGCAGCGCAGTGCCAGCATCGCATCGCGCCAAATGTCGCGTGGGCAAAACGGGAACAGGCGGCGCCTTATATGTCCCGTGATCAGGCCGTAGCCGAGGTAAATCGTAAAATTGCCAGCCAGCAGCCACATCGCCGCGAAATGCCAGGCGAGTGCGCCGCCAAGCCAGCCTCCGAGCGTCATGTATGACGGAAACACGAAGGGAAACAGCGGCGACGCATTGTAGATCAGCCAGCCGCTGGCGATCATCGCCGTGATCGCGGCGGCGTTGATCCAGTGGGTGATCCGCACGGCGAGCGGATGAATGCATTGCGATCGTCCTGACATGGCAGCCACTCCGAGCACAAGGGGATGCGGGCGGCCTCGGGGATAAGCCGCCCGCACGCAGTCGATCAGGCGCGTGGGTGCAGCACGTGATCGACCACCTGGATCACGCCGTTCGACTGGCGCACGTCGGAGATCGTGATATCGGCGAGATCGCCCTTCTCGTCCTTCACGGTGATGTTGGACGAACCGTTCATCATCAGCCACAGCTTGCCGCCGCTGACGGTGTTCAGCGTCGCGGTGCCATTGCCCTCGAGGATCATTGAGCGAAGCTTGTTTGTGTCGTAGTTCCCGGCGACCACGTGGTAGGTCAGGATTTTCGTCAGTGTCGCCTTGTTTTCGGGCTTCACCAGTGTCTCGACGGTGCCCGCCGGCAGCATTGCGAACGCTTCGTTGGTCGGCGCGAACACGGTGAACGGGCCGGGACCGTTCAGCGTATCGACCAAACCGGCGGCCTTCACGGCGGCAACCAGCGTCGTGTGGTCGGCGGAGTTCAGCGCGTTGGCGACGATCGTCTTCGACGGGAACATAGCCTGACCGCCGACGCGGACGGTCGGCTCCGACATGGTCTGCGCGAACCCAGGGGCCAGTATCGGTGCGGAAGCCAGCAGGATCGCGGCGAACAGGGCGGTACGCTTCATTTCGGTCTCTCCTCTCCAGCGCGGCCATCAGCAGCCGCTGTCCCTCATCGTCGCGAGCGGGCCGATCGGATGCAGGCGAACCGAGATTTTTTGCAGCTTGTTAAGTCGCAACCGCGATGCTGCCCGCGGAGGTTGCCTCATGCGGCGGTTGGTTTGCCTGGACGGGCTGCGCGGGGTGCTGGCGTTCTACGTGATGCTCAGCCACACGCTGCCGTTCACGCCGATGCCCAGTTGGCTGGTCTGGCTGTTCTCCCATGGCGGCGCTGGGGTGGACGTATTCTTCATGCTGAGCGGATTGGTGATCGTGCAGTCGCTCGCGAGCTTCGACTATCGACCGCGTCCGTTCCTTATCGCCCGTGTGGCGCGCATTTATCCGGTGTTCCTTGTGGTCTTCGTCGCTGCCGTAGCGGTGCAGCCGCTGGCGACAGGGTTCGAGCGCATGGCGTGGATCGGGCCGGACAGCCCGGCACGCTTCATCTGGTCGGGTGGCTGGCCGAATGACTGGGGGCTGTTCATCGCCGCGCATCTGACGATGACGCACGGTCTGTTTCCGGATGGTGTGCTGCCCGACGTGTGGGTCGGATTCCTCGGCGCGGCGTGGAGCCTGTCGACCGAGTGGCAGTTCTATCTGTTGGCACTGCTGATCGGGGGGCGTCTGGGGCTGCGTTCACTCGCCTGGCTGTTCCTGGCGATCTCGGCAACGGCCGTCGCCTGGCATGCGGTGGCGCCGGACGCGTGGCAGTTCAGCCGCGCCTTCCTGCCGAACAAGGCGCAGTATTTCGCGCTCGGCATCGCCAGCGCAGTGGTCGTGCGACGAGGCAGCAAAGGCCTCGGCGTCTACTTGGGTGTACTCGCTGTCACGCTGGTGCTGTGCACCGCACAAGGCGGCGTCGACAGGTTGTTGCCGCCAATGGTCTGGTCGGTCTGCCTGGCGGCACAGCTCCGTTCCGCCCCATCATCATCCCCGCGATTGTCGTCATCCCCGCGATTGTCGTCATCCCCGCTATCGCCGTCATCCCCGCTATCGCCGTCATCCCCGCGAAAGCGGGGACCCATCGACCCCCGGGTCCCCGCTTTCGCGGGGATGACGATGGTCACCGGGACGGTGACGAAGGTCACGCGGACGGTGACGAAGGTCGCGGCGATGACAATGGGGCTCTTGGCCGCCACTCTCCGATCGCGGCCGTTGGTCTGGCTGGGAGCCGTCTCGTATTGCATCTACCTCGTCAACGAACCGGTGCAGAAACTGCTGGGCGTGACGCTTGCGGTCGTGGTCCAGGGCGATGCGGCTCTGTTCACCGCTTTGTGGCTGCCGGGGGCGGTTGTTCTGCCGGTTCTCGCGGCGTGGTGGCTGCACGAACGGATCGAGGCGCCGGCGCTGCGTTGGGGCCGAGCCCGGGCGCGACGCGGTATGCCAGCGACAGCGGTCCCGGTCAGCGCCGTGTGAAGGTCCAATAGAGCGGCGCGCGGCCCTCACGCAGCGCTTTGGCCTCATAGCGCGTGGGCGGCCAGTCCGGCGGCCGTGCGGTGGCGGGCGGCGGCGCATGAAACAGCGATTGCGCGGCCATGACCTCGCCCACCCAGGCCTGACAGGTTGCATCGTCGCTTGCCACGCGCCATTCGGCGCCCGGCTTCAGCACGCGACCCAGCAAGGGCAGCGCCGCCGGATGAATGAAGCGGCGCTTGGCATGGCGCAGCTTCGGCCAGGGGTCCGGGAACAGCAGGAACAGCCGATCGAGGCAGCCGTCCGGCAGCAGCCGCAGCAGTACCCGCGCATCGTCAGCCCAAAGCCGCAAATTGACCGGCAGCGGCGCCGTGGCCTCGCCGCCCTCCGGCACCAGGCGGGACAGCAGTGAGCAGATGCCGTTGTCAAAAACCTCGCTGGCGATCAGCGCCGCCTCGGGATGCGCGGCGATCTGCGCCAAAGCGTGCTCGCCTCCGCCGAACCCGATCTCGAGCCAGAGCGAGGATGGTCGCTGTGAGAACGCAGATAGTGGATCGGATGCCTGTTCCGCGCAAAACGCCAGACGCGGCAGGGTGACTTCCAGCAGTCGAAGCTGGCGGGGGCGCAGCCGATGGCCGCGCGCCCGGCCGTAAAGTCGGTCCGGCGGCGGCTTCAGCGTCCCAGGGCTGCCTTCAGTCCCGGCACCAGATCCGTCTTCTCCCACGTGAAGGTGCCCTTGTCCTCATCCGGCTCGCGGCCGAAATGGCCGTATGCCGACGTGGGCACATAGATCGGCCGGTTCAAATGCAGATGCTCCCGGATGCCGCGCGGCGTGAGGTTCATCAGCTCCCGCAGCGTCTTCTCCAGACGGGTCTCGTCCACATCCTTCCCGGTATTCTGCAGATCGACATAAACGGACATTGGCCGCGCGATGCCGATCGCGTAGCTGATCTGAATCGTGCAACGGTCCGCCAGCCCGGCAGCGACGACGTTCTTCGCCAGATACCGGCAGGCATAGGCAGCCGAGCGGTCCACCTTGGTCGGGTCCTTGCCGCTGAACGCGCCGCCGCCGTGGGGCGCCGCGCCGCCATAAGTATCGACGATGATCTTGCGCCCGGTCAGGCCGCAGTCGCCGTCCGGGCCGCCGGTGACGAACTTGCCGGTCGGATTCACATGGAACTCGGCCTCGGGGCACATCCATCCGTCCGGCAAGGTGCTCTTCACAATCGGCCAGAGCATTCGCTTGATCTCGGGCTGCTCGATATCCTCGACATGCTGGGTCGAGACCACAATGCTGGTCGCGCCAACCGGCTTGCCGTCGACATAGCGCAGCGTGACCTGGCTCTTGGCGTCTGGCAGTAGGCCGTGAACCGACTTGTCCTGGACGCGCCGGAGTTCGCGGATGCGGTGTAGAATTGCGTGCGCGTAGTGGATCGGTGCCGGCATCAGCGCTTTGGTCTCGCGACAGGCGTAACCGAACATCATGCCCTGATCGCCCGCACCTTCGTCCTTGTTGCCGGCCGCGTCCACGCCCTGCGCAATATCCAGTGACTGTGCATGCAGATGACAGGCGATCTCCGCCTTGTCCCAACTGAACCCGTCCTGGTCGTAGCCGATGTCATGGATCGCCATGCGTGCGAGATGATGGATCAGGTCGGGTGTGACCGTGGCCGGGCCACGCGTCTCACCGGCGAATATCACGCGGTTGGTGGTAACCAGAGTCTCGCAGGCCACGCGCGAATAGGGATCGGCGCTGAGGTAGGCGTCGAGCACCGTATCGCTGAGCCTGTCGGCAACCTTGTCGGGGTGCCCCTCGGAGACGGATTCGGAGGTGAACAGAAATTCGCCTTTATCACGCATGTACGGTTTCTCTCGCGTCGCGGAGGATGGGGTGGTGTCACACTGGCTGATTGGCGGCCGGTGTGGCGGAAAGCCCCTGGGGGGTCAAGTGTCGCGCCAGCCTATGCGGGCGAGGTCGACACGGCCGCGTATTGCCAGCTCCGCCACCGAGCCCGAGCGGTAATCGGCGACCGGCCGCAGTGTGTTCTCGTCGCGCCGGGTGCGAGCGCCGCCGCGGACGGTCGAGCCGCTGTTGACCGTCGCGAAGTAGGCGAGAGCGCCATGCCTATCCAGCAGCGCCGCGGTATCGACGGCGAATGTCACCGGCGGCCGGACGGGTGCAGCGCGCAATCGGATGCAGGCGCGGATGAAGGCATCGCGGCGTCGCGTCTCCGCCCAGAAGAAGACGTGGCTATCGACGTGCCTTCGCCAGAGGTCAGGCCGGCCAGCAAAGGCTCCCCGGAGTGTCGGCAGAAGGCGATGAGCCGGCATCTGTTGCGGGCGAAGCACCGCGGTACGGCCATTGCCCTGGTCAACCTTCCGGAAGTCATCGCGATTGGCGCCGCCGCGCCGCATGTCGGCTGCCGGAATCAGGCCCGTTTCCATCAGCCAGCCACCGGCACCTTCTGCTTCCATGACATGCCAGACGCATGGGTAGCGGGCGGCGAAGCGCGCCGCGCCGTCGCTCAAGCCATCCCCAGCACATCCATCATGGAGTAAAGACCCGGCTTCCGCCCGGCTGCCCAAAGCGCGGCGCGCACCGCGCCAGTTGCGAAGGCGCGGCGGTCGAAGGCGCGATGCGTCAGTGCGATGTGCTCGGTGGCGGCGGCGAAGATCAGCGTGTGCTCGCCCACCACCTGGCCGCCGCGCAGCGCCGCGAAGCCGATGGCGCCGGTCTTTCGCGCGCCGGTATGGCCATGGCGGCCACTCTCCATCACGTCGGACAGCGTCACCCCGCGGCCCTTGGCCACGGCACGGCCCATGCCGACGGCTGTGCCGGAAGGTGCGTCAACCTTCTGGCGGTGGTGCATCTCGACGATTTCGGCGTCGTAGCCATCGGCTGGCAGCGCCGCGCCCATCCGCTCGGCCAGCGCCAGCACGAGATTGACGCCGGCGGAGAAGTTGGATGCATAGACCACAGGGATGCGACGCGCCGCGTCCGCGACGGCGGCTTCATCGGAGTCCGAGAGTCCCGACGTGCCGAGGACCCAGGCCTTGTTGGAGGCGGCCATTGCCTTGGCGTAAGGCTGCGCGGTGGCGGCATTGGTGAAGTCGACAACCACGTCCGATGCCTCGGCGAGCGTGCCGATGTCGGCGAACAGCTCCGCGCCGGATGGGATTGGTTTTGTGGACCCTGGGCGGCCGATTCCGCCGGTCAGCTCCGCGTTGGCGGCCCGGACTTCCTCGACCAGCAGTTGCCCCATGCGCCCCGTGATGCCGGCGACGCCAATGCGTGTTGCCATGTGACGCACCCCCTCCCCAACCCTCCCCCGCTTCGCGGGAGAGCGAGTAAACGGCATTATGGTAGCGCGTGCCTACTCTCGCGCGAAGCGGCCATGGCATCGCGCATCTCAAACGAGCGCCTGCATAAACCCCCTCTCCGCCCTGGGGCGGAGAGGGCCGGGGTGAGGTGGGGCCGCTGCCACCGACGCCGCACGTTCCGCCGGACTTACCGGCGTGGCTACCGGGTCAGCCAGTTCTGGAACGACGAGGTGATCGAAAATATCGGCAGAGTCCTGCGGGCCGCGCTGCGAGCGCTGGGAGAGCCCCCACCTCACCCTGACCCTCTCCGCCCCCATGGGCGGAGAGGGTAATGCGCGGGCGTCGCTTTGCGAACGGGTCGTCCGACTTCTACTCTCGCCCGCCCTCGAAGAATTCCTTCACCTTTGAGAAGAAGCCCTCGCTCTCCGGGCTGCCCTTGCCGTTGCCCTGCGCTTCCGCCTCGAATTCCTCCATCAGCTCCCGCTGCCGGCGCGTCAGGTTCTGCGGCGTCTCCACCGCGACCTGGATATACATGTCGCCGCGCGCCGTGCTGCGCAGTACCGAGAAGCCCTTGCCGCGCAGGCGGAACTGGTCACCGGTCTGCGTGCCCGGTGGGATCTTCACCTTCGCCTTCGTTCCATCGACCACCGGCACTTCGACATCGGTACCCAGCGCGGCCTGGCTCATCCGGAGCGGCACACGCATGAAGATGCTGGCGCCGTCCCGCTGGAACATCGGATGCGGCCGGATCGCGATGTGCACGTAAAGATCGCCGGGCTGCGCACCCTGGCCGCCCGCCTCGCCCTCGCCGGCGAGCCTGATCCGCGTGCCGTCCTCCACGCCCGCCGGGATCGCCACCTGCAGGCTCCGCTCGCGCTGCACCGTGCCGGCACCGTGGCAGACCTTGCAGGGATTGCGGATCATCCGCCCTTGCCCACCGCAGGTCGGGCAGGTGCGCTCGACCAGGAAGAAGCCCTGC
>DATMND010000363.1:0-6051 GCA_035569235.1 Acetobacteraceae bacterium | reverse complement strand
TTGCCAACCACGGTGCCGAGCGGCGTGGCAGCCCCGGCGGCAATGGCTGGGCCGCCAGGTGAGCCGGCGGGTGCCGTCGTTGCATTGCCGATCGTCGGTCTGGCCGTCGCAGTCACCAGATGGTTGTCAGCGCTGGTCCAGCTAGTCTGAAAATCCACCTGCACCTTGCCGTTTATGTGGATCACGATCGTGCCCGGCGTAGGGTTGGCGAGCGCGCCCGGAAGTGCCGGCGCCTGGTAGTTGTTGTTGTTGTTGACGAACGCATTCGGCACTCCGGCCGCCGGGTAGGCTTGCTGGCCCTGGTTGGGTGCGCCGATGACAGGCGTTCCGACGACAGCCGGCGCCTGTGCCACGGCCGTTCCGATCAGTCCCCCGGTCCCCAGCGTGGCTACGCTCGCCAGCAGAAACTTGCGCATTATATCCTCCTCTTTGCGCCGGTGGTCCGGCGAAGTTTCCAGGTCCTGTGCCGATGTTCCCGCTGGTCGATGATTAAGAAGCAAGCGGGTCGATACATTCGGACAAGGAGCGTCCAGATCGGAGAGACCATATAGCCCGTCAGGTGTCGTGGAAATAACGTTTCACGCTCTCTCGCGACATTACTGAGACACCGTGGCATAACAGCAACATAGCACACAGTCGAGACCGATATTGTTTGCAGGATTTTAAGTAATAAAGCCGCGTTTACAGTATGTATGTTTTGAACACACTGCACCGCGGCTTTCCTTAGCCTTGTTCGCCTATGCCAGCGTCGGCTATACAGCCGGCACGTCCTGGTTTGTTCCCGGCTGCTAGATCGCTATTCTCCCTGGCTGTGACTGAGCCGGGACCGTTTCGGCCACGCACGCACGCGGCAGCCCTGCGGACTTCCAGCCCAATTTGATGATCTGCGCCCCCGGCCAAGCCCCGCTGTCGACCAGCGCAGCCATGGCCTCGCGCGCGATGTCGGCGAACTCGGCGACGACCGCATTCGCCCCGTGGCGGCGGAACGCGAGCGCGCAGGTAGAAGTCAATGGCGGATGGCTGATCGGCCGAAACGCCAATGCGCCGCGAGCGACCTCGTCCTGTACAGCGGTGAGTGGCAGGATCGTGCAGCCGATCCCGTTGCGGACCATGACCTTGGTCGACGCCACGCTGCTCACCTGCATGGCAGGGGCAAGTCGAACCCCGTACTGCTGCGCCGCGCTGTCCACGCGACGGCGAATCCAGTGCTGCGGGCCTGGCAGGATGAGTGTCTCGCCCGTCAGGTCACGCAGTCGCAGCGGTCTGTGGTCCTCCGCCGCGCGGGAATGCACCGGCGCCACAAGGCCGAGGTCCTCCGTCAGGATCGGCGACACCTCAAGTTCAGGAAGAACCGGCGGATCCTGGACAACCGCTATATCGACGCGATGGTGCAGCACCCATTCCTCAAGCTCGCTGCCGCTGCCTTCGCGAATATTCAGCGCGACATTCGGCCAGCGGGCCCGGAACTCTCTCGCCAAAGGCGCCGCGAGCAGTGGCCCCGCCTCGGCGGGAACCGCGAGCGACACTGTTCCCGGAACCGTCCCAGCGGCGGCGTCATCCAGCGGCGAGGCGAGCAACTGCATGATCGTCTCCAGACGATCGCGCAGACACGCACCGGCCGGGGTCAGTGCGACGCCCCGGCCGTGACGGACCAGAAGCTGCGTCCCCAGGCCTTCTTCCAGCTTGCGGACCTGATGCGAGATGGCGGGCTGGCTGACGTTCAGCTCGCGCGCCGAGCGCCCGAAATTCCCGGTGCGCGCGACACTGTGGAAATACCGGAGCTCCCGCAGGTCGAACGGCCTTTCCTTGGCGTCGCTTTGCAGCGATGTGCCCGGTTCCCTCGCAAGGAAATTGAAGGCGTTCATTCAGCCGCGGCCCCTCGTCGTCGCGCATGCAACGGACCACCGGAGGGCTCGCGGCTCGGCCGCGCGGTCCGGTCGATCGTGCTACGGAGGGAGCGTCAGTTCGGCTCTGCAAGAAAGCCGGAAAGGTCGGCGATCTGGTGTCAGAGTTATCCTAAGGGTTTGTCAGGATATTTCCTACAAGAATGGGCATTTTCCCTACGCTATCGAGGGGCAGTCGCTGGTTCTGTGGGATGTGCCAACCAGCAGCGATCTGGGGGGTTTACGGAGCTAGAGTTCCAATTGAGTGGGATCCGTCGGCAAAGAAAAGCAATCAAGCGGACCTGGCGCAGCCGTTGGCCGCAACCAAACCAAAGCGAGGGTCGCACGGGTGCCTCGCCATGTCAGTTTTGGGCCGGATCAGGCAACAGGAAGGGGAACCGCAAATAACGCAGAAACGCAAATGGCGCGCTTGCCCGGCCAGGGGGTCAGACTTGAGGCAATGTCGCTGCAACCTGCATTTGCGTTTTTTGCGTTATTTGCGGTTCCTCTTGCCTTGCGTCGGTGCAATCGCCTGCGTGCGATGACCCTTGAAGGATACTGTCAAGCGACGCAGCGCGTTATCGGCTGTCTATCGGAAAATCACCGCGGGCTGCGGTGATTTGGAGGGTTATTAGTACGGAGCTTCACGGAGTGCACACAGAGTTTTACAGAGTGCACACAAAGTTTCACAGAGTAGATTATTATAGGCGCTTCGCTCTCAGGTCCATTGTCCAGCGAATGCTTCTTACGCTAAGGTCTTGCGCGAAGTGCCATTTGCTTTGTTCTCTGTGGAACTCTGTGTGCACTTGATTACTTTCTGTGGGTCGCACCGACAGCGCCGATTAACAACACAAATGCAACGTCCACGCTGTCGTCAGTGCTTGTCCAGCCATCCCTGATCGGCCGCGTAGCGCACGAGTTCGACCCGGCTGCGGTAGCCCAGCTTCTCCATCGCGCGCGCCTTGTATGTCTCCACGGTCTTCACGCTGATGTTCAGCCGCGCCGATATCTCTTTGTTGCTGTGCCCGCCCGCGACCAGACGGAGGACATCGGTCTCCCGTTCGCTGAGTTCGGCCGCCTGGCCCAGCTGCGGATGGACGGCGCCTTTTGCCGACCGGCCAACCGCCTTCCCAGCAATGGCAGGATCCAGGTACATGCCCCCCGATACGACCGCGTGCAGCGCGCGGATCAACTCTTCCGACGCCGAACGCTTCAGCAGGTATCCGCTCACACCAGCCTCGACGAGTTGGCGAAGATACGCACGGTCCTCATGCACCGTGAGCACCAGCACGCGACATTCCGGCCGCTCGCCCAGCAGAGTGGTGGCAACCTCGATCCCGTTCATCTCCGGCATCGAAATGTCGAGCACCACGACATCCGGCAGCAGCTGCTTCGCCAGCCGAAGCGCGGTCCGACCATCGCGCGCGTTGCCGACGACCTCGAAATCCGGATCGGCCTCGACCAGCGCCTTGAGGCCGGCGAGGACGACCGGGTGGTCATCGACCATCAGGACGCGCGATGGCGTCGGTGTCATTGGCCCGATCCTTCCCCGATCGGTACGCAGGCATAGACGGTGGTGCCGCCGTTCGGCGCCGATTCGACCTCGAGACTGCCATTGACAAGGACCAGACGTTCACGAACCCCGAGCAGGCCAAGATGCGCCTTGCCGAGTGCGATGTCCGTGCACTCGTCCCTCTGGAATCCGCGGCCATTGTCCTCAACGATCAGCCGCACCTCGCCATTCGTGGCCTCCAGAATGACGCCGACCTGATCCGCGCCAGAATGCTTCACCACATTGGTGATCGCTTCCTGCAGCACGCGAAACAGACCGGTCTCAACCGCAGCCGGGAGGCGTCGGTCACCCAGCGTGATCTCCAGGTCGATGCGCAGTCCCGAGCGCTCGGCCCATTCCTCGAGATACTGCGTGATCGCGTTCCGCAGGCCAAGATCGTCCAGCGCCATGGGCCGCAGCTCCCACGCCATACGGCTGAAGTCGCGGCCGAGTTCGGCGGTCAGATCCTTGAGTTCCGAGACACGCCGCCGCGCGGTCGCATCGGTCGCGCAAATCGGTGCAATGGCGTCGAAGCCGAGGCGCAGCGCGGTCAGGTACTGTCCAAGGCTGTCATGCAGTTCCCGTGCGATCCGCTTGCGTTCGGCCTCCTGCGCCAAAACGGTCCGATGCAACAGCTCCCTGCGCTCTTCATTCGCGGCTGCCAGATCCTCGGCCAAGGCACGATAGTTCTGTTCGCTCTCGCGCAACTCCTGCGCCGCCTGTTCGCGCGCCTCACCGCTGCGGTGAAGCTGCTCGCCCGCCTGATGTAGCGACTGTGCAACCGCATCGGTTTCCTTGATCCCGGTCAGGTGCACAGGCAGCCGTTCGCCGCGGCCCACGCGTTTGGCGTAGTGCACGAGTGCACGGATCGGCCGCGCGATGCGACGCCCGATCAGGCTCGCCGCGATCAGCGCGATGGCCACCGTCACGAGACCGACCAGCATGAGGACCATGGTGGAGCGGCGGACCGGGGCAAACAGGATGTCGTCGGGGATGCCGATGGCAACTGCCCATCCGGCGAGCTTCACATGGGTGAATGAATTGTAGACCGGGATGCCGTCGCGCGAGGTGGTCGGAAACCAGCCCTCGTTGGCCGCACGGTAATGGTCCATGATCGCTGGACGAATTATCTGGCCGACGTAGCGGTCGGCGTCACGGCTTCTGGCGATCGTGGCGCCTTCACGGTCGGAGATCGCAACGATCCCGTTCGGCGGGAGGTCCAGCTGCCCCAGGACCTTCGGCAGATGCGGCGCTATGTTGAAGCTGAGAACGTAGGCCAGGCGGTCGTCGCGAAGCACAGGAACGCTGATCGCGATCACCGGCTGCAAGCTGACTGCGCCGGTGGTGACGCCGGATATGTCCGGTTGGCCGGTCGCGACGACCCGCCGTATGGCGTCGAGCGCCGTCGTCACCGGCAATTTGTCGCCAAACGGCAGACGCGTGTTGACGATCTGCTGGCCGTCCAGATCGCATAGCACCACATTGAGGCCATGGTGTCTCACGGCCTCGCTCGCCTGCGCATGAAACGCCGCGAAGTCTCCAGTCTGCAAATATTTGGATGCTGCGAGGACGAAAAGCTGCGATCGGAGCAGGCTGAGTTCATGATCGATGGTCGCCGCCACCGCCTGTGTGCGCTCGCGAACGGTGTTCGCCATGATCTCCTGCTCATGTTCGGCGGAGCGGAGAACAAGGAAGGCGCTGAACGCCATCAGCGGCACGATGACCACGAGGATCAGCCCTACCATGCAGGTGCGGACCGACAGGGGCGACGACATGCGGTCGCGCAACCACCGCGCGCGCGGCCGAAGCGCGATGGAGTCGACGCCGGCCCCCGATATGCCCCCCATGGGCGAGGTTTAGCAGCAAGTCAGTATGGCTTCCAGATAGACCGGCAGCTGGGTTCTGGCATCATGAGCGGAGGGAGGGCGTCATGAGCGATCAACTACCGACGGCGACCCGTGTGTCGGACCCCGGCATTCGCGCACTGTATCGTCTGGAGAACCGCTGGCAGGCCTGGCTGGATGTCGAGGTCGCGCTCGCCCGCGCGCAGGCGGAGTTGGGCATCATCCCGCGCGACGCCGCCGAAGCCATCGCGAAGGCGGCCCGACTGGAGCTGCTCGATCGTGTGCGCATCGACGAAGGCTTCGCGCGCACCGGGCACACGATCGTGCCGCTGGTCTGGGAATTGTCCCGAATCGTCGGCGAGCAGCATGGCGGCTGGGTGCACTGGGGCGCCACGACGCAGAACATCACGCAGACCGGCGATCTGCTGGTGCTGCACCAGGCGCATCGCGTCTTCCTGCGCCTGATCGGCGAGGCGCTGGCGGCGATGGCCGATCTGGCGGAACGCAGTGCCGAGATGCCGATCGCCGGCCGCACGCACGGACAGCACGCGGTGCCGGCCACGTTCGGCTACAAGGTCGCGGTCTGGATCGACGAACTGTTGCGCCACGTCGAGCGGCTGCGGCAGGCGGCGCCGCGCATCTTCGTCGCCATGCTGGGCGGCGGCGCGGGCACCTATGCCTCGCTCGGCAAGCAGGGGCCGCCGGTGCAGGCGGGCATCGCCAGGCAGCTTGGCTTCGGCACGATGACCGTGCCGTCGCGGGCGCTCGGCGA
>DATMND010000362.1:0-6667 GCA_035569235.1 Acetobacteraceae bacterium | reverse complement strand
ATGTGGCTCGACAACGTGTTCATCCCGTGGGAGCGCGTGTTCGCTGTCGATCCGGAACCGGAGGCGATTCCGCGCTGGCTGCGATGGCATCACCTCCGCGGCTGGCTGGCCAAGGCCGAGTTTACCCTCGGTCTGGCGCTGGCGGTGACGGACGCGATGGGGCTCAAGCAGAACGACGCCACCGTCGGATACATTGTCGATCTCATAGCCGAGGTGCAGATCGTGCGCTCGTGCATTATCGCCGCCGAGCATGATCCCCAATTCACTCCGACAGGCTACTGTGTACCCAATCACGCACATCTTGCGGCGGGTGGCATCTCGCTGTTCAAGGCCCGACAGCACATGTCCGAGCTATTGCGCATCATCCCTGGATCCTCGCTGGTGATGGCACCAACCGACAGCGACCTCGCCATGCCAGAACTGGACATGGGTCTCGAGGAAACGTTCGGTGGTGGCGGATACTCTGCGCGACAGCGCGCAGCGCTTTTGCAACTCGTGTGGGACCACGTCTCTTCGTCGCTTGATGGGCGTGAATCGGCCTTCGAGTTGCACGCCAGTGGTGGGATGCCTGGCTGGCGTGCCTGGCTGCGCCGCAGCTTCGAAGACTACAACAGCCTCGCCAACACTGTGCTGAATGCGATCGACCTTCCAATGCCAGCGATTGACGTAGCAAGCATTGGCACCGCTCCTGTCGCGCCGCGCCGGGCCATTGGTAAATAAGGTTGCATACTTTGCTGGTCAACCGCAGCAGTTGGGAATTGGGACCGTCCCAGGCGGCCTGGAACGATCGAGATGGGCGCGAAACAGCAGTGATTGGCCGAACCCCGCTCCTGCTGGTGAATTCGCCCAAAGCTCGTTCCCCTGGCGCGAATGTGCAGGCTGAGAGGGTGCCGTGACGCAAAATCTGCTCATGGTTATCCGCCGTTACGGCGGACCTTACGATCCAAAGATGCCGCTGGAGGAACAGCTATATTGGGAGGCGCACCGCGCTTTCATGAATGCACTGGAGGCCAGGGGGTTCGCGCGCCTTGCCGGTCCCCTCGAAGGCTGCGAGGACGTGCTTTTGATAATCCGTGCGGAGAGTTCCGATGCGATCGAACGGCAACTTGCGGTCGACCCGTGGACGCAATCTGGGATGCTCTCGACCATCCGGATTGAGCGCTGGAACCTACGACTCGGCCAAGTGAGTTAGCCAACGACGGAAAGTTCGCTAGCCTCTGCTCGGGGCGTGGTTTGGCCGTAATCCCTTCTGGACCGATCCCAGGTGACTCAGCAGACGCGGGCAGCCTGTGACCTGCTCTCAGCCCATCCACGAACTGATTTTGCACTCCTGAGCCTGTGGCATTTAGGGTTCCCACAATGCGAAAAGTCGAGTTCAGGGCGGGCGCCTATATACTACTGCTGTGCTACTACGCCCTCTCGGGCCCTACCGTGATTTGCTGGATGACAGGACGGCGGCCGCGCACTAGTGCTCGCCGGCTCATACGGGTGCGGCAGCAGGCGTTTCACCGTTGGCCGAAGTAGAAGGACATAGAGCAAATGTGCCGTGATCGTGACGACGAATCTCGGGCTTTCCGCCAAGGATCTCGGCTCTGAATCCACTTCTTGGTAGCGTCGGGCCGGGGTTGTCTCCCGAGACGACGCAACCAGCAAGGTGACAGCGGGCCAGACCGCGACCAACCGGACGCCGCCGGCAGCCTCGCCAATAATTGCTCGCATTGCGCGGTGGTTTCGGTAAATACTATCGTCGCACTCTTGTGGCGGGCCTCCCTGGCCAGCCGTCGGGACGGGTCGTCACGGGTGGCTTTGACGCGGGCTTCGCCTACCAAGACCCGGCGATAAAACAACGATCGCAGTATCACTGCGGTCGCCCAGGGAGTGTGCGCCATGTTGGATCTTCTCGAACAGCAGAAGACGTTGACGAGCAACCAGTGGAGGATCATCGCCACTGCGAACCTGGGCGACATGCTCGACTTCTTCGACTTTTTCCTGATCGGCTACGTGCTTGCGTTCATCATCGGCGGATGGCACCTGACCTTCGGCCAATCGGCGATGATCCTGCTGTCCTCAGGCCTCGGCGCGATTCCAGGCGCCTTCTTCTGGGGCTGGATGGCCGACCGCATCGGGCGGCGTAAGGTGTTCATGGCAACGGCGGTCAATGTCGCGCTCGCCACCGGTATCATGGCATTCACCCCCGGCGAAAACGGCTGGATCAGTGGCTGGATCTTCCTCGCGTTCTTCCGCTTCTTCGTCGGCTTCGGCAACGCCGGCCTGATCGCGGTGGACATTCCGCTCGTGCAGGAATTCGTCCCGTCCTACAAGCGCGGCTGGGTGAGCGGAATGACCACCGTTCTGCTGCCGGCCGGCAATCTGATGGGCGCGCTCTCGGGCGCATTCCTGGCGCCGGTCATAGGTTGGCGCGGGCTGTTCCTTGTCGGGCTGTTGCCGGCGGTTCTGGTACTGTTGATCCGCTACTGGGTCCCGGAATCGCCGCGCTGGCTGCTTCGCATGGGCCGCCACGAGGAGGCACGCCGATCGATTGCCTGGGCGCTTCAGGTTGATCCGAGCCGGATCGAACTGCCGCAGTCGGCGCTCGAGCCGGACAAGACGCGTTGGCGCGAACTGTTCCAGTATCCGCGCAGTATCGCCGCCGCCTGCACTACCGCGCTGAGCCAGACAGGCGGGGTCGGGCTGCTGCTATGGATAACGACCCTGTTCGTGCTGGTGCTGAAGATCACGCCGGCCGAGGCGTCATACCTGATGATCTACGTGAGCCTGGTGGGAATCGCCGGACGCCTGTTCTGTTCGTATCTGTCGGATGCGATCGGGCGCCGCGCGTCCGGCGCACTGATCGGCTTCTCCGGCGCACTGACCATGGCGCTGGCGGGTTACTTTTCCGATGTTTACATCGGCACGGTGTCGGTATTCTTCCTCCTGATCATGGTGCAGCGATTCTTCGGCGACGGAAGCTACGCGATCATCGGGCCGTATATTGCCGAAGTCTGGCCATCGCGGCTTCGCGCAAGCGGCATGGGTCTGGGTTATGGTGTCGGCAATTTCGGCAAGATTCTGGGACCGCTGGGGTTGGCGATCATCATCGGCTCGTCCAACTACGTCAGCCCGAAGGCGTCGCTCGATGCGATCTTCCCGGCGCTGTTGTATCTGGCGTTCTGGTACGCTTTCGCCGGGGCCGCGTTCTGGCTGATCGGCATTGAGACCAAAGGCCGCTCGATCGAGGAGATCGGCGACGCGCTCGATGAAGCGGCGGCAGGCGAGCCGCGCGTCGCGTAACCGGGCCTTAGGATCCAAGCCGGAATAAGCGAAGCATTCTGATCCGCGGACCGCGATCCCCCTCGTCATCCCCGCGAAAGCGGGGACCCAGTTGTGGCCTGGGTCCCCGCTTTCGCGGGGATGACGACTGAGGGCGGGGATGACGACTGAGGGCGGGCATGACGACAGAGGGATGAAACGTCATCGTCAACCGACGCACTTCCTCCGCCTCGAGCCCTTATCCGGGCGGCCTCAGCTGAGACTGCCCGGGTAGTCGCGCCAGATACTCGGCTCCAGGTTCAAATGCGAACTGGCGGGGTAGGTCTGCTTCCACCAGCGTGCACACGCCGCGCTGGTGGGATTCCACAACCCGGGGAAGTTCCGCGTGTGCGTGAAGAAATCCTCCAGCAACTGCATCCGGTTGCACCAACCGACGGCGCCCGGATGCAGCGTCATGCTGAAGTGCCGCCCGCGCTTGTACTGCGCATTGAATTCGGCCCGCCAGTTGCGGAACAGTTCATCCGCACGTTCCAGGCCGGTGCCCTTGCGTGGAAACATGAGGAACCATTGATCGTCGAAATGATAATAGTACGGCAAGGTCAGGATGGACCGTCGCGACGCGAAATCTGTCACCCAATAATGCGGTATGTCGTCGGCCAGCCCATTGCCCATGTATTCGTAGCCGGCGTCGATCAGCAGATCCATGGTGTGCGGACTGATCGTGCCGCCGGCGAAGGGATCGTCCTGTCGCGGCAGGGAGAACCATCCGGTCGGTTTGTGGCCTGTCACCTTGGTTAGAATGCCGGTAGCCAGATCGAGCCGGGCCTTCTCCTCGGCCGCGCTCAGCCCACTCACATCCTCATGCTTCAGGCCGTTGGCGGCGATTTCGTGGCCGTCGGCGAGCAGCGCGCGAATCCGATCGGCGCGAAGCTGCGCGATCACCGCGGGGACGGCGAACGTGGCCACGATGCCGAAGTGCTTCAGCACGGCAAGCAGCTGATCGAGGCCATCATGCGCGCCGAATTGTGCGTCGGGGTGCAGCAGATCGGCGGCGCGGGTGCCATCCGGGCCGCGCGCCACACTCAGATCCACCACCACGCTGACACAGCAGCGGTTGCCGTCCGGCCAATGGACCTGATCGTCCCGCAGGCTCGTTTCATCGGATATCGTGTAACTTTGTTTCCACGGCATGATGCGGCCTCGCGGGTCAAACGGCGTGGTGCTTCGGCGGGTACGTCTCGAGACAGTGCCTGGCAACCTGCTCGCAGGTCGGAAACCAGACACCTGGCAGCGTCTTCATCCGTGTGATCAACCGATCCAGCATGTCGATCCGTAGCGCCCTGCCCGACACGAACGGATGCACCACAATGTTGAGATAGCCGCCGACACGGTATTGCTGCCAGAATGCGGCCCACCACAGATCGAATACCCGGTCGGGATCGGTGATGCGTTGCGCGGCATTGCCGCTGCCGAGCCAGGCGAAGCTGTAGAACATCGCATCGTCGATCGCATAGTGGAACGGCAGGTTCAGCATTGCATTGTCGCCGTCGGCATCACGAAGGTAATAGGGTCGGTGGTCTGCCGACTCGTGCGAGATGTAGAGAAAACCTTCCTGCTTCAGCAGTCCCAGCGTGTGCTCGCTGCGGCTGCCCACCGGCCGGCGGCCAGCAATCTTCTCCAGCGCGGCAGCGGTCTTCAGCAGATGATCGCGCTCAAGCGCGGGATCCTTTGGCACATGGTGTTCCCACATGTGATCGGCGATCTCGTGCCCGCTGCGCACGGCGGCCCGGAGCGCCTGCGGATAAAGTTCGCAGATGCGGCCGGGCGTGAAGATGGTCGCCTTGATACCGTGCGCATCGAACAGATCGATCAACCGCCATATGCCGACGCGCCCGCCGAACTCGCCCTTGGCAAGCTGCATCGGCGGTTCGTTCAACAGGCGCCGCAGCAGCATGGCATCGAAATCGGCGGTGAAGTTCACCGCGATCCGCGTTCCCGCGGGCCAGGGCAGGTCCGGGATGCGCTGGTGCCGGGCGTCGTAGCGTCTGGCGGTCGCGCAAAGGTCGGCGATTTCCCGTTCCAGCTGGTCGGTCATTGACTCGGACTCCCCCGGTAACGGCCAGAATGATACCACGCGCGTTCCAGCCGTCTGCCGGTGCCAGCCACCCGCGTGACGAGCCTGATTGACTTCGCTATCACCGGGGCCGCAAAGTTTGGCGGCAGCAGCAATCCGCCGTCACGACGCCATTGTCACGTTTGTAACAAGCAGGAGGGTGAGTTGAGCACGATCCTCAAAGTCTTTAGTCATGGTCTAACGAAATTGCTGGCGGCGGGCGCGCTGTCTATAGTGGCGCAGGCCGCCATGGCAGCGACGGTCGGTCCGGTGACCGACGATCTGGGCGTGATTCGCATCGCCAAGGGTGCCCCGATCCAGATCGGCGCCTACTGGGTGTTGTCCGGGGCGGACACCGCGCTGGGTCTGGACGAGAAGCGCGGGGTCGAGATCGCCTTCAAGGAACTCGGCGGCAATGTGCTCGGCCATCCACTCAAGCTGAACGCCGAGGACGATGGCTGCAACGCCGAAGGCGGCCAGACCGCGGCAACCAAGTTGGCGGCGAATCCGCAGACGGCCATCGTGCTTGGTCCCGCCTGCTCGTCCGCCGCCACGCCGGGCGCGCCGATCCTGTGGCAGCAAGGGATTGTCAATATCTGCACCGCCTGCACGGCGCCCGCGCTGACAGCCTCCGCGCGCAAGCCGGAATACGCCGGGTTCGCACGCACCGTGTTCAGCGACAGCGAGCAGGGCAAGGCCGACGCCACCTATGTGCATGATGTCGCAAGGGCGCAGTCGGTGGTGACCGTCCATGATGGAAGCCCCTACGCGCAGCAGCTTCAGCAGGTGTTTGCCGACAACTTCAAGCAGCTAGGCGGCAAGGTGCTGTCACAGGAAGCGATCGCGCCAAGCGATGTGGACATGCATCCGCTGCTGACCCGCATCGCCAGCGAGAAGCCGGATTTGATCTACTTCCCGGTGTTCACCGCGGCCGCTGCGCAGATCCTGCGCCAGGCGAAGGAGACGCCGGGGCTGGAGAAGACGGCACTGATGGGTGGCGGTTCGCTGCTGTCGGCCGACTTCATCGAGGCTGCCGGCCCGGCGGTGGTGGGCTTCCGCATCGGCTACCCGGACCTTTCACCGGACGCGATGGGCAAGAACTATCCGAAGTTCGTCGAGGAGTACAAGAAGGCATACGGCGAGGCGCCGATCTCGGGCTACCACGCCAACGCCTATGACGGCGCGATGCTCGCCATCAAGGCAATCGAGAAGGTCGCCAAGACCGACGCAGCCGGGAACCTCTATATCGGCAAGAAGGCGCTGCGCGACGCCGTGTTCGCCACA
>DATMND010000361.1:0-2718 GCA_035569235.1 Acetobacteraceae bacterium | reverse complement strand
TACGAAACGCAGGACCTGATGGGGCTTGGCGAGCAGACGGCGCTCGCGGTGTTGCTCTATCAGTTCCGCCGGTTCGAGCGTTCGCTGAAGGGCAACCCGGCGCTGCTGTTCCTGGCCGAGTGTCATCAGGTGTTCGGTCATACGATATGGCGCGAGCGACTGGTGAAATGGCTGCGGCTGCTCAGGTCCAAGAACTGCGCCGTCATCATGGACACGCAGTCGCTGGCGGATGCCGCTGCCACGTCGATCTTCAGCCTCCTGGTCGAGAACGTCCAACGTAAAATTTTCCTGCCCAATCCCGCGGCGATGCAGTCAACCGATGATCTGCGCACGCCCGGCCCGAAGGAACTCTATCGGATGTTCGGTCTCAACGACCGGCAGATCGCGCTCATCCGCGATGCCGTGCCGAAGCGCGACTACTACGTCACCGGCCCCGATGGCTGCCGCAAGGTGTCGCTTGGGCTGTCCGCGCTAGAGATCGCCATTGCCGGTGCCACGTCCGAGACGGACGTGCTCGCTGTGCGCGAGGCTTACCAGCACCACGGCGATCGGTGGCTGACCGAGTATCTCGGCGGCCTCGGCATCGACTACCAAACCATACCCGGCAGGGAGGCGGCCTATGCGTAGCGCATTGCTCGCGACGACGATGCTCGCTGTGGCCTCGTCGGCCCATGCCGCCGCGAACTTCACCGTTTCAGCCAATGGCGGCTTCACAGATCCCAACGGGCAGGCATGGTCAATGCGCGGCCTCAATGCCGGCGTGCAGGATGCGCTTCAGGGCTTCCCCAACGTCATGCAGCAGTTTCCCGGCATGACGGCCATCCGGTTGAACACCGGCGGCAACGACGATCCTGCGGCCATCAAACAGGTGGTGCAGGAGTATACCGGCAAGGGCGTCGTGGTCGAGATTGAAGACCACAGCGGCAACGCGAACAACGTCGCCTGGTATCAGCAGATGGCGTCGACCTACAAAAACAACCCGCTGGTCATGCTGGAGACGCCGAACGAGCCGAACCCGAACGGGCTGGCGCAGACTCAGATCGGCATCATCCAGGCGATCCGCGCCACCGGCTTTGCCAATCCGATCGGCGTGCAACCGGGCGGCGGTTTCGACCAGTCGAATATCCCTGCCGTGGTAGCGGCCCTCGGCACCAACCAGTTGTTCGTCACGCCGCACATTTATATCGGCGGAAACACCGACCCCAACGCTGCTGCCAACTACGTGCAAGGCGAGATTTCCGCGGCCAAGTCCAACGGGTTGTTCGCCTCCATCGACGAGTTCGGCAACGCGGTGGACGGATTCACAATGGACCCGATGGGCAACACCGTCATCGATGCGGTGACGGCAGCCAATCAGGCGGGCCAGGCCGGTGCCATCGCTTGGGCGATGGACAACGGCAATCACCCGGACGGCGCAGACTCCGCCTGCCTGAACACCGGCTGCACACAACTAACGCCGATGGGGCAGGCTTTGCAGTCGTGGTTGTCCGGTCACGGCTCGGCCAGTGATCTGGCTTCGCTTGCCACCAATGCCACGCCGGCATCGTTTGTGGACACCGTGGCGTCCGCGGCAGGGACCGCATCAAAGCCGATCACCGCACCCGACCAACAGGCCGGGGGACAGCCCACGGTGGCCGACCTGACGCCGCCAGCGCCGGCTGAAGCCTCGTCCTCGCCACCCGACACGGGGCCGCCGCCGACGGATGACCTGTCGATGGCTGCACCGCCCCAACCGGCACCCCTGTCGCAGAACGCACCCCAAGGGACCTCGCCGCCCCTCCAGTCGCCGCCGATGACTGGATCGCTGTCGGCCACCGGGTTCACGGCGCTGTCTGGTGCAGATGGCAGCAACACGATCAGCGTGACGAACAAGGGTAACGTCGTGTCCGAGACCGGCGGGCAGCAGTTCGTCGCCATCAACGGTGATTACAACGCGATCGAACTCGGCCCCTATGACGACTTTGTTGAGATCACCGGCGCCGGCAACACGATCAATGCCGGGGGCGGCGTCAACGTCATCGATATCGTGTCTTCCGATCCGGTCAGTCCGGCCGTGGTGCAGGTATCGTCAGCGTCTAACCAGAAGGTCAGCAGCACTGCCGCCGCCCAGGACATCGGCAACGTCATCATCCTGCCGGCTCCAGGCACGGGCGAGGACATCATCCGCGGCAAGCTCGGGAAGCTCGACCGGATCGATCTGACGCAGGCCCTGGCCACCACAACATGGGACCATACGGCCGCGACGATGCTGCAATTCTTCACCATCCAGAGCGGCGTGGATGGCGGCACCATTATCTCTGTCGGTGGCAAGGTCGTCGGGTATCTTGCCAGCCCGGTCAAAGGCGACATCAGCACATATCTGGTGGCCCAATGACCCGGCGCGGTTTTCTCGTCGGGACGGTCGCCGTCCTGGCCAGCTATCAGGCTCACGCGCAGCTTGCAGTGGTCTGCCCGACATGCAGCAGCCTGGTCGATCAGATCGCCTCCATTGCCAAGCAGGCTCAGTCGTACGTCACGCAACTCACGCAGTTGCAGACCGAGCTTCAGATGTATGCGAATATGGTTCGCAACTCTGTGGCAATTCCGTTCCAGGCATTCGCCACGGTGCAAGCCGACATCAACCAGGTGCGCGGCCTTGCCAATGCGGCGTCGCTGCTGACCGGCAACGCTGGCGGCATCCTCGCCCGTCTGAATTCGGTCCAGGGGTATGCCAACCAA
>DATMND010000360.1:0-28287 GCA_035569235.1 Acetobacteraceae bacterium | reverse complement strand
ACCTCGGCCGCGTGCAACTTCCCCGCAATGCGGGCGACTTCCGGCTGATGAGCCGTCGCGTGGTCGATGCCGTGTTGCAACTGCGCGAGCAGCATCGCTTCATGAAGGGGTTGTTCGCGTGGGTGGGCTTCCCGACGACCGCGGTTCTCTACGACCGCATGCCGCGCCACGGTGGCACCAGCAAGTGGAGCTACTGGAAATTGTGGAACCTCGCGCTTGATGGCATCACCTGCTTCACGGTCATGCCGCTGAAGATCGCGACGTATCTGGGGCTCGCGGTGGCGTGGTTCGCCGTGGTGTTCGGCGGGCAACTGGTGATCAGGACGCTGCTGTTCGGCAATCCGGTCGCCGGCTATTCGAGCATGATGACCGTCATCCTGTTTCTCGGCGGCGTGCAGCTCATCACCCTGGGCGTCATCGGCGAATACCTGGGCCGTGTGTTCAACGAGACCAAGCGGCGGCCGCTCTATCTGGTCGAGCGCTTCATCCCGAGCGAGATCGAAACGGAGATGATCGCGCGGCGATCTGCTGAGCCGGTGCGGTGACCGCCCGCGCTGTGCTGCTGCTTGCGCTGCTGTCCTGCTTTGCCCTGAGTGCGCATGCAGAACCGACCGCGGAACGGCTGGCGGTGTTGCGGCATGGGGTCAACATCACCAACTGGTTCCGATTCCCGCCGAACCGGGATCCGCTGGCAATGCGCGCCTACCTTGGCGATTCGGCTATGCGGGATCTGCGGCGTGCGGGCTTCACCTTCGTGCGGCTGCCGGTGCAGCCGGAGGTTCTGCTCGCTCCCGGTATGTTGGATGTTCTGAAGGATTCGGTCGCCCGGCTGCAACGCCACAGCCTGGGTGTCGTCGTGTCGCTGCACCCTGCCGATTGGCATCTGGAAACCACATCGGAGGATCGGGCGAGACTGCTCGCGGTGTGGCGCACGCTGGCGCCGGCGCTGCGTCCGTTCGATCCGCGCCTTACGTTCGCGGAGGTGGTCAACGAACCGGTGTTCCCGGATGACCCGCAGGGATGGGCACGGTTGCAGCGACAGGTACTCGGGGAAATCCGCGCAAGCCTTCCCGCGAACACGATCGTGCTTACCGGCAACGACTGGGGCAGCATCGACGGCCTGCTGGCCGCAATACCGGAGCCGGATCCGAACGTGGTGTACAGCTTTCACCTGTATGAGCCGGCGGAACTGACGGCACTCGCTGCCTACCGGCCAGGGCTCGACACCGAGGCGTTCGCGCGGCTGCCCTTCCCAACGGACGACGCCGCCGCCTGCCAGACCGCTGCGGCACGAACCAACGATCCGCCGACCGCCAGCTTGATGCGCTTCTATTGCGAACAGCATTGGAATGTAACGAAGCTTGACGCTCGGATCGATGCAGTGGCTGATTGGGGGCGCCGCAATCATGTGGCTTTGCTGGCAGGCGAGTTCGGCGCCAGCCAACGGTTGAACGCACCGGCGCGCCTCGCCTGGCTTGCTGCCGTGCGCGCGGCATGCGATCGACGTGCGATCGGCTGGGCGCTCTGGGGTTATGACGATTCGATGGGATTCGCGCTGCATCCGCCGGCCGATGCGCGTCATCTGGATCGCGGCGTGCTTCAGGCGCTGGGATTGCCCGCTGCAATGCCGGAGCAATAGCGCAAAGCAAATCCGCGCGCGCCGCAAGTCATCATGTCCGAGCGTTATTGCTGCGTGACAAAACAGTAAAAGAATGCCCCCGGCCAGAGGCCAGGGGCAAGTAAACAGGGAGGCTTCACGTCTGGGAGACGCAGGGGTCACTGACCCCCTTCCGACTCCGAGGAGCCGGAAAACTGGCGGCGAGGCCGCCGTATTCGGTGGAATGACTTGTAGCGGTGTGAGCCAATGGTTTCCATCGCCAAAAGCCGGATGCCGCCATGTCGCTGGCGCATGCCCCGCAGCCGATCCAACGGTTGGCGCATTGGTCGGTCTTGTTTCATTCCGTATCCGACCAAACAACTCACAGAAATGAGAGCCTGTAAGCCCGCTCTCGTACCGTGCAGCGTGGCGAATCGGATGCATTGATGATTCGCGCCGACTGGGGTTTCCTTGTGCCACGTCGATCGGTGCTTCGATCCTCCGGCTGCGGGCGACAGCCATAGCAAAGGAGATGTGCAATGGCCTTCGCGTTCACACTGACCGACATCATTCCCGCGACACCAGGTCAGATCTACGACGCATGGCTCGACAGCCGCGGCCACACTGCGATGACCGGCAGCGCCGCGGAGGCCGCGGCCACCAAGGGCGCAACATTCACAGCGTGGGGCGGTTACATCTCGGGGCGCAATCTGATGCTGGAGCCCGAACGGCGCATCGTGCAGGCATGGCGCACCACGCGTTTCACCACGGACGATTCCGATTCACAGATCGAGGTGCTGCTGGAACCTGCTGAGAAGGGTACCAAGCTTACATTGCATCATACCAACGTTCCGGACGGCCACACCGGCTACCAGAACGGCGGGTGGCAGGAGCATTACTTTGAGCCGATGAAACGATATTTCGGCGGAAAAAGCTGATGGGCGGGACAAACGTTGGACCGCCCGGCCGAGACCGAGGACTGATCGCGCTGTTGCCTCGTCACCATTTGTTGGAAGCTCCGGAACATGCCCGACGCGTCCAGTAATACGCCTGCCAATGTTTCGCCGGAGTCGCATGCCGAGCCGCGTCGCTGGCGCGGCTGGATCTTTCCGCTGTTGCGGGTGATTTTCGTGGTCGCGGCGGGATACCTGGCATGGTACGTCGCAGGGCACTGGGATCGCTGGATCGGCACCGCGCGCTACGAGGCGACAGACGATGCCTTCATGGTCGGCGATCTCACGCCGCTTTCCGCCAAGGTCTCCGGATATATCGCGAGCGTGCCGGTCAACGATTACCAGACTGTGCACAAGGGCGATCTGATCGTCGAGATCGACCCGGTCGACTATCGCGCCCAACTCGCCCAGGCCGATGCCAATCTGGCTGCGGCAAATGCGACGCTCACCAACCTGGCGAACCAGAAGGACGTGCAGCGCGCGCTGATCCGCCAAGCAGAGGCGACCATCCAGGCGACCACCGCGGACCTGCAACGCTACGCGCTGGAGGCGGCGCGGCAACGCGATCTGCTCCAGACGCGGATCGCCGGGACCCAACAGCTTGTCGAGCAGGCGGACGACAATGAAAAGCGCACCGCGGCGCAACTGCTGTTGAACCGGGCGCAACTCGATCAACAGAAGGCGCTGCTCGACAGTCTCGACGTGCAGGAGCAGCAGCTTACCGCACAGGTGCACGCAGCCGAGGCGCAGGTGCAGTTGGCACAGAACAATCTTGGCTACACGCGCATCGTCTCGCCGGTGGAAGGGATGGTGGGGCAGCGTCAGGTGCGGCCCGGACAGTTCGTCAATGTCGGTACACAGGTGATTGCTGTGATCCCGTTGCCCAACATCTGGGTGATCGCGAATTACAAGGAAACGCAGATGACGAATGTGCGGATCGGCAATCCCGCGCGCGTCACAGTGGATGCGTTTCCCGGCCTTGTGCTGACAGGCCACGTGGATAGCTGGTCGCCGGGCACTGGCAGCACCTTCGCGTTGCTGCCGCCCGATAACGCCACCGGCAACTTCACCAAGGTGGTGCAGCGGATGCCGGTGAAGATCGTACTCGATGCGCACCCATCGCTCGGCACGCTGGTCCGGCCAGGTATGTCAGTCGAGGCTAGGATAGACACCGGCAGCGGCACGGTTGTGTCGAACAAATGATGTTAACCTCCCCCGACAGCGACCGATCGACGCCCCGTCGTCTTGCCGACCCCCGGGTCGGGCCAAAGGCCCGCCCGAGGACAGGCTCCGGTCGGCATCCACGTCTTTCCTTGCTGCGATCAGCGAAGACGTGGATGGCGGTCCTTCGCCCGCCATGACGGGGGAGCCACGGTTACTATGAAACTGCATCTGGCGCCAGTCACGTCGGCGGGCGTTGCACTGCATGCGTTCGCCGAGGCGCATCCGCGACTGACCGCTGATTCGCTGCGTTGCTATGTCGGGATGACCGGCGTGCTGCTGGGCTCGGTGATGGGGTTTCTGGGCACACGGGTCACGTCGTTCGGGCTGGCGGACCTGCGAGGCGGCCTGTCGGCCGGCTTCGACGAGGGCGCCTGGATCACCACGAGCTTCGGCGTCGGCCAGATGCTGGCCGGCGTCGCCTCGCCCTATCTCGGCGCAATATTCGGCGTCCGCCGCGTCCTGCTGCTGGGCATTCTGCTGTTGTTCGTGACCAGCCTGCTCGGGCCGCTGTCGCCCAACCTCGCTGCGTTCCTGACAATGCAGTTCCTGGGCGGCGTCAGCTCCGGCACGTTCATTCCGCTGACCATCAGCTTCATCGTCCGCAGCCTGCCGGCGCGGTTCGTGATCTACGCTATCGCGCTCTATGCGATGAATTCCGAGCTGTCGCAGAACGTCGCGGCCTCGCTCGAGGGCTGGTATTCCGACCATTGGTCGTGGCGATGGATCAGTTGGCAGTACTGCGCCATGCTGCCACTAATGTTCGTGTGCGTCTGGTTCGGCGTTCCGCGCGAACGCCTCAACACGGCATTGCTAGGCGTGCTCGACTGGCCCGGCCTCTTGTATGCCATGATCGGGTTCAGCCTGCTGTATGCCGGACTGGACCAGGGTAACCGGTTGGACTGGAGCGGCAGCGGGCTGGTCAACGGGCTGCTGCTGGCGGGCGGAATCATGACGGTGGCGTTCGTGGTGCGCGAGCTGCTGGTGACGTCGCGGCCGTTTCTCAACCTGCGCCTGCTGGTGCGCGGGAACCTGCCGTTCCTGGTTCTGCTGCTGGCCGGGTATCGCTTCATCATCCTGTCCACCGCCTACATCATTCCGAACTACCTGCAGACGGTGCAGAATTACCGCGAGCTTCAGGTGGGCTCGGTGCTGCTGTGGATCGCGCTGCCGCAGTTCATCATCGTCTATCCGCTGGCGGCGCTGCTGCGCCGGGTCGACGGGCGATGGGTACTGGCATTCGGTGCGGCGATGGTCGGCGCGGCCTGCCTGATGGCGACCGAGCTGACCAGCGAGTGGGCGACCGAGGATTTCCTGCCATCGCAGATCGTGCAGGCGATCGGCCAGTCCTTCGCGCTGACCGCGGTGATCGTGCTGGTGGTGCGCTCGATCAACCCGGCCGATGCGCTGACGATCGGCAGCCTGCTGCAGATAAGCCGCCTGTTCGGCGGCGAGATCGGCACCGCGTTCATGCAGACCTTCGTGCGTGTGCGCGAGCAGGTGCATTCGAACCTGGTGGGACTGCATGTCGACAGCATCGCCGGCGCGACCACCGACCGGCTTGCCGAGTACAGCGGGGCCATCGGCGCGCATACCGCGGACCTTGGCGTAGCCTCCGCGCAGGCGGCGAAGCTTCTGGGAGGCGCCGTGCTGCAGCAGGCCTCGGTGCTGTCCTACATCGATGGCTTTCTCGCCGCCGCCATCGGTTCGTTCGTGTGCCTGTTGTTGGTCGCCGCCATGCGCCGCGGACCGCCTTCGCCGTTCTGAGAGCCGGTCTCCGAATGCTGTCGGAATGTCCGAGGTGATGGACAGCGGCCGTTCAGCCTGTCGGAAAACGACCACACGGCCGGTGCGTAAACCAAGATTTCCGCGGCGACCCCAGTCAGGCTGTATCGATGCAAGCTGAGCGCATTATTCAGATTATTGCCGATTGGGCGACGGCACAGCCGACAATTCAGGCCGTGGCTCTGGTTGGTTCACACGCACGCGGATCGGCGGGTTTGGACTCCGACATTGACCTTGTGCTGATCGTGACTGATCCGCACGCCTTCCGGGCTGAAACGGCATGGCTCGACACAATCGGCTGGAACGCTGTGGGTGCTCGACCGCAGAAGTGGCAGGATGAGGATTACGGAGAACTCTGGTCACGCCGCTTGTGGCTCGAAAAGAACCACGGCGAGATCGAATTCGGTTTCGCCGCGCCCTCATGGGCTGATGTGAACCCACTCGATCCGGGAACCCGCAGCGTGATCGCTGGTGGGTGCCGCATCCTTTACAATTCGAGAAAGATACTAAGCCGTCTATGTGATGCCGTAAGCGGGCCGGAATGTTCCTAAGCTTGTTGCAGCGCTCAAGCATATTGCACAGACCTGTCTTCCCGGAATGATGCTTTCCGACTTTTCAGCACCACTTCACCCGAAGCGCTTCCATGCCGCCTGACGCGACACGGCAAGTGCCTGTCCGATTGTTGCCCAACTCACCTCCCGCTCGCGGAGGATATCAGCAATGTCTTGCATGCCAGCGCCGACCCTCTCGAATGCACCATTGTATCCGGCGAGGGTCTTCAACAACGTCTCCGTTGGCGCGTTGTCCGGCAACATAGCCGGCACTTCCTGCGTTGAGGTTGGCGTTGCTGCTTTTCTGGCGATGATTTGCTGACAGAGTTGCACGCATTCATCGCAAATGAACACGCCAGGTCCCGCGACCAGCGTCTTCACCTCCGTTTGCGCCTTTCCGCAAAAGGAACAGCAATAGACGCGCTTTTGAGTTTGGCTGGCTTCCGCTTCTGGCATGGCCACTCTCCTTTCGCCAATGTCAGGCTGACAGTCAACCATATGTTGACATTAAATGTCAACGCTGAGTTGACGGAGGTTCCCTTGGGGTGGGCCACCACACTGCTGTCGTTGCAGCAATCAAGAAATATGCAACATGAAAAAATCAAAGGTGTAATCTGGGACAATCCAAAATCATAGCAAGCTGTCCTTGAAACGCCCTTCCCATTTCGTCAGCACCGCGGTCCGTTCTCGAACCAAAGCGTACACTGACGGCGGCCGATGGGTTGCCGCACCGTCTATGCCGACGCGCCGTGTGCATTGCGGTTCAGTCCTCCGAACGCAGGGCTTCTTCGACGCGCTGGATCCACTGCTCCCGCAGGTCAGGGCTCCCCACCGGCCCGAGAAGGGCCCTGACGTGGATGATGGGCAGGTAGGGCTCCATCGCCGCCGTCAGCGCGGCGGGGGACATGCCGGCCAGCCGCGCGTATTCGGACTGCATGACCGCATTGACTGCGCGCGGCCGCTCCGGATCGTTGACGAGTTCCGGGTGGAGCTCGCAAAGGACCACGTGACAGCACGCAATGTCGAGGCCGGCGGGCGCACGCGTCGCACCCCCCCAGTCGATGAGTCTCGGACCATCCGCCGTCATGATCACGTTGCCGGGGTGAAGGTCGCCATGGCACAGCCCGTCCCCCGGCGCCAAGCGCTCGATCAGGGTGAGGATGCCAGTGGCGATGTGCTCCGGAAGCATGCCGCCGGACAGCCGTGACGAACCGTTCATCAGGTCGCGCAGGGAGAGTACGTCCGACGGCGCGGCTATCTTGTGAACGGATATGGCGAGGGTCGCGAGGATCGCGCCCGTTTGCTCGCGCGTCATGGCGCCGCTCCGCGAGAGCTGCGACAGGGTTGGTCCGTCGAGGCGCTGCAGCACGACGCCGAAGCGCCCCTCCAGGGTCACTTCGTCGAACACCTCAGGCGCCGGGGCGCCGGCGGCGAAGGCGGCGCGGGTCATTCGCGCCTCCCACCAGCTGTGCCGCCGCGGGAAGCCGGCCTTGAACAGCTTCAAGACCTGACCGGGCGCCCAGGCGTGGACGTTCGCGTAGGCGCCTTCGCCGATTTGCTCCCCCAGGGATCCCAGCATCGCCCTGCCTCCTACGCGGGAAGTGAACACGGGCTGCGGGAAGAGACAAACCCCTCCCGTCGCGACCGCCGGGCGCAATAGGTCGCGCAGCGACCGAGATTGTCCCTGATGGACTGCCACACACTATGACCGCATTGCACCCAAGCCGACGGTCGGCGCATTTCTCAAGAATTTCGCACAGGAACGCGGTTGCATAAAATCAGCGGCTTACCCGACGCATATATCTGGTGCGAATGTCCTGCCAAGCGGCTGCTTTGGATCGGCTGCAGACGATCCGCGGCCATTCAGTGACAGGCCCTGAGCCGGCAATGCGCCATGGGTGTATTCTGCGTGAACCTTGCAATCATGCGATGCCTTGGTGCTCCCCAACCATACGAGTGAGCGCCGCCGTGACGCGGGCGATCACCGGCGCCCACTCGCCGGGGCGGGTCTGGCGGAAGATGCGCAGGCTCGGATACCACGGGCTGTCCTCGCGCCCGCTCAGCCAGCGCCAGCAATGGTCGTACCGATCGAGCAGAAACACCGGCTTGCCCATCGCGCCGGCCAGATGCACGACCGATGTGTCAACGCTGATCACCAGGTCCAAATTGGCGACGATCGCGGCGGTGTCGGCAAAGTCCCGCACCTCATTCATGACATCGAGCAGATCGAAAGCGTCGGTCAGCGTGTGTGTTTCGAGCGCTGCCGGTCCCTTCTGCAAACTCACGAACTGCACGCCGGACACTGCGGCTAGCGGCGCCAATGTGGCCAGCCCGGTACTCCGGCGCTGATCGAGCCCGATGAAGCCCGCCAGCCAGGGCTGCGCCTGGCCGGACCACACCAGGCCGATGCGCAACGCCTGTGTCACCGGCAGTCGCTGCGCCCAATGGGCCACGAGTGCCGGATCGGCCGCGAGATACGGCACCGTGCACGGAATGGTTTCCAGCGTCGTCTCGAATGCGCGCGGAAGACCATTGAACGAGCAGTGGAAGTCGTGCCGAGGCACGGGTGCATCGCCGTCGGGGACATCGGCCACACCCGAAACCGTCCGCATCAGCCGCGTCAGTTCAGGCGGCACGGCGACAGCAACATGTGCGCCGCGTTCCGCGATCAACGGGAGGTAGCGGAGGAACTGCAGCGTGTCGCCAAGTCCTTCCTCCTGGACCACCAGCACCGTCTTCCCCGTCAGGTCGGGCATAACCGACAAGGGCGGCAACAGCTTCTCTGACGGCAGGGCGATCCGGCCTGGTTCGGCAAGGACCCAGTCCTCGTCCTGCCAGGCTTCGGCAAATCGGCCGGCATGCAAGCGTGCCACCGCACGGTTCACCCTGATCTGCCGGTCGGCAGGCGCGCGCGCCAGTGCCCGCGCGTAGGCATCCAGCGCCTCGTCGAAGCGCTCTTCGATCTTCAGCATCGTGCCGAGGTTCGACCAGAATGGGGCTGGTCCGGAGTCGAGGCCAATGGCCTGACGGAACTGCTCCGCTGCGTCGCCGAACCGTGCGGCCTCGGCCAGCGCCATGCCCATCTGGTAGTGCGCCTCCGCGCTGGCTGGGTGCGCGTGCAGAACGGGGTCAAGCACCGCAATCGCATTTGACGCCTCGCCGCGATCACGCAGGAATTCGGCGTAGGCGTAGCGCAGCCGCAGATCGTCGGGCGTCAACCTGATACACGCGAGGTATTGCGGAGCAATGAGCGACGCGTTGTTCTGGCTGGCCAGCATGCGCGCCAGATCGCTGCATGGATGCGCATGGGTTCGCCGCTCACGCGCGACGTGGTTCAGCAGAGGCGCGGCCGCATCGGCATCGCCCTGCATGCCGATCGCGAGCCCAAGCAGAAGCAGCGCCTCGATGTCATCGCGACCATCAGCAACGAGTAGGCGGCAGACGTCCTCCGCCTGTGCGTGCTGCCCATCCTCCAGCAACGTCAGCGCGCCGCGCAGACCGTCCAGCCGTTCCGCGACATCCACCGCCTACCCTCCTGGCCAATCAGCCGGACAAGCCTGCGCCCGGGCGGCTTAAGGGCGCGTTTACGGTGTCTCCCAGGAAAGCCTCAGGCGTAATCGCCGGTCACGGTTACGTCCTTGTGCCGATCGGACCACACCGCATTCAAGAACAGCGACAGCACCCCCGACAGCACAACGTTCACCACCAGCGCAGCCAGCGCGATGTAGCAAGGGACCGTCGTGCCCAGGATGTTCAGCGGATAGACCGGCGCAAAATTAACGGACGCCGCCATCGATGTGCCCAAGACCAGTCCGACAGCCCAACCGATCAGCAGCGCCCAGCCGTTGAACAGCCTGGTGTAGAGACCAAGGATGACCGCCGGCATGGTCTGAATAATCCACACCCCGCCCAGCAATTGCAGATAGAGCGCGAACTGGAGCGGGATGGCGAAGATGAAAACCAGCGCGCCGGACTTGATCACCAACGACACCACCTTCGCCATCTGGCTCTCTTGGGCGTCGGTGCAGGCCGGGTTGATAAATTCGCGATAGACGTTGCGTGTGAAGGTATTCGCCGTCGCGATCGACATGATGGCAGCGGGCACCAGTGCGCCGATCGCGATTGCGGCGAACGCCACGCCGACGAACCACGACGGGAACATCGCCAGGAACAGCGCGGGCACCGAGAAGTTGTTGCTGTAGCGCTTGAAGCCGTCGGCGAACTCCGGCATCGACTGCACGCCGACCGCGATCGCCATGAAACCGACCAGCGCGAGCAGCCCCAGCATCAGCGAGTAGGCCGGCAGGATCGCCGCATTGCGCCGCACCACGCGCGCGCTCGATGCGCTCAGGATGCCGGTGATCGAGTGCGGATACAGGAACAGCGCGCAGGCCGACCCGAGCGCCAGCGTCGCGTAGGCGCTGAAGCTGCCGAGCGAGCCGGCCGGCGGCGCGGCGAGCAGCAGCTTGGCGGGCGGTATTGCGGAAAACACCTTGTCGTAGCCGCCCAGATGGATCGGCACGGCGATGACGGCGGCAATCACGGTGATGTAGATCAGAACGTCCTTCACGATGGCGATCATCGCCGGCGCGCGCAGGCCCGAGGTATAGGTGAACGCTGCCAGGACGACGAACGCGATGATCAGCGGCAGATCGCCGGCGAAGCCGCTGGTCTCCACGCCCATCGCGCCGATCACCACCTGGATGCCAACAAGCTGCAGCGCGATGTACGGCATGGTCGCCAGGATGCCGGTGAACGCGATCGCCAGCGCAAGCCAGCGGTTGCCGAAGCGTCCGCGCACGAAATCGGCCGATGTGATGTAGCCGTGCTTATGCGCCACCGACCACAGGCGCGGGAACACCAGATACAGGATCGGATAGACCATGATGGTGTACGGCACGGCGAAGAAGCCGATGGCGCCGGCGCCGAACATCAGTGCTGGCACTGCGATGAATGTGTATGCCGTGTAAAGGTCGCCGCCGATCAGGAACCACGTCACGATGGTGCCGAAGCGGCGTCCGCCCAGCCCCCATTCGTGCAGCATCGTCAGGTCGCCGCGACGCCAGCGTCCGGCAATGAAGCCGATCCAGGTGACGAACCCGAACAGAATGATGAAGACGGTGAGGGCGGTCCAGTTGATCATGCGAATCCCCTGCGCCGGATCAATGCTCGAGCCAGTAGACGATGCCGATGATCACCGCGCCCAGGATGATCCACAGGAGCTGGTACCAGTAGAAGAACGGCACTCCGTACAGCATGGGCTCGGCGCTGTTGTAAAAGGGCACCCAGAGCACGGCGATGAAGGGAATGATCAGCAGGAGCCGCGCCCACGCCATCGGACGCGCCGGCGCATGTTCGTCTGGCCGCAAGGACATTGATTCCCCCGATTCGCAATGGGCCGATTATGACCGGAATGCCCGCAAGGTAAACGACCGGCGGTGGGCGCTACGCGGTCAGGTGCCTTCGCGCCGCCAGGCAAGGATCAGCAGGCCGAGCATCAGCGGCAGCGCGATCCATGCCGGCAGCAGAGTCAGCGCGGCGATGCCGGTGACGAGATGATCGTGCCGCCGTTCCAGGCCGATCCAGGAGCTGCCGGCGGCCGGCCGGTCAGGCTCGGTGCGGCGCAGATCCGGCACGTCGGGCGGCGCGCCGTCCGTGCCGGTGCCGATGAAATGTATCCCTCCTCCCGAGGCACGGACCAGCTTGCGCAGCAGCGTTCCGGTGGCGCGCAGGTCCGCCAGCTCTGGCGGATTGGCGGCACCCGCCGCGGCATAGGCGGTCCGGGCACCGTCGTTCGCCTGCCACACGCCGGGCGTGGCGGCGGGCAGATTGGCAACCGCTCGGCCCGGCTTGGTTTCGGTCAGACGCAGGGTCTGCGTCTTGCCGTCGGGATCGGTGACTGTCACCTGGCCGGGCGGCGCAGGGTCGGTGGAGCGGCGCTCGATGGTCAGGCGACCCGCGGCGACGCGCGCCGTCAGCGCATTCTCCTCCAGCTCCGGTTCCTGCATCAGCCAGTGGGCGACGCGGCGTAGCAGTTCGGCCTGCGGGCCACCACCCTGGTGGCCGCGCGACCACAGCCAGATCTGGTCCGACAGCAGCAGGGCGACGCGTCCCTTGCCGACGTGGTCCAGCAGCAGCAGAGGCTGATCGTCGCTGGTGCCCAGCAATGCCTCGCCGTGCACGTCCGCCGGCTGAATGCGCCGGTACCAGGATCCCCAGTCGGGCTGCTTGTCTGGGTTGTCGGGCGGATTGGCGCCTGCGAGCCCCTCAGTGACCGGATGGCGCTGGCCGAGGTCGGTCACGCGCGGACGGAACTGCCCTTCCACCGTGGCGCCGATCGAAGCCGGGATGCCGGGCAGCACCTGACCGATCGGCGTCGCCGCCAAGCTGGAGCTGCCGGTAAACTCCGGCCCGACGCTCAGCAGCAGCGCGCCGCCGTCCCTAATATGCTCGGCGATATTGGCGATGTAGGGCATCGGTAGAAGGCCGCGGTTCTGGAAGCGGTCCAGGATGATCAGGTCGAATTCGTGGATCTTGTCGAGGAACAGCTCGCGCACTGGAAATGCGATCAGCGCCAGTTCGTTGAGCGGCGTCAGGTCGTCCTTCTCCGGTGGACGCAAGATCGTAAAATGCACCAGGTCCACGGATGGATCGGCCTTCAGCAGCCGCCGCCAGGTGCGCTCGCCGGAGTGCGGTTCGCCGGAGATCAGCAGCACGCGCAGCCGGTCGCGCACGCCGTTGATCTCGACCACCGCCCGGTTGTTGATCGTCGAGACCTCGCCTGGCAGCGTGTTGGCCGACAGCTCCACCACGGTGGTGCCCGCCCGTGCGATCGGCAGCTCGATCCTTTGCTCTGCGCCGACTGGGACGTTCTCCACCCGGGGCGGCTCGCCGTCGCGGCGTATCGTCAGATTGGCGGTTCCGGCGGCTTGTGGGGCTCCAAGATCCTCGATCGCCACGCGCAACGTGACGGTCTTGCCGACGATGCCGTAGCTCGGCGCCTCGATCACCCGCAGGCGGCGATCGAACTCTTCCCCTTTCGCCGGGATCAGCACGTTGAGCGGCGCGCCGCCGGGCTGGGTCTCGGGGATGTCGTGCACCTGCCCGTCGGTGATGGCGATCGTGCCGGCATAGCGCGACCGCGGGATATCGGCGAGCGCCCGCTCGATCGCGGCGAACAGCCGTGTGCCGGAGTCGCCGCTTTCCGGCACGGTGATTGTGCGAAGCTCCAGGTCCGGCAGCTTGGCCGCCTGCTGGCCGATCGTCGCGCGTGCCGCTTCGGCCAGTCGTGTCCGTTCGCCGACCTGCATCGAAGCGGTCTGATCGACCACCAGCAGGCCGATATCGGGCAGGTTGTCGCGCGTCTCCAGCACCAGCCGCGGGCCCGCCAGCCACAGCAGCAGCACGGCAAATGCCGCCAGACGCCAGATTGTGCCGCGCGCCCGCCGCACGGCGGCGACTGCCACGATCAGCAGGGCGAGCGCCGCCAGCCCGATGATCAGCCAAAGCGGCAGAAGCGGTTCGAAGCGCAGCGCGGCGATGACTTCTTCCGGGCGCATCTAAGCCACCGACATTCTCAATGTCCCTCGCGCGCTTGGATCGCGAAGTGGTTCAAGGTTTGGGAAAGGGCGGTTTTCAGAGTCAAGCAGCGAACGTTGCGCCACGATGGCCATTATCGCTCTGGAAATTGCCCTAACCTGTCCTGCCAGATGAAGTGAGTCGGCCCTGATTGACAGGGTCGCCTTCCCATAGGCACGAGCGATCGACAATTCGGTACGCATCCATCGCGATCCGTTCTGGCTGCCGGGTTTCACCGTGACGAAAACACTGCAGCGCTGAATGGCCTGATCCAACTGCCTGAGTATGTCCACGTCGGGTTGGAGATTACGAATATCGATCCAGACGTCGAAATCGGCCTGGCGAAGCAAGACGTCGACCTCGTGAGCGATTGCCTGATCGCGCCAGTTGTAACTCAGGAAGATCAAACCGCTTGCTCCATGGGGCGGAGATGCCGCCCTCTACCGTCCCCGTCTTCCTCGATTTGAACCCCCGGCACAAACGCAAGAGCCTCGGCGACGCTTACGGAGCCATCCGGATTCAGGATTTCATTCGATACCTGCACAATGCATCCTGTCCCGACGTCCATCGCCTTTGTACTCTTGTGCCACGACGTCCCTGCCGCCTTGAAGAGCAGGCGCAACTGGTCCGGATTGCCGACGACCGTGATCTCCCCCGGCACGTCCGCGGTGCGAGTGGTCGTTCTCGAGAACTTGGCCTGCGCAAGAGCGTCGACATATCGACCGACGTCAGTATCACCGTACTCTGCCGGCGAGTAAAACACCCACGGCCTGCTCCAGAGGATCACGAAGAAGGCCGCAGCCACACCCAACGGGAACGTCAGGACAAAGACAGTGAGCGCGATCTGTACACCACCGACAGTCTGAATGACGGCAATACCGAGAACAGTCTCCGTAAGTGTCAGGAACAACGACACGATCCAAAGTGGCGTCACTGCTCGCCCGCTCGTAGGTCGCGGTCTTGCAGCCTGAGCCATCAGGGCAGCCCATTTTCCATCAGCACACTCGGCTCACTGCCCCAGCCTCTGCAATATCGCCGGCACGTGCACCTGATCGCCTTTGTAATTCCCGGTCAGCGCGTACATCACCAGATTCACGCCGAACCGATACGCCAGCGTCCGCTGCCGCGAACCACCGGGGATCACCGCGTAAGGATTGCGCCCGCTGTCATCCACCGCCCACGCCGAGGCCCAGTCATTGCCGCCGATGATCACCGGGCTCACGCTGTCGTTCGCCCGGTCCTGGTCGCGCTGCACCCACACCTGTTCGCCGGTGTATCGCCCAGGAAAATCCTGCAGCAGGTAAAACGCGCGGGCCAGTACGTGGTCGGTCGTCAGCGGCGCCAGCGGCGGTATGACCAGCCCCTGAGCGACCCGCCGCAGCGCCGAGTCCGTCCCAGGGGCGAAGCCGGCCCCCGAACCGGAATCGCGGGTATCCAGCAGGATGATGCCGCCACGGCTCATATAGTCGTTCAACGCCGCGGTCTGGTCGGGCGTGAGCGGCTGCGCATCTGCGCTGACCGGCCAGTAGAGCAACGGATAGAAGCTGAGGTCGGTCTTTCCCGGCTCGACCGCGTCGGGCTCCACGAGCGCCGCGGCGGTGCGCCGGTTGACGTATTCCGACAGACCCTCCAGTCCCGCCCGCGCGACCGCGTCCAACTGCGCGTCGCCGGTCGCGATATAGCCGAGCCGCGTCGCCAGCGCCGGGTTGGGGTTGCTGTCCAATGCGTGCGCTGCCGGCGCCGCCAGCAACACCAGGACCACCCCGGCCGCGACCCGGCTGGGCCGCAGCAGCCCGCGCAGGCCGAGCGCGATGAACAGGTCGAGCGCCAGCAGCAAGATCGCACCGGCGAGCAGCCAGGGTCCCAGCGCCCGTTCGGGGACAGTTGCGCCAAGGTCCTCCACCCGCGCACCCGGGATCGCCGGGGCGGCTTCCGGCGCAGGCATGTTTGCGCCAAGGTTGAGCGCCCGCCTGCCATTCTCCGGACCATACAGCCCCGGCGGATGGCGCGGCGAGGCGACCGTGCGGACGATCTCGCTTGCGGGCAAACCTGTGGCCGCCTGGGGCGGCGTTGACAGCAGCCCATAGCCGTCCAGCGTTTCGGCCGGCGCCAGGAACGCGTTGTCGGCTGTCGTCGCCACCCCGGCCGACAAGGCGATCAGCCGCCGCAGCATGTCGACGAACAGGCCGGACAGCGACAGGTTGGACCAGTCGGCGTTCGCCGTTACGTGGAACAGCACGATTCGCCCGGCGCCACGGGTTGCCTGCGTCACCAGCGGCGTGCCATCGGCGAGCGCCGCCCAGGTGTGCCCCGAGAGATCAGCCGATGGCTCGGCAAGCACCTGACGGCTCACCTTCACCTCGTCCGGAACCGGCAGTCCGTTGAATGGCGAACTGGCGGGGAACTGCGCCACACCGGCAGGTTCCGACCAGGACAGCGCACCGCCAAGCTGCCGATCACCGCCGAGCAGTTTTACCGGCATTAGCTGGTCGGTTTCGCCGAACGGCTGTTCGGCAGTGCGCGTGCCGGCAAAGCGGATCAGCAGGCCTCCCTGCTCCACCCAACGGGTCAGCGCGTCGCGCTCCGGCCCTGCCGGCATCGGCTTGTCCGCCAGTATCAGCACGGAGACTTCGCGTTGCAGCAGCGTTGCAAGGTCGGCTTCGCGAACCTCGGTGAACGGCGTCAGGGCGCGACGCAGGTAGTAGAGCGGCCCGGCGAACGGCGTGTCGGCGGTCGTGACGTCGCCCGCAACCAGGCCTACCGGGCGGCGCCGCCAGCGCTCGTCGAGCAGCACGATTGCCGCAGCCGACGGTGGTCCTTCGAGCACCAGCCGGCTCAGCCGATTGCGCAATTCCGCGGGCAGGGCAATCGTCGCCGTTCCCGTCGCGGCACCCGCCGGGAGATCGACGCTTGCGCGTGCCAGGGTCCGCCCGTCGCCGCTTTGCGCCAGCACCGCGGCGTGGCCGGCCAGCGGCTGCGGTACCTGTTGCATCCGGGCAACCAAACCGTCAGCCTCGTTCTGTGGTGGCAGCAACAGCCGGGCTGGGGCGATCGGCCAGCGCAACTCTGTAACTGGCCCGACACCGCGGAGAGCCTCGGCAAACAACGGAAAATCGCCGCCATGCGTCAGGCCGTCGCCAATATAGGTCACGCTGCCGCCGGACCTGTTCCAGCCCTGCAGTGCGGCGGCGGCGGTCGCGCGATCGGGCGGCCAGGGTTCGGGATGCAGCGCCGCCAGTCTGGCGCGAAGATCGGCGACCGGCATCGGCGCGGTCGCCTGGGGAGCGGATCCCGACTCGTCCCGAGCAGTCGGGAGCAACGCCGCCTGCCGCCCGGTGCGCTCCACGCGATCCAGCACGGTGTTGGCGGCCTGCATTCGGCGCGGCCAATCGCTTGCCGACGCCCAGCCATTGTCCACGACCAACAGCACCGGCCCTGACCCGGGCAGTGTCGAGCCGGCATCCAGCACCGGCCGTGCCAAGGCGACGATAACCAGCGTTGCCGCGATCATGCGAAGCGCCAGCAGCCACCACGGCGTGCGAGCAGGCGTCTCCTCGCGCGCATGCAGCCCCATCAACAGGCGGATCGCCGGGAACGTCTCGCTGCGGGGCGCCGGCGGCGTGACGCGAAGCAGCCACCAGAGCAATGGCAGGGCTGGCAACGCGAGCAGCACCCAAGGGGCGGCGAAGATCATCTTGCGGTCAACGCAAGATAGAGGCCAAGCAGGGCAGCCTCGGGCGGATGGTCGGTGCGGTGGATGGCGAAGCCGAAATCGGCAGCCGCGCAGATCGCCGCAAGCCCGTCCTGTTGCGCCTTCAGCCGCCGCGCATACTCGCCGCGCACGCCCTCCACACGCGGGATCAAGGTGTCGGCCTCGCGCTCCAGGCCGCGGAAGCGGATTCGCCCGCTATAGGGTAGGTCGGCCTCCGCCGGATCGAGCACCTGGAGCAGATGTCCGCTGACCGGAATAGCGGCCAACCGGCCGATCGTCGCCTGGATCTCCTCCAGCGGCGACAGGAAATCGCCGAACAGCACCACGCGTGCATGCCGCGGCAGAGCCACGTGCGGCGGCAGGCCCACATCTTCGTCCGGCGAACCCAGCAGCGACGCGGCCAGCCGGTCGAGCCCGGCACGGCCGGATACCGCCCGCGCGCCAAGTTCGATCATCGCCGCCCGTTCGCCGCCGCGCAGCAGTAGCGACGCGAGCGCCAGCAGCAACAGTCCCGCTCGTTCGCGCTTTTCCACCGGCGCGCCGCGCGAACGCCAGCGCATGGATGACGACGTATCGCGCCACAGGCAAACGGTCTGCGCGGCTTCCCACTCGGTCTCGCGGATGAACCAGCCGTCGGGCACCGGCCGGCCGGATTTCGCCGACTGCCGCCAGTCGATGCGCGCGATCAGATCGCCTGGCACGAAACGGCGGAACTGCCAGAAGCTATCGCCCTGGCCGACCCGCCGCCGGCCGTGCACGCCCTGCGCGACGGTCGTCGCCACGCGTTCGGCGGCGACCAGCAGCGGCGGCAGCCGAGCACCAAGTGCCTCGGCCCGCCGTGCTTCCACCGCGGCCTGGATCGTGGCGCTAGGCAAAGCGCTCCACCAGCCGATCGATCACATCGGACAGCGCCACGCCGTCGGCGCGCGCGGAGAAGTTCAGCGCCATGCGGTGACGCAGCACCGGCCGCGCAAGCGCCACCACATCGTCTATGCTTGGCGCCAGCCGTCCGCCGAGCAGCGCGCGGGCGCGCGACGCCAGCATCAGGGCCTGCGCCGCACGTGGACCGGGACCCCATGCAACGTGGCGGCGCACCACGTCGTCGTCCGACGACTCGGGACGGCCACCACGCACTAGGGCCAGGATCGCCTCGACCACCTTCTCGCCGACCGGCACACGGCGGATCAGGGCCTGTGCCGCCCGCAGTTCGTCCGCGGTCATCGCCTGTTCCGGCGGCGCCTCCGCGACCATGGTGGTCGCGAGCAGCATGGTCCGTTCGGCATCCAGCGCCGGGTAGCCCACGTCGATTTGCAGCAGGAAACGATCGAGCTGGGCTTCCGGCAACGGATACGTACCCTCCTGCTCGATCGGGTTCTGCGTCGCCAGCACGTGGAAGGGTCGTGGCAGCAGATGCTCCACGCCGGCCACGGCGACGCGCTGCTCCTGCATCGCCTGGAGCAGGGCCGACTGGGTGCGCGGACTGGCGCGGTTGATCTCGTCGGCCATCAGAAGCTGGCAGAATACCGGACCAGGCACGAAGCGGAAGCTGCGCCGACCCTCGGCTTCGTCGAGCACCTCGCTGCCGATGATGTCCGCCGGCATCAGGTCGGGGGTGAACTGCACCCGCTTGGTTGCGAGGCCCAGCACGATGCCCAGCGTCTCCACAAGGCGGCTCTTGCCGAGGCCGGGGACGCCGACCAGCAGTGCATGGCCGCCGGAGAGCAGGGTGATCAGCGTCTGATCCACCACCTCGTCCTGACCGAAGATCACGCGTTCGATCGCGACACGCACTCTGCCGATGCGCGCGCCGAGCGCCTCCACGTCGGCCAGGATCGTGCTGGCGTCCACGGAGCCCGCGTTCACCGCGCCTTGTTGCGCGGCAGCCATACTTGCCGACATACGGACTCCACCTCCGACAATTCTAACCAACCCGTCATATAGGCACTTTCGCGGGCGGGGGGATGCTACCTATATCGCGAATGCGGATGGAAGTTAGCCAGGGATGGAGATGGAGACGTGAACGAGGCCAGTCCTCCCGCGCAGCTTGCCAGTGCCGTCGGTCGCAACCCGGCGGGAGCAGCTACATCCGCGGTGTTCGGCGAGACGATTGCGCCTGTCAGGCACCCCTGCGGCCAGCCGCCTACCCGCGTCCGTCGGCCGCCGGTCGATTGCGGCGACCTGCCTTTTCTCATCCGGCGTGACGGCACGTGGCTTTACCGTGGCAGCCCGATCCCCCGCAAGGAGCTGGTCTGCCTGTTCGCCAGTGTCCTGAAGCGCGACACTGACGGCTCATTTTATCTTGAAACGCCCGCCGAACGGGGCCGCATCGACGTGGAGGATGCGCCGTTCGTCGCAGTGGAGCTCGACTGGGTGGGCGAAGGGCGCCAGCAGGTGCTGTCCTTCCGCACCAATGTCGATCAGGTGGTGACGGCGGGACCCGACCACCCGATTCGTGTGGCGCACGACGTGTTGACCTGCGAGCCCACGCCCTACATCCTTGTGCGCAAAGGCGCAGGCAACCACGACATCGAGGCACGCATCAATCGTGCCGTCTATTACGAGTTGGTCGCCCTCGGCGTGCGCGAATGGGTCGGTTGCCGACGCATGCTCGGCGTATGGAGCTGCGGCAAATTTTTCCCGCTCGGCGAGCTGCCTCCCGGCGAAGAGTGATCCCCAGGGACCGGATGAGCCTCCATGACGGCGGCTGAGCTGCGGGCGCGGCTGAGGGCGATCGCCGTCGAACCGAGAACCGGCGATGTCGCGGACGGCGACGATGTGCTGGAGATACTCGATGTGCCGCCGGTGCCAGCGGCGGTTTTGGTGCCGATCATCCTGGGACCTGAACCGTCCATCCTGCTGACCAAGCGAAATGCCCACCTGAACAGTCATGGCGGGCAGGTGAGCTTCCCGGGGGGCCGGATCGATGCATCGGATGCCGATGCGGAGGCCGCCGCGCTGCGCGAGGCCGAGGAGGAGATCGCGCTTGATCCGTCGCGCGTCGAGGTGATCGGCCGGCTGGCTGACTACGTGACCGGGACCGGTTTCCTGATCACCCCCGTGCTCGGTCTGCTGCCGCCAGGTCTGGTACTGCGGCCGTCGCCGCGTGAGGTGGAGGCGGTGTTCGAACTGCCGATCGGCGTCTTGCTCGATCCTGCCGCGCCGCATCGCCAGCGCCATAACGTGCGGGGACATTGGCGGGAATATTGGGTGTGGCCGCATCCCGACCATTATATCTGGGGCGCGACGGCCGCCATTCTCGTGCATCTCGCACAGAAGCTGCGGGCTGCGGGGTCGCATGCTCCGGCTTGTTGAGATCGCGCTGTTTCTTTCCCCGTTCGTCTTCTTTGCGATCTGGCGTGCCGTAGGCACCGATGGCGGCCCATCCGTGCGTGTGGTCGCGGCGGCCGCCTGTGTTCTGGCACTGCTGGCGGGCACGCTCGTCTGGCTGAGCCTGCACCAGGCGTTGCCGCCAGGCACCGCGTATGCACCGGCCCATCTGGAGGACGGAAGGATCGTTTCGGGACACGCGGTGCCGCGATGACCGATGCGCCGGCATTGCGGATCGATCCGCCCGCGTTCCTGGCGGAGCCCTCCCTGGCGGCCGTGATGGCGGCCGTGCCCGAAGCCCGGGTGGTTGGCGGTGCTGTGCGCGATGCATTGGCGGAGCGCGAGAACACGGACATCGACCTGGCGACCCCCCGCTCGCCAGCGCAGGTGATGCTAGCGTTGCAGGCGGCCGGGATTCGCGCCGTGCCGACCGGGTTGGATCATGGCACGGTGACGGCGGTGGCCGGCGGACGCGGATTCGAGATCACGACGCTGCGGCGCGATGTCGAGACCGACGGCCGCCATGCCCACGTGGCATTCACCGAGGACTGGCGGGCGGACGCGGCGCGGCGCGACTTCACCATCAACGCGCTGTCGATGACGCGCGACGGCGCGGTGTTCGACTATTTCGATGGCGTCGCCGATCTGCGCGCCGGCCGGCTGCGGTTTGTCGGCGACCCGGCGACGCGCATCGCCGAGGACTGCCTGCGCATCCTGCGCTTTTTCCGGTTTTTCTCCCGGTATGCCGTCGGCCCGGCGGATTCCGCCGCCACAGCGGCGATCCGTGCCGGGGTTCCGGGGCTTGCAGCGCTCTCCGTCGAGCGGGTGTGGAGCGAACTGGAGCGGATTCTGTCCGCGCCCGATCCGCGCGCTGCGATTTCGCTGATGGCAGAGCTGGGCGTTCTGCGAGCGGTGTTGCCGGAGGGCACCGACCCGCCGCGACTGGCACGTCTGGTCGCGGCTGGTGCGCCGCCTGACCCGCTGCTGCGCCTTGCCGCGCTGCTGGTCGGCGATCCCGGGGCGCTGGCCGACCGCCTGCGGTTTTCGACGGCGGAGCGGGATCGGCTGGCAGCTTTGCGCGCTGGGCCGGTGCCGCAGCCTGGCGACGATGATGCTGAGCTTCGCCGCCTGCTGGCAGACGAGGAGAAGGCGGTGCTGATCGATCGGTGCTGGCTCGCAGGAGGCGGAGCACCGGAATGGGCGGCTTTGCGTGCGCGGCTGGCCGCTTTGCCTCGCCCGGTGTTTCCGCTGGTAGGGCGCGACGTGCTGGCGCTCGGCGTGGCCGAGGGACCGCGCGTCGGGACCCTGCTGCGTGAGGTGCGGCGGTGGTGGCTTGAGGGCGGCTGCACTGCCATGCCGGATGCTTGCCGGGCCGAGTTGGCGCGGCGGGTGCGCGGGTAACCGAATTCGGCTGCGGCTCCTGGGTCCCCGCTTTCGCGGGGATGACAATCTATTCGGTGGGTATGACGATCTATTCGGCTGGGATGACTAGCTGTTTGTTACCGACCCGGTGCCTCCGACCCACGTGTTGGACCAGCTACCCCACGGCTGATAAACGCGGGCGATGGACGCGACCACGCCCCGCCTCGACCTGTTGGCGAAGCGCGAAACTTCGCGCGTTCTGCTCGGAAGGCTGTGGCGCGAGCATATCAGCCACCACAAGCCCCGCCTGCTGCTGGTGCTGGTCCTGACCGCAATTATGGCGGGCACCACTGCGCTCTATCCGGTCGTGATCGATCACGCGTTCCAGATGTTCACCGACCGCGATCGGCGCATCCTGTATCAGGTGCCCGCGCTGGTCGTGGCCATCACCACAATCAAGGCCGCAGCACAGTATTTCCAGAATGTCCAGGTGCAGCAGGTCGTGCTGCTGGTGATCCGCGAGCTGCAGGGCCGCATGTTCGCCCATCTGGCGCGGGCCGACCTGGCGCAACTGGAGCGTGAGGCGCCCGCACAGCTTGCCGCCCGCTTCACCACCGATGCGACGATCATCCGCGACGCACTGACCCGAACGGTCAACGGCATCGCCGACGCCGTTACGGTGATCGGGCTGGTTGCGTCCATGCTTTATCTCGACTGGCTGCTGAGCGTGATCGCGGCGGCGCTTTACCCGCTGGCTGCGCTGCCGATCCAGCGCATCGGCAAGCGCATCCGCCGCGCCTCGGGGGGCATGCAGGAACGCCTGGGCGAGACGGCCGCGATGCTGAACGAGAGCTTCGCCCAGGCGCGGACGGTGCGCGCCTATAGATTGGAGGCGGCGGAGACGGGGCGGGCCGAGGACGCGTTCACCCAGCTGTATCGCGCGCTGATGCGCATGACCAAGGGCCGTGCCCGCGTCGATCCGGTGTTGGAGGTGCTGGGCGGTGCCGCGGTCGCGGCGGTGATCGGCTTCGCCGGCTGGCGAGCCGCGATCAGCTCGCAGACGATCGGCAACTTCACGGGATTTGTCGCCGCGCTGCTGATCGCGTCGCGTCCGTTGCGTGCGCTGGGCTCACTGAATGCCGCGTTGCAGGAGGGCCTCGCCGGCTTGGTGCGGGTGTTCGCCGTTGTGGACGAACGGCCGAGCATCGCCGATGCGCCGGATGCGGTGGCACTGCCGCCGGGGCGCGGCCACGTCGCGTTCGACGATGTGCAGTTTGTCTATCCGGACGGTCGCACCGGCCTGGCAGGACTCAGCTTCGAGGCGAGCCCTGGGACCACCGTTGCGCTGGTCGGGCCGTCCGGGGCGGGCAAGTCCACCGCGCTAGCACTGATCCCTCGGCTGCATGACGCAACGGGAGGCGCAGTGCGCATCGATGGCGCCGATCTGCGCCGCGTCACGCTGGCCAGCCTGCGCGATGCCATCGCCTATGTCGCGCAGGACGCGCTGCTGTTCGACGACACGATCGCCGCGAATATCCGCATGGGCCGCCCGGGCGCCACGGATGCCGAGATCGAGGCCGCCGCCGACGCCGCGGCGGCGGCGGCGTTCATCGCGGCGTTGCCCCACGGCTATGCCACGCGAGTCGGCCCAGGCGGTCAGCGGCTATCCGGCGGTCAGCGCCAGCGTGTGGCGCTGGCCCGCGCGCTGCTGCGCAACCCACGCATTTTGCTACTCGATGAGGCAACCAGCGCGCTTGATACCGAAAGCGAGGCCGCCGTTCAGGTCGCGCTCGCCCATCTCAGACAGGGGCGGACCACGATCGTCATCGCCCATCGGCTTTCCACCGTGCGCGACGCGGACCTTGTGGTGGTCATGAGCGATGGCCGGGCGGTGGAACGGGGCACGCATGCCGTCTTGCTGGGTCAGGACGGTCTCTACGCGAGGCTGGTACGCAGCCAGGCCCTGGCACGGTAGCATTGCGATGAGCACGCCGCGACGTCATACACGCGGCGCTCGCTTATCGTGTTGCCGCCGGAACTGCGATATCCAGCAGCCGCGCTGCATTCAGGCCCAGGATTGCCGCGCGCTCTTCCGCACTTAATCCGGGCGCGCCTTCGATGAAGCCGATCGGATCGACCTCGCCCATGTCGGCTGGATAGTCCGTCCCCATCAGGACATGGTCGACACCATACTGACGCACGAGATATTCCAACTGAGGATGCGTATAGACCAACGCATCGAAGTAAAGCCGCTTGAGGTAGTCTGTCGGCATCGCGCGGATCTGCTCGCAGCAATCGGGACGCGCGCTGGCGGCGTGGTCGATGCGGCCCGAATAGGCGGGCAGGTATCCGCCGCCATGTGCGAGCACCAGCTTCAGGTTCGGGCATTCTTCCAGCACGCCGCCGAAGATCAGGTGATGCACGGCCACCGTGGTATCGAGCGGATTGCCGATCACATTGGTGAAGTAGTGATCGGCGAAGCGGCGAGCCTCGGTGAAGCCGGTGGGGTGCATGAAGATCGTCAGCCTGAGTTCTTCCGCTTTTGCGAAGATCGGCCGGAAGCGGTCGGCCGACAGATCCTCGCCGGCGGCGTTGGTGGCGATCTCGATCCCGCGCAGCCCGAGCGATCGGTGCAGCCGTTCGAGTTCGGCCACCGCCGGTTCGGGCGCCTGGAACGGCACCGTGCCCAAACCGACAAAACGGTCCGGATGGCGGGCGACGATGTCGGCGATGTTGTCGTTGATCGCGCGTGCTGTGGCGATGCCGAGGTCGGGCGGCGTGTCGTAGTAGGTTTGGTTCGGTGCGGGCGTGAGTGCCTGGATGTCGATCCCCATCACGTCCATGTCGGCGAGGCGCTTTTCAACAGAGGTGAACTGGATGCGCGTCCGACGCGCCTGCTCCCTGTTGACCTCGCGCGTGCGCGGATTGGCGAACACGTCGCGCGGACGGTGTTCCACCTGGCCGGCGGCGCGGAACATCGCCTCGGCTGATTCGGTCAGCACGTGGCAATGGATATCGACGGTGAAGTGCTTGCCGCGCGCATGCGGCGGGCCCGGGAAGCGGCCAGGGATACGGGCGTCGGGTGGCAGACAACTGAACAGCATCTATGCAAATCCTGTCTCTACGGCACGCCTGATCTGTGGCGCATTCATTCCAGCAAGGCCCATGCGTTCCAGTGTGCGCGCCTCGGTAGCGAAGTCCCGGCCGGTGATCGCGCGGACCAACGTAATCAGCGCATCGATCGCCGGCGTCGCGACACCGGATGCGGCACCGAGCGCACTCATCGGCATCAAGCCAACCGGCACGTCCTCGGTGATATATTTGTGGTCGAAAGTCTTTGGTGTTCCGGTGGCCTGATACGGTCCGTCGCTATTGGTGGAGAGCAGTTGGCAGGTCTCGACCAAAGTCGCGCTGCGCACGCCGTAAACGCGCTCGAACCAGTCTTCCAGCGTCGGCACCGACGCCCCCAAGGACGACGCCACCGCCACGCGCTCGGCGTTGATCGCCTCGTACAGCCGCGCGACAGATGGCGTCACCCCCTCGGCGTAGAATTTGTAGGCCTCGCCTCGATCGATCTTGCCCGCGTTGGCGACACAGTTGGCCACGTGCAGCATCGCGTTCGCATTGGTGAAGCCGGTGTGCACGACGGTTGGCGCGGCGACCGCATGCGGGAACAATGACGACAGGCGCGGGAAGATCGCCGTGATGCGCCGGCCAGGAAATGCCGCGATCTGCAGCCAGCGCTTCTTCACGATAGGACGTATTCGCGTCGGAGCGAGCCGCCAGCAGGAATACGGATAGTTGTCCATCTCGGCGACATCGACATCCGCTCGGCAACCCGCATCGTCCAGCGCGCGACGCACGATCAGCGATCCGCCGGTGTTGCCCTGGATCAGCAGAATCAGCTGGCCGTCACGCAACAGCGGAGCAAGCAAGCGAGCCACCGTCGCCTGCGCATTGCCGCCCGTCACCACGATAATAACATCGGCGTCGTCCACCGCGGTGCGCAGGTCCGTCGTTGCATGCTCGACCGCGGCGAACCCGCCAGGCTCACCCTCCACGTCCAGACCACCATGCGCGCGGATATCGGCAAGCCGCATGTCGTCGAGATCGTGCAGTCGCAGTTTGTGGCCGGCGATGCCCAACTCGGCAACAAGGTAGATGCCGCCGATGCCCGCACCGATGATCGCGACCGTCGCGCTCATGCGATCACGCCGGTCTGTCGCAGCGCGCCGAGTGTATCGCGGTCGTAGCCCAGCAGCCGTCCGAGCACTTCGTCGGTGTGCTGTCCCGGTGTTGGCACCGGGCCCACCCGGCCTGGGGTGTGCGACATCTTGACGGTCACGCCGGGCACGTAGAGTTCGCCGGCGACGGCGTCCTCCATCTTCACCAGCATCTCGCGCTCCCACAGGTGCGGGTCCTTCGCGACCTCGGGGATCGTGCGCACCGGCGCCACCGGCACGCCGATCTCCATCAGCGCCGAGCAGATCGTCTCCACCGGCCGATCGGCGCACCATGCCTCCAGCGCCTTGCGGGCATCTCCGCCGCCCTGGCCCGCGGTAATCGGTTCGCCGCTGCTGGAAATTCCACCTGAAACAAGTTGGGACAGTCGAGCTGCCATCTCGCGCCCTCCCGCCGAGATCACCACGTATCCGTCCTTCGCACGATACGGCGGCCGGCCTGCCTCGCCACCTTCCTCGCCGGTTGCGAGGTAGTACGATGTCGGGATCTCCACCATGGTCAGCGCGGAATCCAAAAGGCAGACATCGACCATCTGGCCCTCGCCGGTCCGGTCGCGGTGGCGCAGCGCGGCGAGCGCGCCGATTGTCGCGTGCAGCGCGGTATAGCGGTCAACGACCGACGAAGCAGTACCAAGCGGCTGGCCGACCGGCTTGCCGGTCAGCGACATCAGGCCGCTCATCGCCTGGCCGAGCGGATCGAATGCCGGGCGATCGATATAGGGACCGTACTGGCCAAAGCCGGAGACGGAAACCAGGATGATGCCGCGATTCAATTCGCGCAGTCGCTCATACTCGAAGCCCATCGCTTTCATCGTGCCCTGGCGAAAATTCTCGAGCACAATGTCGGCGGTCTTGACCAGTTCGGAAAAAATCTCCTTGCCGCGCGGATTCCGCAGGTCCAGGCAGATGCTCTTCTTGCCACGATTGTAAACGGTGAAATAGATGCTCTGGCCCCGCACCATCGGCGCATGCCTGCGTGTCTCCTCGCCACCCGGCCGTTCGATCTTGATGACCTCGGCGCCTAGATCGGACATGATCATGCCGCCGCGCGGTCCTGCCTGGTAGCGCGCCAATTCGAGCACGCGGACGCCGTCGAGACTGAGGCTCATGGCGATCCCCCCATGATTGCTGCAACACAAGAAGCCGCTGCCCTTGCAAGGAGCGAAGCTATGCGGCAACCCCGTGCGCTGCTGGCCAGGGATCGCTGCCCTTCGGCTCGCAATGGCAGGGTGCAGATTGTCCGCGAATCATGTTCGGAGCAACCTGGTACCTCTGCACGGTGATTTTGACCGGTCGAAACGCTTGGGACAACCCGCCTCAACCCGGGACATCAGGGGGGTTTTCCACCTCCCTCGAGCAAAGCCAAAGAGGCAAAATCATTGCGTTGGATATCAGCACTGCTACATGGAGGCACTGGCCGATTGCTATAGGCTTGATCCGACGGATTAAAACGCTTCGAGCATCTGTCGCGCCGCCGGCCCGTCAATACTCCCGCAATCATTTGTCCACAGCGTCGCAAAGCAAGAATTTCAGCGCAGATGCAGAAAGGCGATACACGCAAAACACGCAGATAGTAGCGAGCTGAATGAATTGTCGGGGCTGGCATGTGAAGTCCGTGCCGCCAGCCTCTCGACTGTGCAACAATACGGCGCCAAGGTGCACTATAAAGACATCCTGATAGGTGAGTATTTCGTGGACCTGCTGATCAACGACCTGCTTCTGGTCGAGCTGAAGACCGTCAAAGTACTGGACGACGCGCACATGCCCCCGGGCGCTTGACCCGGGGGTCGAACGCAATGCACCAATTATCTGAAAGCGACTGGTCTGCGACTCTGCCTGCTGTTTAACTTCGGCAAGCCGCGCCTGGAGATCAAACGCGTGGCCCATGGTCAATGAGCCGCGCACATTTATCTGCGTGTTCTGCGTGCATCGCCTTCCTCCATCTGCGCCAGAATTCTTT
>DATMND010000359.1:0-2588 GCA_035569235.1 Acetobacteraceae bacterium | reverse complement strand
GGACAGCACCTTCTGCGCCTCCACCGTCGCATCGATCGTCTGCGGCGGCGCGGCACAGTTGTCGCAATGGCCGCATGGCTCGGACAGCGCCTCGCCGAAGCACGCCAGCAGCGAATGGGTGCGGCAGGTAACCGCCTCGGTGAGCGCGATCATCTCTTCGAGCTTGGTGCGCATCACCCGCTTCTGCGCCTCGGGCGCAGCAGACTGCGCCAGCCAGTGGCGCGCCTGCGCAACGTCTTGCCCGCCATACAGCAACAGTGTGTCCGCGGGATCGCCATCGCGACCGGCTCGACCGATCTGCTGATACCAAGCCTCGGGGCTGTCCGGCATGTCCAGGTGCACGACGAACCGAACATCCGGCCGATCGATGCCCATACCAAATGCGATCGTCGCCACCACGACAACCGCCTCACCCGAGCGGAATCGTGCCAACGCTTCGCGCTTCTGTTCGGGCTCCAGGCCGGCGTGGAATGCGACCGCCGGGATCGACCTGTCCTGCAGCTTCTGCGTGATGCGTTCGGTCTTGGCACGGCTGCCGCAATAGACGATGCCGCATTCGTCCGGATGGCGCGCCAGCATATCGAGCAGTTGCGCGGTCTCGCCCACCTTCGGCGCTGCGGCGAGATGCAGGTTGGGCCGATGGAAACTCGCGACGAATACCTCGGCCGCATCCATGCGCAGCGCCTGGAGGATGTCGGCGCGCGTTCGCGGATCGGCGGTGGCGGTCAACGCCACACGCGGCACACCGGGGAAGCGGTCCGCCAGACATGCCAGCTCACGATATTCGGGGCGGAACTCGTGGCCCCACTGCGACACGCAATGCGCCTCGTCGATCGCGAACAGCGCCAGCGGCAGCCGCGACAGCCGCTCCATCGTGCCGTTGCCCAGCAGCCGCTCGGGCGAGACATACAGCAGATCAAGCTGCTGCTCGACCAGGTCGCGCGCGACACTGCGCGCCTCTGCGGGATCGAGGTCCGAGTGCAACGCGCCGGCCGCAACGCCAAGCTGGCGCAGCGCCGCCACCTGGTCGTCCATCAACGCAATCAGCGGCGAGACCACCACGGCGGTGCCGTGACGGCACAGTGCGGGGACCTGGAAGCAGATGCTCTTGCCGCCGCCGGTCGGCATCAGCACCAATGCGTCGCCACCGGCGATGACGTGGTTGACCGCCTGTTCCTGCTGGCCTCGAAAGCCGGGAAAGCCGAAAACGCGACGCAGCACCGACGCGGGCTCCTCGGCGAGCAGCGACTTCAGCATTGGCTCAGCGCCGGCTAATGCTGATCTCCACGCGCCGGCTCTCCTGCGATGACAGAGCGAACTGCACCGAACCATGGCCGCGCTGACGGATGCGATTCGAATCGACGCCGTCGGTTTGCAATTGATCGACCACCATCTGGGCCCGCAGATCGGACAGCAATGCGTTCGCCTGTTTGCTGCCGGTGGGATCGGCAAAGCCGTTGACATGGGCGACATTGCCCGGATGCGACTTCACCCACTCGGCGGCCTGGCCGATCACCGTCTGAGCCGAGTCGTCCAGTGCGGCCGACCACTCCTGGAAGAACACGACGAATTTCTGCGACGGTGCATCGGCGGCGCGGGCGCTGCCGGTGGCGACACACAAAAGCAGGAACAGGATGCCGAGGCGGCGCATGGCCGATTCCCTTCTCGCGCGGAACAGACAGCTTCCTGCCGGGCGGTTAATCCGGCGTCAACCGCGATGACGCAATAACGCATGCCATGCCCGACACATCTGTTGCACCGCAAGACGGCGACCCCTACGATCCGCGAATGGAAGCGCGCGTTTCCCGGCTGGAGGAACACATGGGCGACGTGAAGTCCGCGATCGCCTCACTGGACGCGAGAACTGCCCGGGTTGAACTGGCGATCGTCAGAATTGAGGCGATGCTGGCTGCGACGTTGCCGCATCTCGCGACCAAGACTGAAGTAGCCGAATTGCGCACCGAGATGGTGGCCGGCTTCGCCGACAAGCCTGGCAAGACATACATGTGGGGCATTCTCGCGGTCTTGCTGACTGCGTATGCGTGCGGCTTGGCGGGTCTCGCCGTTCTGAAGTAGCACCGCTATGCAGCGGCGGCGATTGCCTTGCCCGCCGACAGCCGCCAGATGCGATCCAAGTGCTCCACGCCCGTCAGCCGATGCGTGATCAGGATGACGCTCCGCCCCTCCGCGACTTCGTTCAGTGTGGCCAGGAAGGCGCGTTCGGTCTCCCCATCCAGCCCAGCGCAGGGCTCATCCAGGATCAGAATCGGCGCCGGCGACAACAGCGCGCGCGCGAGTGCCAGGCGCCGGCCCTGACCACCGGAGAAGCGAGCGCCACCCTCTCCGACCCAGGTATCGAGACCATCCGGCAGCGCGCGGACCATCTCGCCGATCCTGGCGGCATCGAGCGCGGCCCACAGCGCCGCATCGTCCGCATCCGGCCGGGCCAGCCGGAGGTTGGCGCGGATCGTATCATCGAACAGGTGGGTCGCCTGCGCGAGCCAGCCGATCCGCGAGCGCACATCCGCGGCGGCAAGGGAAGAAATATCGACGCCGCCCAGCAGGATTCGGCCTTCCCGCGGCGCGGC
>DATMND010000358.1:0-14847 GCA_035569235.1 Acetobacteraceae bacterium | reverse complement strand
GTCAACACGCTGGTGCTGAAGGGCAAGACCAAGCGCTTCCGCGGGCGGCCAGGCACCCGCTCCGACGTGAAGAAGGCGTTCGTCAAGCTGGCCGCCGGCCAGTCGATCGACTTCACCACCGGGCTCGCATAAGGCGCGGGGCAGAAATGGCACTCAGACAATTCAACCCGGTCACGGCCAGCCTGCGCGGCACGGTGCTGATCAACCGTTCCGAGCTGTGGAAGGGCAAGCCGGTCAAGGCGCTGACCGAGGGCAAGATCGGCACCGGTGGGCGCAACAACCACGGCCGCATCACCAGCCGGTTCATCGGCGGCGGGCACAAGCAGTCGTATCGCTTCGTCGATTTCAAACGGCGTAAATACGATGTGCCGGCGCGGGTGGAACGGCTGGAATACGATCCGAACCGCAGCGCGTTCATCGCGCTGGTGAAGTACCAGGACGGCGAGCTGTCTTACATCCTGGCGCCGCAACGGCTGCGCACGGGCGATAGCGTGGTGTCGGGTGCGCGCGTCGATATCAAGCCTGGCAACGCGATGCCACTCGCGACAATTCCGGTTGGCACGATCGTGCACAACGTCGAGATGAAGGTTGGCGCGGGCGGCAAGATCGCACGCGCCGCCGGCACCTACGCGCAGCTGGTCGGCAAGGACGCCGGCTGGGCGCAGATCAAGCTGGGGTCGGGCGAACTGCGCATGGTGCGCGCCGAATGCATGGCCTCGATCGGCGCGGTGTCAAATCCCGACAACATGAACCAGAAGATCGGCAAGGCCGGCCGGACACGCTGGCTCGGCAAGCGGCCACATAACCGTGGCGTGGTGATGAACCCGGTCGATCATCCGCTGGGCGGCGGCGAGGGCCGCAGCTCGGGCGGCCGGCATCCGGTGTCGCCGTGGGGTCAGCCGGCAAAGGGCTACAAGACGCGCGCCAACAAGCGCACCGACGGCATGATCATCCGCCGTCGCAACAAGGGTAAGTGACATGGCGCGTTCCGTCTGGAAGGGTCCGTTCGTCGATGGCTATCTGCTCAACAAGGCAGAGGCCACGCGCGCGTCGGGCCGCAACGAGATCATCAGGATCTGGTCGCGCCGCTCGACGATCCTGCCGCAGTTCGTCGGCCTGACTTTTGGCGTTTACAACGGCCACAAGTTCCTGCCGGTGCAGGTGAACGAGAACATGGTCGGCCACAAGTTCGGCGAGTTCTCGCCGACGCGCACGTTCACCGGGCATTCCGGCGACAAACGCGCGAGGCGCGGCTGATATGAGCAAGCCCAATCATCCCCGCATGCTGGCAGATACCGAGGCGCAGGCGATCGTGTCCAATCTGCGGGTCAGCCCACGCAAGCTCAATCTGGTGGCCGGGCTGATCCGCAACCAGCCGGCCGCGCAGGCGGTCGCGACGCTGACGTTTTCCAAGCGCCGCATCGCGCAGCAGGTGAAGAAGGCTTTGGAAAGCGCGATCGCCAACGCCGAGAACAACCATCAGCTGAACGTCGATCGCCTGGTTGTGTTGCGCGCCGAAGTGGGGCGTTCGGTGGTCATGCGCCGGTTTCATGCGCGTGGCCGCGGCCGTTCGGCGCGTATCGAGAAGTGGTTCAGCCACCTGAAGATCGTCGTCGCCGAACGCGCCCAAGAGGCTGGGCAGGAGGCCGCATAGATGGGTCACAAGGTCAATCCGATCGGGCTGCGGCTCGGCATCAACCGCACCTGGGACAGCCGCTGGTTCGCCGGCGCCGACTATTCCAAATTGCTGCACGAGGACCTGAAGCTGCGCGGCCATCTGCGCAAGAAGCTGCACGGCGCCGGCGTGTCGCGCGTGGTGATCGAGCGGCCGGCGAAGAAGCCGCGCGTGACGATCTATGCGGCGCGGCCTGGCGTGGTGATCGGCAAGAAGGGCCAGGACATCGAGATGCTGAAGCGTGAGCTCGGCAAGATGGCGAATGCCGAGGTTGCGCTGAACATCGTGGAGATCCGCAAGCCAGAGATCGATGCGCAGCTGGTGGCCGAGAACATCGCCCAGCAGCTTGAGCGCCGCGTCGCGTTCCGCCGGGCGATGAAGCGCGCGGTGCAGTCGGCGATGCGGCTGGGCGCGCAAGGGATTCGGATCAATTGTGGCGGCCGGCTGGGCGGGGCGGAAATCGCGCGGACGGAGTGGTACCGCGAGGGCCGCGTACCGCTGCACACGCTGCGCGCCGACATCGATTTCGGCGAGGCGACGGCGAAGACGACGTATGGCACGTGCGGCGTGAAGGTCTGGGTGTTCAAGGGCGAGATCCTGGCGCACGACCCGCTGTCGCAGGATCGCCGTGCCGCGGAACAGGCGCCCCAACGGTGACGCGTTTGATGCCGGCAACGGCCCCACACGTCATGGCGGGCGAAGGCCCGCCATCCACGTCTTTCCTTCGCGCGAAGAAGAAAGACGTGGATGCCGACCCCAGCCTTCGCTTGGGGCAGGCACTTCGTCGGCACGACGGGCGAAAAGGGTAGCAACCGATGCTGCAACCAAAGCGCACGAAGTACCGCAAGGCGCACAAAGGCCGCATCCATGGTGCGGCCAAGGGCGGTACGTCGCTGAATTTCGGTACCTACGGACTGAAGGCGCTGGAACCGGATCGGATATCCGCGCGCCAGATCGAGGCGGCGCGGCGCGCTATCACGCGCGCGATGAAGCGCACCGGGCGTGTGTGGATCCGCATCTTTCCGGACGTGCCGGTGAGCCTCAAGCCGGCGGAGGTCCGCATGGGTTCCGGCAAGGGCGCACCGGAGTTCTGGGTGGTTCGCGTGGCGCCCGGGCGGATCATGTTCGAGATCGATGGCGTGCCGGCCGGCCTCGCGCGCGAGGCGCTGACCCTTGGCGCCGCGAAGCTGCCGATACGGACGAAATTCGTCGCGCGGATCGGAGACGCATGATGGCGAACAAGGCAATGGACGTGCGCGCGAAGACGCCGGACGAGCTTGCGACCCGGCTGCTCGATCTGCGCAAGGAGCAGTTCAACCTGCGTTTCCAGCGCGCGACCGGCCAGCAGGAAGGCGTCGGGCGGGTGCGTCTGGTGCGGCGCGAGATCGCGCGGGTGAAGACCATCCTGGGTGAGAAGAACCGGGCGGAGAAGACCATCTCCGCCGCGAAGTCGTAGGGAGAACGACGCGACATGCCAAAGCGCGTCCTGAGCGGGCGGGTGACGAGCGACAAGATGGACAAGACCATTACGGTCCTGGTCGATCGTCGCGTGATGCATCCACTCTACAAGAAGTTCATCCGCCGCTCGAAGAAGTATGCGGCGCACGACGAAGCCAATCTGTGCAAGATCGGCGACGCGGTGCGGATCGAGGAGTGCCGCCCGATCAGCAAGCGCAAGACCTGGCTGGTGATCGAACGCAACGGTGAGGCACTGCGTGCAGCGCGAACCGAGGGAGTGGCGGCATGATCTCTGTAGAAACCAACCTGGAGGTCGCCGACAATTCCGGTGCGCGACGCGTGCAGTGCATCAAGGTGCTCGGCGGGTCGAAGCGCAAGACTGCATCGGTGGGCGACATCATCGTGGTGTCGATCAAGGAGGCGATCCCGCGCGGTAAGGTTAAGAAGGGCGACGTGCACCAGGCGGTGATCGTGCGCACGGCGTTTCCCGTGCGTCGCGGCGACGGCAGTGCCATCCGCTTCGACCGCAACGCCGCGGTGCTGATCAACAAGCAGCTCGAGCCGATCGGCACGCGCATCTTTGGTCCGGTGGTGCGCGAACTGCGCGGACGCAAATTCACCAAGATCATGTCGCTCGCGCCCGAGGTGTTGTGATGGCCGCCCGCATCCGCAAGGGCGACACGGTCGTGGTGATCTCGGGCGCGCACAAGGGGCGCCGGGGCGAGGTGCTGCGCATGCAGCCGAAGGCGGACCGCGCGGTGGTGCAGGGAGTTGCGATGGCCACACGCCACGTGAAGCCGCGCGGCATGGCGGAGCCGGGCGGCATCCGCGAGCAGGAGGCGGCGATCCATGTGTCGAACCTGATGCTGGTCGATCCGACAAGCGAGAAACCGACCAAGGTCGGGTTCCGCATACTGGACGACGGGCGGAAGGTGCGCGTCGCGAAGGCGACGGGCGAAGTGATCCTGACCTGAGGTTCAAGGGGCGATTGGGGCAATGAGCGGAACGAAGGGCAAGAAGGGCGGTACACCCAAGGGCGGCGCAGCGAGGGGCGGTGCGCCGAAGGGTGGTGGTGCTCCGAAGGGTGGCGGCGGCAGCCGGGGTGCCGGTCCGCCGCTGAAGGGCAACCGCGCGGAGGCGAAGGCCGAGCGAGCGAAGGCGGCCGAGGCGGCTGCGGGGTCCGAGGCGCCTTCCGCATCGCCCGCGGAAATGCCGCGGCTGCTGAAGCGCTACCACGACGAGGTGCGCGCGAAGATGCAGCAGGAGTTTGGCTACACGAACCCGATGCAGGTGCCGAAGCTGGAGAAGATCGTCATCAACATGGGCGTCGGCGACGCGACCACGGATCAGAAGAAGCTCGATGCGGCGGTGGCGGAACTCACCGCGATCGCCGGGCAGCGGCCGGTGAAGACGGTGGCGAAGAAGGCAATCGCCGGCTTCAAGATCCGCAAGGGCCTGCCGATCGGCTGCAAGGTGACACTGCGCAAGGCGCGGATGTACGAGTTCATGGACCGGCTGTTCACCATCGCAATGCCGCGCATCCGCGACTTCCGCGGCATTACCGGCAAGGGTTTTGACGGGCGCGGCAATTTCGCGATGGGACTGAAGGAACAGATCGTCTTCCCGGAGATCAACTACGACCGGGTGGACGATGTGCGCGGGATGGACATCCAGTTCGTCACCACGGCGAAGACGGACGCCGAAGCGAAGGCGCTGCTGAAGCTGTTCGACCTGCCGTTCGCCAACTGAGGATCATTGGAATGCCACAGACCCCCGGATCAGGTCCGGGGGCTGCGGGTTCCGGAGGAACAAGACAGGATGGCCAAGACTTCCCAGGTCAACCGGAATACCAGGCGCGAGTACCTGGCAAAGCGTGACAAGGCCAAGCGTGGGGCACTGAAGTCGGTGATGATGGACCGCACGCTGCCGGTCGAGGATCGCTTCAACGCCTCGTTGAGGCTCGCGCAACTGCCGCGCAACGGTGCGGCGGTGCGCGTGCGTCTGCGTTGCGCGATCACCGGCCGCTCGCGCGGCAATTACCGCAAGTTCAAACTGTGCCGCATCATGCTGCGCTCGCTGGCCAACGAGGGGCAGATCCCCGGCATGGTCAAGGCGAGCTGGTAAGAAAGGGAGCGGACAGATGTCGAATTCCGATCCCCTGGGCGATATGCTGACGCGCATCCGCAACGCGCAGCGCGCGCGCCACTCGATGTGTCTCGCACCTGCATCGAGGCTGCGCGCGAACGTGCTGGATGTGCTGCGGCGCGAGGGCTTCATCCGCGGCTTTGCCGCCGAGGAACTGCGGCCCGGCGTGGCGCTGCTTCGCATCGAGCTGAAGTATGCGGAGGGCGAGCCGGTGATCAAGGAGATCACCCGTATCTCGAAGCCGGGCCGACGGGTGTATTCGAAGATCAAGGAGCTGCAGCGGGTGTATGCCGGCCTGGGCATCTCCATACTGTCCACGCCGCGCGGCGTGATGAGCGACGCAGAGGCGCGCGCTGCCAATGTCGGCGGCGAAGTGCTGTGCCGCGTGTTCTGACGGAGAAGTAGGATGTCGCGCGTTGGCAAGTATCCGGTCGAGATTCCGCAGGGCGTGCAGGTGGCGATCGCCGGGCGCCTGCTGACCGCGAAGGGACAGCTTGGCGAACTGAAGCTCCAACTCACCGAGCATGTCGAGACAACCGTGGAAGACGGCAAGGTCGTCGTGAAACCGCACGGCGAGGAACGCCAGGGGCGCGTCATGTGGGGCACCACGCGGGCGCTGATCGCCAACATGGTGAAGGGTGTGTCCACCGGCTACGTGAAGTCGATGGAGATCACCGGCACCGGCTTTCGTGCCGCAGTGCAGGGCAAGAACCTTGAGCTGAGCCTGGGGTTCTCGCACCCGGTGGTCTATCCGGTGCCCGAGGGCATCAAGATCACCTGCGATCGGCCGACGGCGATCAGGGTCGAAGGGGTGGACAAGCGGCTGGTCGGCCAGGTGGCGGCGGAAATCCGCGGTTTCCGTCCACCGGAGCCCTACAAGGGCAAGGGCGTGCGCTACACGACCGAGCAGGTCCGCCGCAAGGAAGGCAAGAAGAAGTGACGATGTTTCTTCACATCGTCATGCCGACGGAGGTCGGCATCCACGACTTTTGCGCGGCCAACAAAGTCGTGGATGCCGACCTCCGTCGACATGACGTGGAAATCTACAGAGGCGCGCGCGCATGAGCACATTGCAGGACCTGCGGGAGCGGCGGCGCGAGCGCCTACGCTTCCAACTGCGCCACAAGTCGATTGGCCGGCCGCGGCTCTCCGTGTTTCGCTCGGGCAAGCACATCTACGCGCAGGTGATCGACGATGGACACAGCCGCACGCTGGCTGCCGCTTCGTCGCTCGACAAGACGCTGCGCGAGGGCCTGCGCACCGGCGCCGACAAGGCAGCGGCCGCGGCGGTGGGCAAGCTGGTGGCAGAACGCGCTATCGCCGCGGGCGTGAAGGAAGTGGTGTTCGACCGCGGCGCTTATCTCTATCACGGGCGCATCAAGGCGCTGGCCGACGCCGCCCGCGAGGGCGGGCTCGCGTTCTGAGGAATGAACTGAATGGCACGTGAAGCGAGAGAAGGCGGTCGGGGCGGTCGGGATCGCGACCGGGATCGCGACAACGAAGACGGCATCATCGACAAGCTCGTGACGATCAATCGCGTTGCGAAGGTCGTGAAGGGCGGACGGCGCTTTGCCTTTGCCGCGCTGGTGGTGGTTGGCGACCAGAAGGGCCGTGTCGGCTACGGCGCGGGCAAGGCGCGCGAGGTGCCGGAGGCGATCCGCAAGGCGACCGAACGCGCCAAGCGCGGCATGATCCGCGTACCGATGAAGGAAGGCCGCACGCTGCATCACGACATCGAAGGCCGCTACGGCGCCGGCAAGGTGGTGATGCGCACCGCGGTCGCCGGCACCGGCATCATCGCCGGCGGTCCGTTGCGCGCCGTGTTCGAGACCCTCGGGATGGGCGATGTCGTGGCGAAGTCGCTCGGCAGCCGCAATCCCCACAACATGGTCAAGGCAGCATTCGCCGCATTTCAGCGCTGCGCCTCGCCGCGTTCGGTGGCGACGCGGCGCGGCAAGAAGGTGTCCGAGCTGTTCGCTCGTCGCGAGACGGCGCCCCCGCCTGCACCTCCGGCGGAGGGGGAGACCGCCAATGCCTAAGGTGCGGGTGACGCAGACCGCCTCGCCGGCCGGCCGCAAGCCCGGCCAGAAGGAGACGCTGATCGGGCTGGGGCTGAACAAGATGCGGCGGAGGCGCGAGCTGGAGGACACGCCCTCGGTGCGCGGCATGATCAACAAGGTGGCCCACCTGGTGAAGGTGGAGGAGCTGTCCTGAGATGAAGCTGAACGAACTGCGCGACAATCCCGGTGCCCGCCCCAAGTCCAAACGGCTTGGGCGCGGGATCGGCTCGGGCAAGGGCAAGACCTCCGGCAAGGGGGTCAAGGGCCAGCTGGCACGCACCGGCGTGTCGATGAACGGCTTCGAGGGCGGACAGATGCCGATCTACCGGCGCCTGCCGAAGCGCGGTTTCCACAATCTGTTCCGCAAGGAATATTCGCCGGTGAACCTCCGCACACTGGAGGCGGCGATTGCGGCCGGGAAGCTGGATGCCGGGCAGCCGATCGACGAGAACACCTTGCGCGATGCCGGTCTGGTGCGCGGCAAGCTGAGTGGCGTGCGGCTGCTGGCCGATGGCGCAATCAGCCGGGCGATCACCATTACGGTCTCCGGCGCATCGGCTGCGGCGATCGAGGCGGTGCAGAAGGCGGGCGGATCGGTGACGACGACGGTGGCCAAAGCCGAACCGGCGGCGGAAGCATAAGAAGATCCACCACAAAGACACGAAGGCACGAAGATACGGACCGTAACCTTCGTGCCTTCGTGTCTTTGTGGTGAATCTTGCTTTGCTGCCAGCGTAGGCGGAAAATAGGGCGCGATTGACGAGGGACGGACCATGGCCTCCGCGGCCGAGCAGCTTGCAGCGAATCTCAGCCTCGGCGTCCTCTCGAAGGCGACCGAGCTAAAAAGGCGCATCTGGTTCACCCTGGCGGCGCTGGTTGTCTACCGCATCGGGACCTACATCCCAGTCCCCGGCGTCGATGCCTCGGTGATGACCGAGATGCTGCAACAGCACGGCGGCGGCATCCTCGGCATGTTCGACATGTTCACCGGCGGCGCGCTGCGGCGCATGACGGTGTTCGCGCTCAACATCATGCCGTACATCAGTGCGAGCATCATCATCCAGCTTATGACAGCGGCCGTCCCCACGCTCGAGGCGCTGAAGAAAGAGGGCGAGACGGGGCGCAAGAAGCTCAACCAGTACACCCGCTACCTTACGGTGTTCATCGCCATGTTCCAGTCCTACGGCATCGCCGTGGGGCTTGAGAGCATGCGCGGGCAATTCGGCGCGGCGGTGATCGATCCGGGCTTCTTCTTCCGCTTCTCCTGCGTGATCACGCTGGTCGGCGGCACGATGTTCCTGATGTGGATCGGCGAGCAGATCACTGCCCGCGGCGTCGGCAACGGCACATCGCTGATCATCATGTCGGGCATTGTCGCCAACCTGCCGAACGCACTGGCCTCACTGCTCGACCTCGGCCGCACGGGCGCGCTGTCGCCGTTCTTTATCGTCGGGTTCATGGTGCTCGCCGTTCTGGTGATCGCGTTCATCGTGTTCATCGAACGCGCACAGCGACGGATCGTGGTGCAATATCCGAAGCGCCAGGTCGGCACGCGGATGTTCGGCGGCGATTCGACGCATATGCCGCTGAAGATCAACACGTCGGGTGTGATCCCGCCGATCTTCGCCAGCTCCATCCTGCTGATTCCGGCGACCATTGCCGGCTTCTCGCAAGGCGCGGGGACGGGCTGGGTGCAATGGATCGGGACGGAGCTGTCGCACGGGACGCCGCTCTACATGGCTGTGTACGCGGCGATGATCATCTTCTTCTCGTATTTCTACACCGCGGTTGTGTTCAACCCGGAGGAGACCGCGGACAACCTGAAGAAGTACGGCGGGTTCATTCCGGGCATTCGACCAGGCAGTGCCACCGCGGAATACTTCGACTACGTGCTGACGCGGCTGACGACAGTGGGAGGGCTGTATCTTGTCGCCGTGTGCCTGCTGCCGGAGATCCTGATCAGCGACTACGGGCTGCCGTTCTACTTCGGCGGCACTTCGATCCTGATTGTCGTTTCGGTCACCATGGACACGGTCACCCAGATCCAGTCGCATCTCCTGGCGCACCAGTACGAGGGCCTGATCCGCAAGGCGCGCGTCCGAGGGCGACGGTGAACCTGATCCTGCTGGGCCCGCCCGGCGCGGGGAAGGGCACCCAGGCCAAACGCCTGGAGGACCGCTACGGCATCGCCCAGATTTCCACTGGTGACATGCTGCGAGCCGAGGTGGCAGCCGGCACGCCGATCGGGCGCGAAGCCAAGGCGGTGATGGAATCGGGTGCCCTCGTCTCCGACGACATCATCATCCGCATGCTCGGCAACCGTGTGGACGAACCCGACGCGGCCAAGGGGTTCATCCTGGACGGATTCCCGCGGACCGTGCCCCAGGCCGAGGCGCTCGACCGCCTGCTGGCCGAGAAGGGCCGGAAGCTCGACTCGGTGATTGAATTGCGGATGGATGACGCGGCACTGGTTGACCGTATCGCCGGGCGCTTCACCTGCGCGAACTGCGGCGCCGGCTACCATGATACGTTCAAGCCGACGCAGGTGGCGGGCAAGTGCGATGTCTGTGGGTCGGGCAAATTCGTCCGCCGGGCCGACGACAATCGTGAGACCGTGGTGGCGCGGCTGCAGGCGTATCATCGCCAGACCGAACCAATTCTGCCTCATTACGCCGCGCAGGGTATCCTGCGGACGGTCGATGGCATGGCGGATATCGATGAGGTGGCGCGGCAGATCGGCCGGGTGCTGGGGGGTTAGCGCGCCATCGCTTGAACCGCCCCTGGCGTCGGCTGTTGTGCTGCGATCTCGCAACGATGTCGGGCCACACCTCCTGATGATCGACCTTCTGCAAGAGTGAAGTCCCATCGGCTTGCCCGGCTCTGGGCAGCCCGCTAGCTTCGATCCCGCTGATGGGGGACATGCTTTTGCCGGTCATCGCGGGATCGCTGCTTGCCGATCCGATGAGGATCTCCAAAGTGCGGGCGCGAGCGCCGTTGCGGCTGGGCTTCGGTGGCGGCGGCACGGACGTTCCGCCATTTTGCGATGATCACGGTGGTATCGTGCTCAACGCGACGATCGCGATGCATGCCCATGCATCGATCGCGATGCGCGCGGATGGCAAGGTTCAATTCATAGCCGTGGACAACGAGGCCTGCTTCGAAGGTTCGCCCGACTTCGAGATCGATCGGAAGTCAGGGCTCGCGCTGCATCAGGGCGTCTACAAGCGGATCGTCAAAGAGTTCCTGAATGGCGCACCGTTGGCGGTTACTGTCACGACGTATTGCGATGCGCCGCCGGGTTCCGGACTTGGTTCGTCCTCCACTCTGGTCGTTGCGATGCTCCAGGCCTACCGTGAGCTCCTGGCATTGCCGCTCGGCGAATACGACATCGCGCAATTGGCCCACGACATCGAGCGAGTCGACATTGGCCAGTTGGGCGGCAGGCAGGATCAGTATTCCGCGACATTTGGTGGCGTGAACTTCATGGAGTTCCGTAGAGACCAGGTGATCGTGAATCCTCTTCGGATCCGGCCTGCTACGCTCTACGAGCTTGAAGCGATGACGGTGCTGTATTTCACCGGTGTGTCCCGCAGCTCTGCATCGATCATCGGTCGGCAGGTCGAGGGCATGAAGGACAACAGCCCCGCCACACTCGCGGCGCTGCATCAGATCAAGCGCGACGCGGTTCGCATGAAAGAGGCGTTGTTGCGCAACGATCTAAGAACTTTCGCGGAGATTCTGGGCTCGGCCTGGGAGACCAAGAAGAATCTTGCGGATGGTATCACGAACGACAGCATAGACCGGATATTCGATATTGCGAGGGATGCGGGAGCGCTGGCCGGAAAGGTCACGGGCGCCGGCGGTGGCGGCTACATATTTTTCATTGTCGAACCAACCGTGCGTCCCCGCGTGCTGCGTGCACTCGGAAAGGAGCCGGGCCATGTGATGACTGCCACCTTCACGATGGAGGGAGCACAGGCATGGCGGATTTAGGATCCGCCGCGGAATAAGGGCTCCCAGTGGAGCAACGATCGCACCTTCATTGTCATGGCCGGTGACGGCCGGCCATCCACGTGTTTGCTGATCCCAGCAAGCAAAAACGTGGATGGGTGCGCCAGGAAGCCGGCGGGTTCCAGCCGGTGGAAGCCCGGCCCAGGTAAGGGGCCGCCCCCGCCTGGTAGCGAGTGTTGCGTTAGTTCCGCCGGCGACGGCGGCCATGAAGCGTACACAGCGATTGTGTGGGGTGGGCTATTGAGCCGCGAAACCGTCAATATCACCGATGGACCCGCCACGCGGCGTTCTTCCGCTTGGCGGCACAGCCGGCCACTCAGCAGCGTTGGATTGCTCCCCAACAGCGGTCACCGCATCGGCCGTCGCGTCGCAAGGAACGGCGCGCACCGTCGCGGGACCGAGCAGGAGGCGATGGGGACAGCAGTTTGATCCTGCTGTCCCATAGTCCGGGTGTTGCTTCAGCGGTCCGACGTGACCGGCGTCAGCTCATAGAGCTGGGTGTTGGAGCGGATCGCCTCGTTCCAGCCTTTTTCGCGAACGTCGAAGTGCACCCAGTCCGGGCCTATGAACTTCTCGTTCGGAGCGTTCCTGATCAGGCTCGCCCGTTGCGCCCCCTCCGGATTGCTCTGCACGTACGGCACGTTCGCCGCTTCCAGCTCCGCCACCTTCGCCCGCTGATCGTCCACCATGAAGCCGATATGATGGATGCCGCAGAAGTCCGACGACTGGTCCGGGCCGAGCTTCGGCGTATTCGGCCCATATTTCAGGATGGCAAAATAGATGTACCCGTCGCTGAGCCAGACGCCGTCGTTGCCGGTCTCTTTCGGCTGCCGGTACAGCTCCTTCAGGTCGAAGTGTTTCTTGTAGAACTCAGCGGTGCCCGCCGGGTCCTTGCTCGCGATCGCAATGTGCCGAATAGAAGCCATGACCTTGTCTCCTCCTGTTTCGTTACATTAGAACTAAACGCAACCTTTTATACCAACGGCCCGAGCGACCCACCGGTCGACGACACCGTCATGGTCGGCGAAGGCCGGCCATCCACGTCTTTTCGTGCTGTGATCAGCAAAGTCGTGGATGGCGGGCCTTCGCCCGCCATGACGGGGGAGGCCAAGCCGGAAAGTAAACTGTATCGCTCGTTCGTATTGCGCGACAGAACAGCACGGCTACGCTCTCCACTTGCGCGCCAAGCGAATGGCTTTGCGATGCCCGCCGCGTGACGCGCCGTCAGCCATCGCCAATTGTGACGTTGTAATCGCTGCCGATCCATTTGCCGGTGGCCAGGTTCATCCAGGTGAAGACAATGTCCCGGCCCGGTACGAAACCGTCCGTCGGAATGTCCGCCGTGTGGATACCCAACCCTGTGTCGCGCGTCTGCACGTCGGTGCGCGTCTCCCAGCCATCCGCGCTCCAATGCACCAGCGCCGGCTCGGAAAGGTCGAGCCGCAGCACGCGGCCCACCGGGACGGATGGCGGTCGCCAGTCCGGACGCCACGGGTGGCACCGCACCGCGTGCTTCTCCCGCAGATAACGGCGCACCGTCTGCGGCGGCCGGTCGAACACAGCATTGTCCGCCAGCGACCGCAGCAGCTTGATGTGCTCGGCGTGGGCCCAGACCAGCGGCATCGCCGAGCCGCTGGGCTGGCCGGGAAACAGCTCACGTTCCGGGATCGCAGGCATATCCCAGACCTGCTCCGGCAGCAGCTTTCCAGGACTGGCACCGGCTTCCAGCGCCGCCAACAACCGTTCCGCCTCGGCGCGGCGGCCGGCCGCCAACTCGTAATGCGCGCGTTCGCCGGCGAGCAGCGGCCAGACGCGGCCGATGCCGGTGCCGTCATACGGCCTGCCGTCGTGATGCTCGCCGTAGCCGTCGCCGTTGTAGCGTCGCCAGCCGGGGCCGTAGGGCAGGTCCACCCGCAGCACGTGATCGATCACCTTCACAGTGTCGGTGATGCGCGGATCATCGGCCGCCCGTAATCCGAAGCGCACCAGGGCCAGCGCGTCGGTGCTGATCAGTTCGTCAGCCTCGACGTGCGACGCCTCGCCGAAACGGTTGCGCACCTCGACTGTTCCGCGGAGCGCGGCACGCGCCTCGCCTGGCACCTCGGGCGCGATGCGGACGTAGTATCCTGCCACGCCGACTTCGTGGCTGAGCCGCGTGTCGGCGACGTAGATCCAATCCTCGATCTGCTCATTCCAGGCATCCGCCGTATCGCGCAGGAAGTCTGCGACGTCATCGACTTCGCATGCCTCCGCCAGTTCGGCGGCGGCGAGCAGGGCAGCGATCTGCACAGCGAGCGTGAACGGCGTGTAGCCGGCATTTTCCTCCCAACGGTCCTGGTTGGTCCGGGGGCCATGGCCGACGACAAAGCCCGACGCACGCGCCACCATCGGCCAGAACGCCTGAAGCAGCGGTCGCGGCAATGCGCCCTCGCGCCAGGCCATGTCCAGCAGCAGCATCGGAAAGGCGCATTCATCGAGCTGGATACCGCCCCAGTATGGCGAGCCATCCAGCCAGCAGTTCTGCGGCCAGCTGCCGTCATCCTCCTGGATGGCGCGCAGATAGCGCACCACGCGCAGCACCTCGGTGTGGGCGCCACAGGCGAGGAACGCGCCGGCAGTCTGCGCGAGGTCGCGCGGCCAGACGAGGTGGTAGCCGCCGATGTCGTCGTCGCCCTTGCTGATGCCCCAGGGGATGGAGAGGCTCGCGATCAGCCCGCCGGGGAAGGTCGGACTCTCGTGGCAACGCAGCACGGTCGTGCTGACGCGATAGACATTGTGCCCGTCCACATTGCGATCGAGCGAACGCAGCGGCGCCTGCCAGCCGCGCCATCCCGCGGCGTATTCCTCGAGCTGTGTGTTGAACGGGGTCTGCAGGCTCGCGCGCACCCGAAACGCAGCCTCGGGCGCAGTGCGGCCGAAGCCGAGCGCGAGCAGGAACTCGGTTTCCGGCTCGGTGAATTCGGCGGTCAGGGCGACGTTGCCGTCGGCGGCGCGGTCGTACTGTTCGGTCAGACTTCCGGTGGCGTGGAGCATCTGCCAGCCGTCGCTGGCGCCGACGAAGCCGGCCGAGACGGCGAGGAAGGGCCGCGAACCGCCGAGCGCCAGGCAGGTGCCGTCGCCCTCGGCGAACATCAGGCGATGGCCCTTGTAGTCGCCGATCCAGCCGGTGTTGTGCGCACCGCCGTTGACCAGATGCGGCGCAAGCAGCGCGAACAGGCGGAGCGGCGGGCCGTTGAGAATCTCCAGCCGGACGCGCTGCATGACGACGTCGGCGCGCGGATCGGTCAGCACGTATTTGATGATGCGGAAACGTCCGCCCTCATGCGTGCTGGTCAGCTGGAAGGCCGGCACGCCGTCCTCCAGCCGCGACAGATCGAACGTGCAGTCGCGTTTCTCCTCGGCGAAGAAGCCGGCGCCGTCCGTGACGATGAAGCCGAAGTCGCGCGTGCACGCCTGATCGACGCGCGGATAGTAGATCTCGTCCAGGATGCCGTGGCT
>DATMND010000357.1:0-6052 GCA_035569235.1 Acetobacteraceae bacterium | reverse complement strand
GCAATGACAACTATGATTGCTGGCAAATGCACAAGCGGATTATCGCCGAACTTCGCCTGCGCGACCGGTCGGTAGAGCGATGAAGGGCTGGGACAATAGTCAATGCGGTTCTATTCCTCGATCGAACAGATCGGAGCCCCGGATCAATATTTTGGCTCAACGGGTTACACCGAAACGGTATCACCCCGCCCGCCGCGCCTGCATAGGATCTCTACCGCAATCGTGCGTTCCCGATGTCGGAAAGAGACAGCCCGCCTTTGGCGGGCTGTCAAATCGCGCAATGCCTGACAAGTGCACAAACATTGATCAAGAAAAGCAAATTAGTGCTGCTTGCTAACGAAATATACCTCCGACTATGCTGCGTTGCAGCGATATCTTTTCTGGCGGTGCCAGGCGTGACAACGGAGGCGCGATGATGCGTTCTGCCCTCAAGGTGCTCTCGTGGTGCGGCGCAATGGCCGGCCTCATTGCTGGAGGGCTGGTCGCCCCCGCGCCGTCGGCCGAGGCAGCCGGCGTCTTGAAGGTGGCGATGACCGCGGGCGATTTGCCGGTCACGACGGGCAATCCAGACCAAGGCTTCGAAGGCTTTCGTTTCGTCGGCTGGAATCTGTACGACGCCTTGATTAACTGGGATTTGTCCAAGAGCGACAGGGCGTCGGACATCAAGCCTGGCCTCGCAACCGAGTGGCATATCGATCCGGCCAACCACAAGCGCTGGATCTTCACACTACGACAGGGCGTGAAGTGGCATGATGGCTGCGATTTCACGGCCGACGACGTCGTCTGGAACTTCCAGCGCGTCAGCGACCCAAAGGCACCGCAGTTTTTCACGCAGCAATTCGCGCTGTCCCGCGCCTACCTGACCAACTTCGAGAGCATCGAGAAGATCGACGACCATAGCGTCGCCATCAACACGAAATTCGTCGAATCGCTGTTTCCGTATGACATGTCCTACGTGCTGATGATCAGCCGCTGCCGGGCGGAGGCGTTGCACTACGACTGGACTGCCTACGCCAATCAGCCCTCCGGCACCGGCCCATATCGCTTCGCCAGCATGACCGCGCATGAACGCATGGAGCTGGTGCCGAACAACGATTACTGGGACAAGGCGCGTGTGCCGAAGCAGGACCGGTTGGTGCTGCTGCCGATGCCGGAAGCTGCGACCCGCACCGCGGCGCTGCTCTCCGACCAGGTGAATTTCATCGAAGCGCCGGCGCCGGATGCGATCCCCGTGCTGAAGCGCGCTGCGATGCAGATTGTCTCCAACGCCTATCCGCACAACTGGCCGTACATACTGAACTTCACCCGCGGTCCGTTCACGGACCTTCGGGTGCGACAGGCGGCGAATTACGCCATCAACCGCGACGACGTGGTGGACCTTGTCGGCGGCATGGCGACGCCCCAATATGCGGAGGTGCCGCCGACCCTGCCGTATTACGGCCATCCGGTGATCTACAAATTTGACAAGGCGAAAGCGCGCGCCTTGCTGAAGGACGCCAACTGCCTGCCCTGCAAGGTGACGCTGGCGATCTCCACATCAGGCTCGGGACAGATGCAGTCGCTGCCGATGAACGAGCTGGTCAAGCAGCAACTGGAAGATGCCGGGTTCGAGGTCACGCTCAATGTCATGGATTGGAACGCGCTGCTGGATGTCAGTCGCTCCGGCGTCCCGAAATACCCGAACGTCGACGGGATGAACGCCTCGCGCGGCCTGCTGGATCCGGTGAGCGCCATTATCAAGCCGGTTGCCACGGCCTATTGGTCGCCCGCCGGCAGTAATTGGGGCCATTTCGGCACGCCGGAGGCTGACGGGCTGGTCAAGCAGATCTTCGAAGAGTTCGAGCCTGAGAAGCGGCTGGCGCTGCTGACCAGGCTGCACGAATACGAATCCGAACAAGCGCTGATGATCTTCGTCGTGCACGACCTCAATCCGCGCGCGTTGTCGCCGAAAGTGCATGGCTTCGTGCAGGCGCAGAACTGGTTCCAGGACCTGACGCCGATCACGGTCGATCCTTAAAAGGAACGGGCATGCTCGGCTACATCATCCGCCGCGTGCTATTCGCGATCCCGATCGCGCTCGGCGTCAGCGTCGTATGCTTTTCCCTGGTGTATCTGGCGCCGGGCGACCCGTTGCAGACGGTGCTGCCGCCGGACGCGACGGCCGAGACCATCGCGATCGTCAAGCACGCCTATGGCTTCGACCGGCCGATCCCGGTGCAATACGCGATCTGGCTTTGGCACGTTCTGCATGGTGACTTCGGCCGCTCGATCGCCAGCCAGCGCGCAGTCACGCTGGAGGTGTTTGGCGCGCTCGGCAACACGGCGATGCTGGCGCTGTTCGCCGCGCCGCTCTCGTTCATCGTGGGCTATGGCATGGGAGCGCTGGCCGGCTGCTTCCCCGGGCGGCCCACAGATCGCATCGTGACAGGCGCGGCGGTGATCGGCGTCAGCCTGCCGAACTACTGGCTGGGACTGGTACTCGTGATCGTCTTCGCGGTCGAATTGATGGTGTTGCCTGCCAGCGGGATGGGGCAGTCCGGCTCGGCTGCCTTCACACTATGGCACTGGAGCGACGCGCAATTCCTGGTGCTGCCGGTGACCACGCTGGCGATGATCCCGATCGGCATCATCGCACGCACCACGCGCGCGGCCGTGGCGGAGGTCCGCAGCCAGGATTTCGTCACTACGCTGCGCGCCATGGGGCTGGGCGAGGGCGCGGTGATCCGGCACGTGCTCAAGAACGCCTCGCCACAGGTGCTGGCGGTGATGGGGCTGCAATTCGGCTATCTGATGGGCGGCTCCATTCTGGTGGAGACGGTGTTCACCTGGCCCGGCAGCGGCTTCCTGCTGTTCAAGGCGATCATCAACCGCGACATTCCCGTGCTGCAGGGCACGATCCTCGCGCTCTCGCTGATCTTCGTCGCCACCAATTTGATCGTGGACCTGTTGCAAGCGGTGCTGGACCCGAGGATCCGCCGAGCATGAATGAGAGAGCGGTGGTGGCGCCGGGCGCGATCCCGGCGGATTCGGAGATCGACGGGGCGCCCGCGATCCAGGTGCGCGGCTATTGGCAGTCGGTGCTGCACCGTCTGCGCTACGACTGGATGACGATCGCCTTCGGACTCGTGGTGCTGGCGATCGTGATCGTGGCGATCGCGGCTCCGCTGATCGCGCCGTTCGATCCGTACCAGCAGAGTATCGTCGGCCGTCTCAAGCCGTTCGGCTGGCGTGGCCATCCCTGGGGCACCGACGAGTTGGGCCGCGACATGATGAGCCGGCTGATCTATGGCGGCCGTATCTCGCTGGTGATGGGCCTGGCGCCGGTTTTGATCGCAACCGTGGTCGGCGGCATGCTGGGCGTGATCGGCGGCTTCGCCGGGCGCGTGGCCAATACCGCCATCATGCGCACCATGGACGTGTTCTACGCCTTTCCGTCCATCCTGCTGGCGGTCGCGATCTCCGGCGCGATGGGCGGCGGCATGATCAACGGCATTATCTCCTTGAGCTTGGTGTTCACGCCTGCGATGTGCCGCGTCGCGGAGACGGCGACCGCGCAGGTGAAGAACCTGGACTACATCGAGGCCGCCCGCGCCAGCGGTGCGGGCACGCTCACAATCATCCGTCACCACGTGCTGAGCAACGTGCTGGGACCCGTGTTCATCTATGCCTCCAGCCTCGTCAGCGTCAGCATCCTGCTCGCTTCGGGCCTGTCCTTCCTGGGCCTGGGCGTGCAGCCGCCCGAGCCGGACTGGGGCCTGATGCTCTCGACCTTGCGCCAGTCGCTCTACGTCAACCCGCTGGGCTGCGCGCTGCCGGGCATCGCGATCTTCATCACCTCGATCTGCTTCAATCTCGTCAGCGACGGCGTGCGCGGCGCGATGGATGTGCGCGGATGAGCGCCGCCGTCGAGATGCAGCCCTATGTGGATCCGCGCGACCGCGGCGGCGCCGCGCAGCCGATGCTGATCGCGCGCGAGCTGCAGCGCCATTTCCGGGTGAAGGGTGCCGGCAAGGGCGCGGTGGTGCGCGCCGTGGATGGCGTCTCGTTCACGCTGTTCAAGGGTGAAACCCTTGGCGTGGTCGGCGAGTCCGGTTGCGGCAAGTCAACGCTGGCGCGGCTCTTGCTGCATCTGGTGGTGCCGGACTCCGGCGAACTGGTGTTCGACGGCGACGCCGTGGGCGAACGCGGCGGCGTCAACGTGGCTGACCTGCGCCGTCAGGTGCAGATGGTGTTCCAGGACAGCTACTCCTCGCTTAACCCGCGCATGCCGGTGCAGGATTCCATCGCCTTCGGCCCGATGGTGAACGGCCGCAGCAAGACCGAGGCGCGCCGGATCGCCCACGAGATCCTGGTCAAGGTGGGTCTTCGGCCGGATCTGTTCGGCCCGCGCTACCCGCACGAGCTGTCCGGCGGCCAGAAGCAGCGCGTCAACATCGCCCGCGCGCTCGCGGTCGGACCGCGCATGGTGATCCTCGACGAAGCCGTCTCCGCGCTGGACAAGTCGGTCGAGGCCCAGGTGCTCAATTTGCTGCGACAGCTCAAGCGCACTTTGAACCTGACCTATTTGTTCATCAGCCACGACCTCAACGTGGTGCGCTATATCAGCGACCGCGTGCTGGTGATGTATCTGGGACAGGTGGTTGAGCTTGGCTTGGCGGCCGAGGTATTTGCCCGAGCGCGCCACCCTTACACAAGAGCGCTGCTGGGGTCTCGCCTGTCGATGGACGCCGGACGGCGGATCGAGGCGCCGCCACTGGTGGGCGACCCGCCGAGTCCGATCGACCCGCCCTCGGGCTGCCGTTTCCGGACCCGATGCCCGCATGCGGAGTCCGTGTGCGAAGCGCGGATGCCGACACTGGGACACTGGGAGGACCGCTCCTCCCATGTCGCGGCGTGTCATATGACGACGCCAGATTCCGGTCACAGCCTGGCGGGGTCCACCTGATGGACGGCCACACCGAGGCGGCTACGCCGCTGCTGGACGTGCGGGATCTGACCGTGAAGTTCGTGAGCCGCGAGGCGACGGTGACCGCCGTCAACGGAGCCACGTTCAGCCTGCGCGCAGGCGAAGTGCTGTGTCTTTTGGGCGAGTCCGGCTCGGGCAAGTCCGTCACGCTGCGCGCACTGATGCGGCTATTGCCGAAGCAAGCGCAGGTGGCCGGTCGGGTTGAACTCGGCGGACAGGATGTTCTTGCGTTGCAGGGAAAGCCGTTACGGGCCTTTCGCGGCGGCGAGGTCGCGATGGTGTTCCAGGAGCCGATGACCGCGCTGGACCCGGTCTATACCATCGGCCAGCACCTGGTGGAGATGATCCGCCGACACAAGGGCGGCACCAAGGTCGAGGCCCGCGCCCGCGCGATCGAGCTGCTGGATCTGGTCAAGATCCCATCCGCCGCGCGCCGGCTCGATGCCTATCCGCATGAGTTGTCGGGAGGGCTGCGGCAGCGCGCGATGATCGCGATCGCGCTGTCCTGCGGGCCGCGGCTCTTGCTGGCAGACGAGCCGACCACGGCACTGGACGCGACGGTGCAGATCCAGGTGCTGATCCTGCTGCGCCGCCTGCAGCAGGAACTCGGGATGGGCACCATCTTCGTCACCCACGATCTGGGTGTGGCGGCAGAGATCGCGGATCGCGTGGCGGTGATGTATGCCGGGCGGGTGATCGAGGAGGGGCCGGTCGCGGACGTCTTGCGCGCGCCGGCGCATCCTTACACCGCGGGTCTGTTAGCCTCCACCGTGCACGACCAGGCGACGGACCAGGATATCGCCGCGATCCCGGGGAGCCCGCCTGATTTGCGGCGGCTGCCGGGCGGTTGCAGCTTCGCGCCGCGCTGCGGTCTCGCCACCGAGGCATGCCGCCAGTCCTTCCCCGACCCGGTCTCCCCCGCGCCAGGCCGGATGGCCCGCTGCCTCCGCGTCGCGGAGGTGTTGCCGGGCCTGATAGGAGAGTGCGCATGCGGTGCGCCAGGGTGAAGTGAGCGAATTTCTGCAACGAAAAGGACGATGATGATGATGACGGAGATTCCCGACGACGAGGCGCTTGCCCTCGAGT
>DATMND010000356.1:0-2416 GCA_035569235.1 Acetobacteraceae bacterium | reverse complement strand
GGAGTTAAAGGTGTAGATGCGCCCGGAGTTCGTCGTCACAATCATCTTGCCGCCGAAGCTGCTGCCGGGATCGAAAAAGATCTGGCGAATGAGCCTCTTGCATAAATCCGAAGACGCCGGATTTTCTGCCGCCTTACGGAGGCATCAGGCGGGGTGGATGTAAAATCGGGCGCTGAACAGCCGGACGATGCTGTCGGCGGCGAGTGCAACGACGCCGAACATCAGGTGGCAGAACGCCTTGAAGTGGCCGCGAACGCGGAGATGGCGGCCACCGAATTCATCTTTGATGCGAGCATTGGCGCGTTCTGCGGTGGTCCGCTCGTTGTATGTCAGGTCCCTGGGATCGGGGAGTTTGATCAGCCGGCGCCTTGCACGCTCGGCGGCGATTTCGGCCTTGAGCGCGGTGTCGCGGCGGGTGTTGCGGTCGATCACCGGAACCCGGCCGGCGGCGAGGCAATCATCGATGATAGGCTGGGCGTCGTATGCGGAATCCATGAGGTCGTAGAGCCACACGACGCGCTGTTCGCTGGTCCTGGCGAGCGGGATGGCGACCTGGCTGTCATGGATGGAAGCGGCGGTGAGGATCGCGGCGACGGGGACGATGCCGTTGGCGGTATCGAGATGCAGCTTGTAGCCGATCCAGGTTTCCCTGAACCCCTTGCTGTTGCGTTTGACACCGACATCGCATTGGGTTGGCAACCCGGCGCGCATCTCGTCGAGCGACTGCGTGCGCTGCTGCTCGATGCGGGTCAGCGGCTTGGGTGGCAGTACTTCATGCTTGCGCGGACGCCCACGCTTGCGCTTGGGCGGCGCAGGCGGCGGCGGGTCATCCGACGACCGGCGGCGGGGTTTCTCGCGGGCTTCGATCTCCGTGGCATCGCGCGAGATATGACCGACGATGTGATCTTGCAGATGACGGCGGACGAGCTGCTCATGCACACGTTCCGGCAGACCTTGTGCGGCGAATTCGGCAAAGGCGCGTGAGAAGGTTGCCTCGCTGGGAACGTCGGAGCGGCGTTCCCAGCCGCAGATGCGTCGCAGTGCACGATCGATCTGCAGACGCTCGATCAGGGCCGATGTGGTGGGGATGGTGAGCACGGCCTTGGCGACGAAGCTGCGGGCGATGGCGGGGCGGTCATCCGGTGGCCGGCCGCGGCCGCGTGACGGCGGTGCCACGAAGGCTTCCAGCCCGAGTGTGTCGAGGATGATAATGAGGTGCTCGAGCTTGGCGGTGAGGGGGTCGAGCTCCTGGTCCAGCCCGGGGAGCAGGCTGCGTTGGCGATTGATCCAGGTTCCGTAATATGACTGGGGCTTCTCGGCCATTGTTCGGTGTCACCATGGCATTGGCAAAGTATGCCTCATCTATAACTGGTTGTGTATCCAAATATTATTTCCAGTCAGTCCTTCATAAGTCGCAAAGCGCAACTACATTCACAATGAGTCTGTCCCGCTGTAAAGCTACCGATGGTTCTGCAAGAGGCTCTGGAGAGCGATTTTTTGTCCGCTGCGCTCGGCAAGGCGGGTTTGCTGAGCGCAAAGCGATGATCGACCGCGGGCACAGACTGCCGTTGAACCGCCAGGCGGAGATGTTGGGGATCAGCCGTGGCAGCCTGTATTACGTTCCCTGTCCGGTGTCAGATTCTGATCTGGAGACCATGCGGCGGATCGATGCGTTGCACCTGGACTATCCGTTCGCGGGCAGTCGGATGCTGCGTGATCTGCTGCGTGGCGAGGGCATCGCGATTGGTCGGGAAAGGGTCACGACGATGATGCGGCGGATGGGCATCGAGGCGATCTACCGCCGGCCGCATACGTCAAAACCCGCAGATGGGCACAAGGTTTATCCCTATCTGCTGCGTGGCATGACGGTCGAGCGACCGAACCAGGTGTGGGCGATGGATATCACGTATATTCCGATGGCTCGCGGCTTTGTCTATCTCACGGCGGTGGTGGACTGGTTCAGCCGCCGAGTGCTGGCCTGGCGGGTGTCGATCTCGATGGAGGTCGAATTCTGTCTGGACGCAGTCGATGAGGCGCTCGCCCGGCATGGTCGTCCTGAGATCTTCAATACCGACCAGGGCAGCCAGTTCACCAGCGCACCGTTCACTCGTCTGCTGTCGGACAACCTGATCAGGATCAGCATGGATGGTCGCGGTTCCTGGCGCGACAACGTATTCGTTGAACGGCTGTGGCGTACGGTCAAATACGAAGAGGTTGTGTGCTGTGAACGTTTCGTCTCGGCTTGAGACGAAGCGGAGCTTTACCGGAGATGGGGGACGGCCCCCCGAAGTCGGCCTGCAGGGGCAGGCTTCAAACCGCCACAAGCTGCGGGGGTAAAGAGCCCTCGTGGTGAGCGTTGCTGGAAAAGGCGGAAGCTATTCCGTCAGGTGGGTCTTGAGGAGACGAACGCGAGTGA
>DATMND010000355.1:0-2287 GCA_035569235.1 Acetobacteraceae bacterium | reverse complement strand
CCAGCATCGTCACGTTCCTGGTCGCATTTCTGATCCAGTACGCGCAGAATCTTGATACTCGTGCGATCCGGCTCAAGCTCGACGAACTGCTCCCCGCCACCGAGGGGGCCGGCCCGCTCTGACCGATCTGGATCGGCTCTCGGATAAGCAGATCGAGCGGCTCGAGCAACAGTTGCATAGATGGCGTCAGCAGATGCCGGATTGATGCTGGCGAACAGGAACAGCGTGAGACCACCATCAATCATTAGTCAAGGTTGTTTATCCAACAGCCGACGCCAAAGGCCAGATCAACAGACTAAAGATGCTCAAGCGGGCCATGTAGGACGCGCCGGCGTTGACTTGCTTGATGTTCGCATGATGCCGTTGAACAGCGAACCTTTGCACCAAGAGGCAATCAGACCGGTCCAAGCAGCACCACGACTTACCGGCATCGTGCCTTGTGTCGAGTTCAAGAACTTTGCGATGCGTTTGCGAGGCCGGAGATCGGCGGCGCAAGAGGTGGTGAGGACTGCCGCAGGCCCGGATAGTAGAGGCGATACCAGAACGTGAATCGCGCTCCTGTCGGATATTATCTCAGGGTGGCGCTTGGCCGAGTGCCCCAGTAGCCAAAGCAAGCGTCGCGGCCGCAGACAACGCAGTGCTGTAAGCATCAGTGGTCGCGTTCCGCGCCAGCAGCAGTTGCGTTTCCGCCATCGTGAGGTCGGTGATCGATCCAACGCCGCTGCGATATGCAGCCAAAGCAGCATCGAACGTTGTCTGCGCCGCAGACCGCAGTGCCTCGGAGGCGCTGTGCGCCGACAGACTGGTGCGCAGCGCGTTGTCAGCGAGCACGATCTGGCGCACCGCGTCATCACGAACCCGCGTCAATCGTGCCGCAGCGCTATCGGCCTCGGCGTGCGCCTGCGCGAGAACCGCCGAGCGAGTTCCGCCATCGTACAACGGAAGCGTTACACCCGCCAGGATGCTGCCGCCGAACCGGCCGCCGTTGAGATTGAATGTCGCGTCCTGCTGCCCGACCGAAGGTATGGCCGTCAGATTCAGGGATCCGGAATTATAACTGCCGGTCGCCGCGAGGAATGCCTTCGGCATGAACTCCGCCTGCGCCGCGCGCACGTTCGCAAGACTTGCCTTCTGCGCGGCAAAGGCACTCAGCAGGTCAGGACGGCGTGCCAGTGACGTGTTTATGAAACTCTCCACCGGCTCTTCCATCGTGGCCGACAGCTTGCGCCCCGAGGCATCGGCTACCGTGATCCTGGTCAGCGGCGAAATGCCCATCGCCGAGATCAATGTGAGATAGGCATCCTGCGCGCCACCCGTCGCCTGGACCACCGCCAGATTGGCCTGCGCCGTCGCCTGGCGCGCCTGGGCGACCTCGATGGTTGTGCCGATATCGCGGTTGTAGCGATCCTCTGCCGCGGCTTGCACCGCCTTCGCGTTCACCAGCGATTGCGTGGCGGTGGCCAGGCGGGCACGCGCTGCGGCATGCGCGTAAAACGCCAGCGAAACGTTATAGATCAACTGCTGATGCGCAGCGGTAAAGGCAATGTTCGCGATGACCGATGCCTGCTTTGCCGCATCGATGATTGCCGATCGCTCGCCGAAGTCGAACAGCAGCCATTGCAGCGACACTGCCGGAATAACGCCGGTTGCCGAAGTGTTGCTCTGGAAACCGACGCCTGATGCGGATCCAGTTGAGCTGCCGCCCAGATAGGCCAGCACGGCACTCGCCGTAACCTTTGGAAGATAGGCGCTTTCGGCAATGCCGGCTGCCAGCGCCACCTTGCGCGCCTCGTTCCAGGCTATCCGCGTCGATGGATTGTTGGCCTCAGCGAGATCGATCAGCTCGGGCAATGAGTAGACCTTGGTGCTGTCAATGCTGGGCGGCGGCGGAACGCGAGCGACGGCCGTGTTCGACGGCAGTACATAGCCTTGTCCATTGGTTGCACGCGGAGCACCGTGCTCGCCGGGAATGATCTCGCCCGAGTCAAGGGTCGCCGGCGTCCAGGGACGATCGGGCCGATCCGGCGCCATGTCGATGGCCGACGTGGCGCAGCCCGCCAGCCAGACGGCCGAGAGCACCGCAACCATTACGTCAAGCCGGCACATAACGTTCCGCCATGGCAAGCTCCAGCCGATGAAAATCCGAGCCGAGCAATGTGCGCACCGCAGCCGCCTGGGCGGGGTCCGCCGAGCCGCCGGCCGCGACCATCCGTACGGGCTCCGCACCATCCGGTATGTGCGCCAACTCTCGCAGACGGCGGCTGAACTCGACGGACACTGCCGACGA
>DATMND010000354.1:0-30832 GCA_035569235.1 Acetobacteraceae bacterium | reverse complement strand
GTCGTCGAACGGCGCCGGTTACGACACCATCGATGTCGATTCCTGCACGCGGCAAGGCATCATCGTGGTGAACCAGTCGGGCGGCAACAAGGAGGCGGTGGCGGAGCACGCGCTGGCGATGCTGCTGACCCTATCGAAGCGGATCATCGAGGTGGATCGGCGCATGCGCCGCGCGCCCGACATTCCGCGCAATGCATTCATCGGCACGGAGCTGCTGGACAAGACGATCGGCATTGTCGGAATCGGCAATGTCGGCGGCCGACTGGCGGAACTGTGCAAGGGCCTGTTCCGCATGCGTGTGCTGGCCTACGACCCGTATCTCAATGCCGCGCAGATCGCTGCGAAGGGTGCGGCGAAGGTGGCGACGCTGGATGAGATGCTGCGGCAGGCCGACTACGTTTCGGTGAACGCGCCCTATACGAAGGAGACGCGCAACCTGATGGGAGCGCGCGAGTTCGCCTTGATGCAGCCGCATGCGTATTTCGTCACCACCGCGCGCGGCGGCATCCACGACGAGGACGCTCTGGCCGATGCGCTGGGGGCGAAGAAGATCGCCGGCGCCGGGCTGGATGTTTGGGAGGATGAACCGCCCCCGCATGACCACAGGTTGATGGCGTTCGACAACGTGCTGGTCAGTCCGCACACCGCGGGCGCGACGCACGAATCGCGCGACAACATGGCGCGTTTTGCGGCGGAGCAGCTGATCGACATCCTGGATGCCAAGCGCCCGCCGCGGTTGATCAACCCCGAGGTGTGGCCGGCCTATTGCGATCGGTTCGAACGGATCATGGGTGGCCGGCCGCAAGGATAGCAAGAGATGCTCCCTCTCCCCTCTGGGGAGAGGGCCGGGGTGAGGGGTCGTGTTGCACCGTCGATGATGGCTGGCCCCTCACCCCAACCCTCTCCCCCAAGGGGGAGAGGGAGTCGGGTTATCCCTTTCCGTAGCGCCCTGCCGTCGCACCGGCGATGCGGCCGAATACCGACCCCGACATCAACCCCGCCCCGCCCAAATAGTTCTGGTAGAACACGCCACCCACCAACTCGCCGCCGGCGAACAGACCGGGAATGACGCGGCCGGTGGTGTCCTCCACTTCGCCGTCAGTGGTGATCTTCAATCCGCCGAAGCTGAACGTGATGCCGCAGGTGACGACAAACCCGCTGTACGGCGGCTTGTCGATCGGCAGCGCCCAGTTGGATTTCGGCGGCGTGATGCCCTTGGTGCACTTGCCGTCGAGGATCGCCGGATTGTAATCCCCCGGCTGGCACGCGGCGTTGAACTCCCGCACCGTGCGCACCAGGCCGTCGACACTGATCTCAAGCTTCTGCGCCAGTTCCTCGATCGTATTTGCTTCGGCCTTCGTCACCTGGCGGATGCGGTACTCGTCGCGCGTCATGTCGACGGTCTTCTTGTCGAAGATCTGCACCGCTGTCCGCTGCGGCTGCTTCATCACCTCGCGGCCGTACTTGGCATAGGTATGGTTGCGGAAATCCGCGCCCTCGTCCACGAAGCGCTCGCCATTCACATTGACGATGATGCCGATCGGATAGGAATGCTTCTGGTAGTTGTCGAGCACGACACGATCGCCAAACGGCGGCGCGCTGATGTCCCACTGCACGGCATGGCAGGTGGACCAGCCGCCGAATGCCGCCGCGCCGATTTCCAGCGCGGCCTTGATGCCGTCGCCGGTGTTGTGGCGGGTGCCGCGCACGCGCGCCATCTCCCAGCCAGGACCGTAGTAGCGCACGCGCATTTCGGGATCGGCCTCGAAGCCGCCGCAAGCGAGCACCACCGCCTTGGCGGAAATGTCCTCGTAGCCGTCGGGACCGAAAACGGTGACGCCGGTGACCCCGCCCTTGCGGTTTTGGATCAGCCGGCGCAGCCCGGTGTTGTAGCGAACCGTGATGCCGTTGCGTTCGGCGGATTTGAACAGGAAGTCGACAAGGCCCCAGCCGCCGCCGACTGCCTCAACCGCCATGCCGCCGAAGAAGTGCTGGATGCCGTTAACCAGATAGGACTGGCGTTTGAACATCGGAATCCAGCGCACGCCCTTCTTCGCCATCCACACCACGGTCTCGCGCGAACGGTTGACCAGCAGATCGGCGAGTTCCGGCTCCGAGAGGTTCTCGGTGACCTTCATGAGGTCGTCCATATAGATCTCCGCCGTGAAGGGCGGGATGTACATCTGTTTCGCCTCTGCGTCGGACAGATCGGCGAGCACGTCTCGACGCAGGTCCTCGACGCCATTGTGCACAAAGCGGAAGCCGCCCGCGGTGAAGGTGGAGTTGCCGCCGCGCTCCTCCTCGCTGGCCTTCTCCAGTACCAGCACCTTGGCACCCTGCTCCTGGGCCGCGAGGGCTGCGCACAGCGCGGCATTGCCCGCGCCAACCACGATCACGTCATACGGGCCTGCGTCAGCCATCGGAGCCTCCTGATCCTGCGTGACGCCTCCTTACGAACGGTTGCCGCCGCGCGCAAGGCGTCGCACAGTCCCGCCTCCCGGATCGGAGGGCCGCCTGAATGGACGAGGAAGCTTCGGGCCGCAACTGGCACGAGATCGTGGTTGACGTGTTGAAGCGCCACGACGTGCGCCTGACGACCTACGTGCCGGACAACGTGCTGCGGCCGCTGATCGATGCGGTGCACGCCGATCCGTTCTTCACCGCGTTCTCCTGCGCACGCGAGGAGGAGGCAGTGGGCATCATCTCCGGCGCATGGATGGGCGGGCTGCGGGGCATCGTGCTGATGCAGACCTCCGGCTTTGCCACGTTGCCCAATGCGATCGCCTCGCTCGCGGTGCCGTTCCAGATTCCCGTGCTGATGATGGTCTCCGAGCGCGGCACGCTGGGCGAATTCAACATCGGCCAATCGCTGGTGGCGAAGACGATGCGCCCCGTGCTGGCCGCACTCGCGGTGGAACACCACACGATGTCGCGGCTGGACGAGGTGGAGTTCATCCTAGATCGTAGCATCACGCAGGCGGTCGCCACGCAGGCGCCGTGCGTCTTCATCCTGTCGCCGCTGCTGACTGGCGGCAAGGTTTTCGCGAAGTGAGGCAGCCCATGTCGTTTACAACAAATCATCCGGCGAGCCGCGAGCAGGCCAAGGTGATGAACCGCTTCGACATCACCAAACGCATGGTGTTCCGGCTGCATCACGACGAGGCGGTAATCGGCGGGATCGGCTACACGAATTTCGACCTGTGGGCCGCCGGGCGCAGGCCACAGAATTTCTACATGTTGGGCAGCATGGGCTTGGCCGTGCCGATTGCGTTAGGGGTGGCGCTGGCACAGCCGCACCGCAAGGTGATCGCGCTCGAGGGCGATGGGTCGATCCTGATGCAGCTTGGCTCGCTGGCCACCATCGCGGGGCGCAGGCAGAAGAACCTTGCTGTTGTCGTCATGGACAACGGCACATATCAGATCACCGGCGGGCAGCTCACGTCGACCGAACTCGGTGCCGACATCGTTGCCATTGCGCGCGGCGCCGGGATCGTCCAGAGCGCTTGGGCTGCGGACGAGGGTGCGTTCGAGGAATTGATCGATCTTGCGTTGCGTGAGGACGGTCCGTGGCTGATCGGCTGCCGCATCGACAAGGAGAAGCCCGCCGAAACCACCGAACGCGATCCGCCACGCATCCGCGATCAGTTCATGCGTGGGTTGGGCGTGAAGAAGTAAGTTTCGTTTTCGAGCGTTCCAGTGCGGCGCGATCCCAATGACCCAGATCGGCTGCCGCCTTGTATGTACTCTGCAGGAAGTCCAGCAGGTGGTCATCCGGTGATGGCGCCTGACGGACGGCGTCGTAGGGCAGGATGAATTGCCCGAGATCTGGATCGTAGTGTGCGGCGCCGGGACGCACAGCGGCTTTTGAAAATCCAGGCGGCTCCGGATACGAATAGCTGTAGAACGCAGCTTGGCCGAACCCTCCATTGCCTGGCCAAAAGCCGCAACTGCTCACCTCGTGCGAGTATGCCTCCTGCATGACCCACGCCCCGAGGTTTGGCGAATTGCTCGCCAGTGCCGGCGCGGCGCGTCCGGAAAAGCGACTCACTGCGAGATCGAAGCTTCCCCAAAAGAAGTGCACCGGGCTCACCTTGCCCAGGAACCGCGACCGGAACAACGTGCTTACACGATCCACTTGCACAAGAGTGCGCCAGAACCGCTGGGCGTATTCCGGGTCGTACGACGCATGCTCTCGGTCCTGATCAAACGGGACAGCGTCAGGGATTTCGACCGGCATCGTCCAAATGCGGGTTTCCAGCCCAAGCTCCTCCAGCCGGCCCATGACCTCGGCGTAGAAGTCGGCGACTGTACGGGGTGCGAGTGCAATCTTGGCGATCGCGCCGTCGCTCGTTTGTATAATCACGTTGTGTTCCAGAAAGTCGAAGTCGAGCTGGAAGCTGCGGGCGCCATATGCCATCGCCGACGTGGTCAAGCCACGGCTGGTCACATAAAGCGGCACCTGCCACCAATGGTTGATCAATGGAGCATGTGCGAGACGGATCTTTCCAACCACCTGGGTCCAGAGATGCAGCGTTGCACATGTGTCCGCCCACTCGGCGAGCGGAAGATCAGGCCAGTGTTCCAACTGAGAAACCACCTTACACGTCCACCACAACGTACTCTTCCTCTACCGTCACCGGCACGGTCTCCGCGACATACGGTCCTTCCACCACGCGCTGGCCGGGCGCCACTTCCACCGGATAGCTGCGCACCTGGATGCGCTCGGGTTCGCAATATGACTGCCCGGTGCGGACGTCGAATTCCCAGCCGTGCCAGGGGCAACGCAGGATCTCGCCCTTGCGGGAATATTTGTAGTGTCCAGGTTCATCCGATTCGATCAGGCCGGTCAGGATGCCCTCGCACATCGGTCCGCCCTGGTGCGGGCAACGGTTGAACAAACCGAAGAATTCGCCATCGAGATTGAAGACGGCGATCGAACGGCCGCGCACGGTCACCAGCTTCCGCTGGCCCGGCGGTATCTCGGCCACGGTCGCGACCACATGCTTGCTCATTCAGTGACGCCTCATCAGCTGCCGACCCCGAACAAGTCCATACACCGACCGCGCACTGTCTTGGAAGACCAGCTGGTCTTGACCCCCGCAAACACCGCGCCCTAGCTTGCCCGCGCACACGTCCAGGATAACGGGAGGCTATTCACAATGCGGAGAATTCGCATCGGCAGCGCCGCGCTGGCAGCCGGCCTCATCGTCATCTGCGCTCAGGCAAGTGCCGAAACGATCCGGTTCGGCGGCATCCTGCCTCTCACCGGTCCGGGCGCACTGATCGGCACGGCAGAGATGCGTGGTGTGCAGTTCGCCGTGGACCAGGCAAACGCCAAGGGTGGCATTGGCGGCAACAAGGTCGAAGTGCAGTTCGAAGACAACCAAGCGAAGCCCGATCAATCAATTCTGTCATTTAACAAGCTGACCGACCTGCAGCACGTGTCGGTGATCTTCACCGGCTACTCGGGTCCCACGCTGGCGATGGCGCCGCTGGCGACGCGCAAGAAGGTGCTGCTGGTGAATGCGGGCGCGCAGGCCGATGCGCTGGAGAAGGCGTCGCCCTATCTGATCAACACGCTGCCGACGATCGGCGGCGAGATCGAGGTGTTGTCGAAATATCTCACCGGCGAGGGCAAGAAGAAGGCCGGCGTCCTGTTCGAGAATGGCGCCGCCGGGATGGCCGGACGCGACGACTACCTGAAATACTTTCCGGAGGCGGGCGGCACCATCCTGGCTCAGGAAGCCTCCCAGTTCGGCCAGACCGATTTTCGCCCCGCGCTGTTAAAAATCGCCGATGCCAAGCCCGACGTGATGCTGGTGGTGATCACCGCGGGTTTGTTGCAGATGGCGCAAGAATACAGGCAGCTCGACCTGAAGTTTGGCGTCGCCGGCACCACCTTCTTCGCCGATCCGTCGGTCATCGCCGATCCGTCCGCAGCCGGTTTCGTGCACACCCAGTTGCAGATCGACGCGCCACCGGACCTTGCGGCGCAGTTCAAGGAAAAATATGGCGCCGACATGGAGTTCTTCGCAAAGCAATACTACAACGCCGCACAGATCGTGCTGACGACGCTCGACAAGGTGGTGGCGGACAAAAAGCCGGTGACCGGCGAGGCCATGCATGACACTCTGCTGCAAATTCGCAAGTTCCAGGGCCTGATTCCGCTGGAGTTCAAGACCAACACCGCCAGCGTCCCGATGGACATCAACGTCATGAAAGACGGCAAGGACGTGCTGCTGAAGGAGATGAAGCTGCAATAGTCGGCGGCCACGCGGGATAGACGCCGATGCTGGCGCTGCAACTTCTGGTCACCGGTGTGGTCACTGGCTGTTCGCTGGGCGTGGTGGCGATCAGTTTCTCGCTGATTTACGCCACCACGAAGATCTTCCATGTCGCGCATGCGGGCATCTACACGCTCGGCGGCTACCTGGCATGGTCGCTCGTTGTCTACGGAGCGCCAGTGCTGGTGGCGGCGATTGTCGCGATCGCCGCATGCGCGGCACTTGGCGCGCTGATCCAAAGCCAGCTTTATGCCAGGCTGGAATACCGCCGCGCGACCCATCTGGTGGTGCTGATCGCGTCGCTCGGCGCATTGGCGGTGATGCAGAACATCATCGCGGCAATTTACACGCCGAATATCCTGCAATTCCCGATCGAATGGAGCAGGCGCATGGTGTCGCTGGGCGCCGTGCGGCTGAACTACACCCAGATCCTGACGATCTTCACCAGCGTGGCCGCCTATGTCGGCACCATGCTGTTCGCGCACCGCACCATCCTGGGCAAGCGCATCCGGGCGGTTGCTTCCAATCCGATGCTCGCCGACATCACACGGCTGCAGCCACAGACTGTCTACATCTACGTGATCGCCATCGCGTCGGCACTGGTCTGTCTGCCGGGCATCCTGGTGCCGCTTGATCTTGGGTTGCAGCCCTACAATGGAGTCACGCCGCTGCTCACTGCCACTATCGCCATGATCGCCGGCGGCGTGGGCAGCATCACCGGCGCGTTCGTCCTGTCGGTGGCGATTGCCGTGGTGCAGAACCTCTCGCTGCTGGTCATGCCGGGAGAATGGAGCATCGGCGTGACGTTCTTCATCTTCGTGGTCTTCATGCTGTTCCGTCCCACCGGTCTCTTTACGGCACGCTGATGGACTTCCTGTTCAGCTATATCGTGTTCGCCGAAATCTATGTGCTGCTCGGCCTGTCAACCAATCTGCTGGTGGGCATCGTCGGCATCTTCTCCGTCTCGCAGGCCGCGGTGTTCGGCGTCGGCGCCTATTTGGTCGCGCATTTTCTGATGGCAGCCGATCCGCTTTCGTTCATTCCTTCGCTCGCGATCGCGGCATTGTGCTGTGTGGCGCTCAATATTCTGGTGACGCTGCCGTCGCTGCGCGTCTCCGGCGACTATTTCGTGGTGACGTCGTTCGGCATCCAGTTGCTCGCGACCGCCGTCTTCACGAACTGGGCCGAGGGGACTGGCGGCGCCAATGGCCTGCCTGGAATTCCACCGCCCGACGTGTTTGGACTGCCCATCGAGACAACGGCGCAGTATGTCTGGCTCTGCACCGGCGCGGTGCTGCTCGGCTGTCTCTGTTTCTACCTGATCATGCGTGCGCCCTTCGGCCGTCTGCTGCGTGCGATCCGCGAGGACGAGATGGCGGTCGCCGCGGCGGGCAAGAACGTGCTGCGCGCGAAAGTGTCCGCCGCGGCGCTGGCAGGTGCGTTCGCGGGCACGGCAGGCGGGTTATATGCCACGTTCCTCAGTTTCATCGATCCGTCGTCCTTTGATCTTGACGCGTCGATCCTTTTGCTGACCATGGTGGTCGTCGGCGGCGCGCGCACTCTGGCCGGTTCCATCATTGGGCCGTTCCTGTTGCTCGCGTTGCCACAGTTGCTGACGTTGGTGGAAATCCCCACAACAGTTGCCGCGGCGGCTCGCCAACTCATCTACGGGCTGCTGTTGATTCTGTTTATGCTGTTCCGTCCACAAGGCCTGGCGGGAGAGCGTCTGTGACCGCGTACTTGCAGGTCAGCGGCCTTGACCATAGCTTCGGCGGTCTGCGTGCGCTGCAAGAGTGTACCTTCACCATTGAGCAGGGCCGCATCACCTGTCTGGTCGGCCCGAATGGCGCGGGTAAGACCACGATCTTCAACGTGATCACCGGTTTTCTGAACCCTGACGAGGGCAGCGTGGCGTTTCGTGGATGCCGGCTGGATGGATTACGGCCGCAGGCGATCGTCCATGCCGGCATTGCACGCACGTTTCAGAACCTGCGGCTGTTCGCTGACTTGACCGCGCTGGACAACGTGATGGTCGGCATAGCTGGTCAGTTCGGTGAGGAGCCGCTGGGTGCAATCTTCCGGCCACTGCACACCGCCCGCGCGCAGAAGCGGAGCCGGCAGGATGCAATCGCAACGCTTGAACATGTCGGTCTCGCGGATCGTGCGCACGATCTGGTACGTAACCTGTCCTATGGCGAGCAGAAGCTGCTAACTGTCGCGCGAGTTCTGGCAACAGGCGCAGAATTGTTGCTGCTGGACGAACCAGCATCCGGTCTGTCCGCAGGAGCGCTGGACGCGGTGATGGTCTTGCTGCGCCGGCTGCAGGCCGAGGGCAAGACGTTGCTGGTCGTCGAGCACAACACGCGCGTCGTGCAGCAAATCGCCGACGATGTGCTGTTTCTGCACCAGGGCCATCTGATGGCACAGGGCACGCCGGAACGCATCATCAGTGATCCGGCGCTGGCGGAGATCTATTTCGGCGGCGTGCTGTGATGCTGCTGCAGCTTTCCGGACTGGCGGCGGGTTACGGCGTGAAGACGGTGATAACCGATGTGTCGTTCGCGCTCGAACCGGGGCAGATATTGGCGTTCCTGGGACACAACGGAGCGGGCAAGACCACGACACTGAAAACCGTGATAGGTCTTCTGCCGCCCCGCACCGGGCAGGTGTTGTTCGACGGGCAGCGCATCGAGCGGCTGAGTGTGTCGCAGCGTGTGGCATTGGGGCTGCGACTGCTGCCCGAAGGTCGTGGCATCTTTCCCGATCTGAGTGTCGCTGAGAATATCGATGTTGTTGCCGCGCGCACCGCAACCGGCACGGCAATGTTCGGCGTCGCCGATGTGTATCGGCTTTTCCCGGTGCTGGAGGAACGGCGCTCGGCGCGTGCCGGCAGTCTGAGTGGCGGACAGCAGCAAATGTTGGCGCTGGGTCTCGCGATCCTCGGATCGCCGCGTTGCTTGCTGCTCGACGAACCTTCGATCGGACTGGCGCCCAATCTGGTGGAGCGGCTGTTCCAACAGGTCCAAGACGTATGCAAATCGCACGCAATGACCGCGGTCCTGGTCGAACAGAACGTCGCCGCGGCGATGAAGATCGCCGATCGGGTGATCATCATGAACAACGGCCAGATCGTGTTCGACGGTTTGCCGCAGGAAGCCCGCGAGTCAAACTTCTGGCACTACTTCTAGCACCAGCGGTCCGAGTACGGGTTGACCTACCGAAAGTTGTAGACGTTCAGCGCGTTGTCCCGGAACAGCATGCGTTCCTCCTGCTCTGTCATCTTGAAGCGGAAGGCGGTCTTCGGATCGTCGAAGTCCCAATGTGGATAGTCGCTGGAATAAACCATCCTATCCCAGCCGATCCACTCGAACACCTGGCGCAGATCCTCGGGGTTCTCCGGCTCCTCCACCGGCTGCGTGGCGAACCACAGATTCGTCCGCATGTATTCCGACGGCGGGCGCTTCACCTGCGGCACCTCGTCGCGCATCTTCTCCCAATGCGCATCGAGCCGCCAACCCAGCGACGGCGCCCATGCGAAGCCGCCCTCGATCAGGCACACTTTCAAATTCGGGAACGCCTCGAATACACCTTCCAGTATCAGGCTGGCGGCCTGGTTCTGCATCGAATGCACCAGCACGTGGTGGTCTTCAATATAGAATTGTGGCCAGCCGCTGGCGGACGGCGCACTGTTTTGCGTGCCGCCGATATGCAGGCCGATCGACAAATTGTTGGCCTGCGCGGCGGCGAAGATTGGCCAATAGCGCCTGCGGCCGAGCGGCTCGGACGTCTTCGATCCCAACTGGATCTGCGCAAACCGCCAGTCGCCAGCTCGCTTTTCGATCTCCTTCACCGACGCATCGGGATCATCCTGTGGCACCAGGATCGAAGCACGCAACCGGGGCTCCGGCTCCACGAAGTCGTGCGCCTGCCAGTCGTTCATGGCGGAGCAAAGCGCCGCGGCTTCGTCGAGATTGCGCGACGTGTTGCCACCCAGGAGCGGCTCCAGCACGCCATGTGCAATGTTGTAGGCATCCAGCAGTTGCTCACGTATGAACGGCACATCCGATCCCGGCAGCCCGCCTCCCGGCGGCCACGAATCGCGCCGCGACGTGTTCGGCGAAAAGCGCGGATAAGTCCCGCGGTCGGCATAGATGCCGCAGTTGAATTTTCCGTATTCCGCCAGATGCTTGCGCCAGCGCGCCGACAGATAGGGGTCAAGTGAACGCGGCGACTTCATGTAGGGATGAATGTCGCAATCGACGATGCCGAGCTGCGCATCGGCATCGGCACGCCGTTCCAGGACGTCGACAGGGGCGTTCATTGCACGCTCTCCTTCAGGCGGGGGTAGGTTTCCAGCGGATTATCAACGCGAATGCGCCGCAGCAGGTCCGATGACAGTCCGTCGGGCAACACCTGATCGCCCTCGAACTGCCAGTGTGGATAATCCGAGGCGAACAGCAGCATCCGGTCGCTGTCGATCTGATCGATGATGCGGTCGAACACATTGGTATCGCGCGGCGCATCGATCGGCTGCACGGTCAGGCGGACATTTTCCCGAATCGTCTCGGCCGGCGAACGCTTCACCCACGGTACCTCGGCCCGCACGCCGCGCCAGGTCTTGACCGCGCGCCAAAGAAAGCCAGGAAGCCAGGTCACGCCCGACTCGATCAGCACAACGCGCAGCTCCGGAAACTTGTTGAACACGCCGTTGGAAATCAGGCTCAGCAACTGATCTTCAAATGTGTTCGACTGAGCGACGTAGTCGTGCAGATAGAACGACGGCCAGCCGCCGGACGTGGGCGCGTAGCGGTACATACTGCCGGCGTGCAACCCGATCGGCAGGCCGTGCTTCGTCGCTGCTTCATAGATCGGCCAGTAGTAGCTGCGGCCCAGCATCATCTCACAGGCCACCGGCAGCAGGATCTGCACGAAGCGCCGGTCGGCAGCGCGCCGCTCGATTTCCTCCACCGCGAGCAGTGGCGCCTGCGCCGGCACAACGATAGAGGCGCGCAGACGTGGCTCCTTGTTCAGCCAGTGCTCGATGATCCAGTCGTTCACCGCCGAGCAGATCGCCGCACCCATGCTTTCGCTGACCGCGACCTGGCCGCCGGTGAGCGGGTTGCAGATCGCCAGGCTGATGCCGAACGCGTCCAACGCATTGTGCTGCATCTTGCCGAGATCGGCGCCCGGCCGCTCGCCCGGCACGCGCCAGTCCGGCCGGCAGGTGATCGGCGCATTGAGCGGGTAACTCATCATGTCGAAGCCGTCGATGCCGCGCGCGACGAATGATTCGCGCCAGAAATCGTCCATATACGGCAGCAGCGCCTTGATGTTGGGCACGCCGGGATGGATGTCGCAGTCGATGGCGCCATCAGCAATGGAAGTCATGGGTTTCTCCGTCAGCGCGGTTGTATGGGCCGCTGATTGCCACTGTCAAACGCGGCTACCCCTTCAATCCCGCCCGCCGCAGGCTGCGTTGCCAGTCGGCCGCCACCGCGTCCAGCGCCACCTTCGCCGTCTGCTGGCCCAGCAGCACCTGCGATATCCCGCTGCGCAGCTGCAACTCCATGGTCGGCCAGATCGCATCCCGCGGCTCCAGTGTCGCCGTCTGCATCGCCTCGGCCAGCACCGGCGCCCAGCCAAACCGCGCCTGAACGTCCGGTTGGTTGAGCACCGAGACGCGTGGCGGTGCGTTGCCGCGCTCGAGCGAGCGGCGCATCCATTCCTTGCTGGTGGCGAACTGAATGAACTCGAACGCCCACTCCTTGTTCCGGCACGCGCTGGGCACGCCGAACGTCCATCCGCCAACGCTCACGCCGCTCTCCGCGCGCGAATGAGCACCCGGCGCCACAGCCCAGCCCCAGCGTCCCGCGGTTCTCGACAGCTTCGGATCGTTGATCAGCGTGCCGTACGGCGCCAGCGGTATCGTCATGGCATAGCGATCGTTCTGCCCGCCGGCGACGATTTCGTCGAACTCCCAGGTGATCGCGTCCGGCACCACGACCTTGTACTTGGTCATCAGGTCGCCGTAGAACTGCAGCGCCTCGACCGCGCGCTGATCGTTGATCAGGATCTCCCACGTCTTTGGGTCGAAATACCGCCCACCATTTCCGCGCAGGAACGGCGAGAACCCGCCGACCATCGCCGGCCCCTGACGCCCCCAGATGCCGAGCCCGTAGCGATTTGGCGCGCCCGCCTTGGTGGTTGCGATGCATGCCGCCTGGAACTCGGCCCAGTTCTCCGGCGCCTTGTCAAAACCGACATCGGCCAGCAACTGTTTTTGATAGTTCAGGATGCTCGCCGTCACGCGATACGGGATGCCGAGCAGCTTGCCCTGATAGCTGGCCATCTCCCGGATCGGCGGCAGGAAGTCGTCCCAATCGAAGTCGGGATGCCGGCTTGCCGTGCTGGCGAGGAGCTTCTCATGATCCTCCATGTGCTGCGCGAGCCAGCCGGCATAGGGAGCGGTCCACTGGATGATGTCGATGCCGCTGGAGCCGGAGTTCAGCTCGGCTTTCAACCGCGCGCTCAGTGCGTCGATGGGGAGAAGGGTAAAATCGACCTTGATGCCGGTCTGTATTTCGAATGCCGGCGCGACTTCCTCCACAAGGCACCAGTGCCAAGGTCCGTTATCGCCGACGAACACCAGCTTGTCCGGTTTGGATTGCGCGCGCGCGAACCTCGGAACGGTTGCTGCCGCGATCGAGCCTTGCAGGAAGCCGCGCCGTTTGATTCGCCCCATGTGGTTCACCTATCGCACCGCCCCGGCGCGCTTCAGGCTGCGTTGCCAGTCACTCGCGACGCCATCCAATGCTTCCTTGGCCGATTTCTGCCCGAGCAGAACCTGCGACAGGCCGGATCGCAACTGCAATTCCAGTGTCGCCCAGATCGCGTCGCGCGGATCGAGCAAGGCAGTCGGCAATGCCGCAGCCGCCACAGGCGCCCAACCGAACTTCTCCACCATTTCCGGGTCGTTCAGCACCGAAAGCCGAGGCGGCGCGTTGCCGCGGAGCATGGAGCGGCGCATCCATTCGTTGCTGCATGCCATTTGGATGAATTCAAAGGCCCACTCCTTATATTTGCCAGCCGACGCGACCGCGAGGCTCCAGCCGCCGAAGAAGGTGCGGCTCTGCTCCGGTGATTTTCCGCCGGGCATCGGCGCCCATGCCCACTTTCCGCCGGTCTTGGATTTTTGCAAATCGTTGATCAGCGTGCCGTACGGCGTCAGCGTCACCGCCATCGCATAGCGATCGTTCTGGCCGCCGGCGATGATTTCGTCGAATTCCCAGGTGATGGAGTCCGGCACCACGGCATGGTGCTTGGTCATCAGGTCGCCCCAGAACTCCAACGCTTCAACCGCCTGCGGCTGATTGATGTAAATCTCCCAGGTCTTCGGATTGTAGAAGTCACCGCCGTTGGAACGCAGGAACGGGCAGAAGCAATCGACGATCGCCGGACCCTGCCGGCCGAGATAGCCCAAACCGTAGCGATCAGGCGCGCCAGCCTTGGTGGTGGCAATGGCCGCTTCCTGCAATTCGGCAAAAGTGCCCGGCGCCTTGTTGATACCGACCTGTTCCAGCAAGGCCTTCTGGTAGTGCAGCACCCCCATCGTCACGCGATAGGGAATGCCGGACAGGCGTCCGTCCCAGATCGCCATCTCGCGCAGCGCCTGAACGAAATCGTCCCAGCCGAAATCGGCGTGCTTGCCTGCCGAGCCCGCGAGCAGCTTCTCGTGATCGTCCAGATGCGGGTAGAGCCAGCCGATCTGTTGCGATGTCCATTGGACGATATCGATGCCGCTGGAGCCGGAGTTCAGCTCGGATTTCAGTTTGGCGTTCAGCGCATCGATCGGGAGGAGAGTGAAATCGATCTTGATGCCGGTCGCCTTCTCGAACGCCGGCGCCACTTCCTCGACCAGGCACCAGTGCCACGGCCCGTTGTCGCCGACGAACACCAGCTTGTCCGGTCGGTTCTGCGCCAGGGCAAAGCGCGGCAGCACAACGGACGCGGCGGATGCTTGAAGGACGTGCCTGCGTTTGATCATCGTCCTATCCCCGCGCGCCGCAGGCTGCGTTGCCAATCGCCCGCAAGATCGTCCAGCGCCTGCTTCGGCGTCTTCTGGCCGAACAGCGCCTGCGACAGGGCCGACCGCATTTGGATCTCCAGCGTGTCCCATACCGGATAGGCCGGCGTCGGAAACCCGGTCTCGATCGCCTGCGCGGCGACCGGCGGCCATCCGATGCGTTCCACCATCTCGGGATCCTCCAGCACGGAACGCAGCGGCGGCGCATTGCCGCGAATCATGGCGCGCTTCTGCCACTCGCGGCTGCACGCCATTTGGATGAACTCAAGCGCCCACTCCTTGTTCTTCGTGTATTTCGGCACGCCGAGCGAGTGGCCGTCGATCCAGGTGCGGCCTTCATCCTTCGAATGCGGCCCCTGCACCGTCGTCCACGCCCATTTGGCGCCGGTCTTGGAAATCTTTGGGTCGTTGATCAGTGTGCCATAGGGCGCGAACATCTGCACCATGGCGTAGCGGTCGCTTTGGCCGCCGGCGACGATTTCGTCGAATTCCCAGGTCATCGCCTCCGGTGGCACGACTTTGTATTTGGTGACCAGTTCGGCATAGAACTGCAGTGCCTCGACGCCCTTCGCATCGTTGATGAAGATCTCGCCGGTCTTGAAGTCGAGCAGCCGTCCGCCATTCGAATAGAGCCAGGGATTGAAGCCGACGAACATGCCGGCGCCCTGACGACCGAAGATGCCGAACGCGTAGCGCTCCGGCGGCTTGTTCACCGCGAGCGCGGTCTTGAGGAACTCGTCCCACGTGCCAGGTGGCTGGCTGAACCCGGCCTGCTCGAGCAGTGCCCTCTGGTAGTGGAAGATGCCCGTGGTGATGCGGTACGGAATGCCGACCAGCTTGCCGTCGTACGTTGCTGCCTTCTTCGTGCCGGTGAGGTAGTCGTTCCAGTCAAAGTCCGCATTGCGCGATTTCATCTGCGCCAGAAGCGGCTCATGGTCTTCCATGTGCGGTGCGATCCAACCGGCCATGCCGACCGACCACTGCACGACGTCGATGCCGGCGCTGCCCGCACCAAGCTCGGCGCGCAGTCGTGCCCGCCAGGGATCGACCGGCAGAAGGGTGAAATCGATCTTGATGCCGGTGGCTTTTTCGAATGCCGGCGCCACCTCCTCGACCATCACCCAATGCCAGGGGCCATTGTCGCCGACATATACAAGTTTGTCCGGCTTGCTCTGCGCCTTGATCTGCGGCGCGGCCAGCGTGCCGGCAGCGGCCACCGAGGCTTGCAGCAAAGTGCGGCGCTTCAGTCCAGGCATGCGTTGCTTCCCTTGCATCATGTCATCCCTTCACCGCACCGGATGACAGTCCGGCGACCAAGTGCCGTTGCGCGGCAAAAGAGAAAATAATGACCGGCAGAATCACCAGCACGCCCGACGCGGTCATGCCTCCCCAGTCGACTCCGGTATCTCCGCCGGAGAACGCCGCCATCAACACCGGCAGCGTGCGCGTGGCGTTGTTGGTCAGCACCGCAGCGAACAGAAAGTCGTTCCACGCAAGTTGCAGGCATAGAATACTCGCCGCCACCAGCCCCGGCCTGATCAGCGGCAGCACCACATGGCGGAACGCGGCATAGCGGGACGCGCCATCCACCCACGCGCTCTCCTCAAGTTCGCGCGGCAGATCCTCGAAGAAGCCGCGCATGATCCATACGACCAGCGGCAGGCTGAACGTGCTGTAGGCCAGAACGACGGAAAACCGCGTCGTGGTCAGGCCGAACTTGCTGAACAGGATATACATCGGCACCAGCACCGCGATCGGCGGCAGCATACGCATGACCAGCAGCGAGAAGAACAGGAACGACCCGCCCCGGAACGGGAACCGCGCGAACGCATAAGCCGCGGGAACGCCGACGCAGATCGACAGGATCACCGCGCCCGAGGAAACTACCAGGCTGTTGACGAACGCCTGGAGGAAGTCGGCCTGTCCCAGCACGCCGACATAATTTTCCAGCGTCGGCCGCCACAGGAACAGCGGCGGTGTGGCGAACACTTGCAGGCGCGTCTTCAGCGACAGGCCAATCACCCACAGCAACGGGAAAAGGAACACCGCGGTCATCGCGATCAGCGCCAGGTAAACCGAGCCGGCGAATACCAGCTTGCTGCGACGCGAGCCAACGCCGGAGAGCGCGCTCATCGCCAAGACTCTCCCTCCCCTTGCGGGAGGGGGTTGGGGGGAGGGGAGGGGGCGCATCCTGGCCGCAACATCAGTTCGCCTCCCGCCGGCGGATCACCGCAATGAAGAACAGACACAGCAGCAGGCACATCAGCAGCATCAGCCACGACGCCGCGGCGCCGAGACTGAGGTCGAAGCGCACGAACGACGCAAGATACGTGAACATCGACAGCGTCATCGTGGCGTTCGCCGGGCCGCCGCTGGTCATGACATAGATGTTGTCGAACGCGCGGAACTCGAAGATCGTCCGCAGCAGCAGCGCCACCAGGATGTAGGGCCGCAGCAGCGGCAGCGTGATGTGCCAGAACACCTGCAGCCGGCTGGCGCCGTCGATCGACGCAGCCTCCACCGGCTCGCTCGGCAGCGAGCGCAGGCCGGCGAGCAGCAGCACGGCGACATAGGGCGCGTTCTGCCAGAGGTTCACCACCATGACCGAGATCAGCGCCGTATCAGGGCGACCCAGCCAGACGATGTGGCTGCCGATCCAGTAGTTGACCACACCGTGGTCGGGGTCGAGCAGCAGCTTCCAGCACAGCGCCGCAACGATCGGTGTGATCATCATCGGCACCACCAGCGCGGTGCGGAAGAAGCCGATGCACGGCAGGTCGATGTCCAGCAGCAGCGCGATCCCCAAGCCGCAGGCAAGCTCCGTCGTGACCGTGGTTGCGGTATAGACGAATGTGACCGACAGGCTCTTGAGGAACTGCGGATCGGTCAACAGGTCCTGATAATTGGCAATGCCGGCGAAACTGCCGGCGAACAGCGCCTGCTCGGGCGCCCAACCCTCGAAGCTGAGATAAAGCGAGAACAGCAGCGGAATGCCAAAGATCAGCAGCATCATTGCCGTCGTCGGCAGGACGGCAACGCGCGTGAACTGGCGGTCGAGCCAGCGTTGCACGCCGGTGGTGCCGTAGGCGGTTCCTCGCATCGTCCGGATGCCGGTCTGCCGGACGGCGGTGGTGGTTCCTCCCATGATCCCTCATTTGCCAGGGTGCAGTGGTTTCCTGCGACACCATACAAGCCGCACCAAGGCTCGTCACCCGACGCGCTGTTCAGCCGCGCCTGAGAACGATCGCTGCGGCGGCCAGCATCAGCAGCATGCCGACGACGTCGCCGATGTCCAACCTTTCGCCGAACAACGTGGTGCCGAGCACGACCGCGATCACCGGCGATACGAATGCGTGGGTGCCGGTGCGGCTGGCGCCCCAGTCGCGTACCAACAGGAAGTAGATCACCGTCGATAGGATGGAACCCGGCAGCAGCAGGTACAGCCACGCGAAGACGGCGGGCCACCCCCACGGATGGATCAGCGCGGCAAACGTGCCCGGTTCAAAGATGATGGATGCAGCCAGCAGGATCACGCCGCCGATGAGGTTCGTCATGGCCGCCATCTGTGCCGGCGCCAGCGAATTCATCAGCGGCCGCGCCATCACCGATCCAGCCGAGTAGCACAAGGTGCCGATGATCACCCCCGACGCGCCGGCCAGTTGCCAGGCGTCGAGGGTGCCGGCGAACGCCGATGGGCCGAAAAGCACCAGGATGCCTGCGACGCCGACCGTGATGGCTGCGAGCTGGCGCCACGATGGCCGCTCCTGCCCGAAGGCCACCGCGAAGCCCAACAGGGCGATCGGCGTCAGTGCCGAGGAAAGCACCGCGGCCAGACCTGCCGTGATGTGGCGCAGGCCGTAGAGCTGGATCACCTGATTGAGCGACACCATCAGCACCGCGACCAGCAGCAACCGCCCGGTCAGCCGCATCGGGATCTGCAGGCGCTGGCCGCGCGCCCAGCGCCACAGCAGCAACATGAGGCCGGCTGTTGTCCAACGTGTTCCGGCAAACACCCCGGGCGGCACCACCGCGATACCGACCTTCATGGCCAGCCACGTTGTGCCCCACACGAAGCACAGCACGGCAAACAGCGCCCGTTGGCGCGACGCGAAGGAGACCGGCAACCGCTTGGCCAGCACGGTGCTCGCCATCTATGCTGCCTGACGGCGACCTTCGGTGAACCGGCCGAAACGGAACGGTGCGGGGTCGACGATCGGAGTGTCACCCGCCACAAGGTCTGCCGCGAGCCGCCCAGCTCCAGGGCCTATGCCAAAGCCGTGGCCGGAAAACCCGGTGGCGAGGAAGAACCCCGGAATGGCGGCCACCTCACCGATCACCGGCACCGCGTCGGGTGTGACGTCGATCAGCCCGCCCCAACTCTCTGCCACCTGCATCCGGGCAAATGCGGGGAATGCCCGGGACAGTGCCGCGCGCGCCTCATCCAGCGTGGCCTGCTTCGGCGCCGGATCGAGCACCCGAACCGCCTCGAACGGCGTGGCCTCGTCCAGCGCCCATGTCCGTCGGATGCCCCATTCCTCCAGGAAGCGACGACCGAGGCGCAGCCGCACCTCCCCATAGTTCCGCCGCAGCGTCGGCAGGTATTGTAGCAGCAGACGGAATGAATCCGGCGTGATGTCGGCGACGTTGGCGTTGCGCCGCGCGATCGTGTACCCGCCGTCCAGTCGCTTGCGGAACGCGAACACCGAGCCGCTGGCGGTAACCTCCGGGCCGCCGCTGAGCGGGGCGGTGCGGAACACCGATCCCAGCACCTTGAGCTGCGGCAGTTCGACGCCCGCATTGCCGCAGAACAGCCGTGACCATGTTCCGCCCGCCAGCACGACCGCATCGGCTGCGACGCGCCCCTTCTCGGTGACCACGCCGGAGACCCGGCCGCCTCGCGTCTCGATGCCGCGCACGGCGCATTCGGTCAGGATCGCGGCGCCCGCCGCACGTGCCGCTTCGGCGATCGCCGGTGCTGCCTGCGACGGTTCGGCCCGCCCGTCGGTCGGCGTGTGCAGCGCGCCAACGAACATGCCCGAGGCGCCCGGGACCACACTGTCGATCGCAGCCCCGCGCAGCATCCGCGCGTCCACCTGATATTGCCGCGCATCGGCCAGCCACCGTTCCTGCGCGGCGATCTCCTGGTCGGTTTCGCACAGATAGGCGATGCCGGGCTGGCGGAAACCGGTCTCGCGATTGGTCCGTTGGTTCATGCCTCGCCATAGCCGGAGGCTCTCGATCGCCAGCGGCATCTCCCGCGCGTCGCGGCCCATGGTGCGGCACCAGCCCCAGTTCCGGCTGGACTGCTCGCCACCGATGCGACCCTTCTCGCACAGCACGACCGAATGGCCCTTCTCGGCGAGGAACAGCGCCGTGCACACGCCGATGATGCCGCCGCCGATGACCACCACGCCGGTGCGAGCCGGCAATGCGGGGTCGGACTGCACGATATCGACGGGTCGGGACATCGGATCGGTGGCCAGGGATGGGCGACATAGAATAGGCTCGGTCTACAACACTGACCATTGAACACCGAAAGCTGGAGCATTGACCAAAAAGTCCTGGTGCATCGGCGTCCCGGAGACAGGAGCAGAGCGTGCATCTTGATGCGGCCATCGAGACTCTGAAATCACGCGAGCAGGAGCTTCGCGGACTTGGTGTCGCCCATATCGCTCTGTTCGGTTCGCTCGCCCGTGGCGAAGCCGACGACGAAAGCGACATCGACATCCTGGTCGATCTGCAATCGGATGCACCGATCGGCGTGTTTGAATATGTCGGTCTGATACAGTTTATCGAGGACGTTTTCTCGGTGAAGGTCGATGTCGCCAACCGAGCCAGGCTGAGGCCGCATGTGCGTCCCAGCGCCGAACGCGAGGCGGTGTATGCGTTCTGACCAGTCTCGCCAGGTACTTCGCGACATCCTGGAAAATGCTCGGTTGGCACGCGCGTTCGTGGCAGGGTTGGACGCAGCAAGTTTCGCCGCCGATCGGCGCACGGTTTACGCGGTGACCCGCTGCCGGGAAATCATCTCCGAGGCAACTCGCCGGCTTGGTCCATCAATCCGCGACCGCCATCCAAGCTGCCTTGGCGAGCGATCATGTGCGCAGGGAACGTCTATCGGCACAACTACGACAACATAGCCGAGAACAAACTGTGGCATACGGTCAATCATAGTCTGGGCGAGTTGATCATGGCCATGGAACAGGAACTCGAGGCCAGCACGAATTGATGTCGTGAGGCCCTGCAGAACGCGCCCAACTATTGCAACCGGGCACGCAGTTGCCGGGCGGCGTCGCCTGCATCCGCTTGGCCGTTCAGCGCCTCGCACCGGTCCGAATTGCCGGTTGCGCTCGATCAGGCGGATAAGCGTGCCTGGCGGGCAATGCCGCAAGAGGTGCAGCGACAGCGGTGTGCCGCTGAATCCGGCGCCGATAACCGTGATGGACGGCTTTGCCACGCCATGGCTCTCTTGTACTACTATTTACATAGGAATTATGGATAATCTGCCGCTGGCGAATCAACAGAATACTCCCCGTATGGGCACAGATCCGACCATGACCCGAAAGGAGGGTGTTGACCCTGCGCCTGGGCGGGGGCACGTGAACTGGATGCTCTCCAGCAAAGCCAAATACGCTGTCCGAGCCGCGACAATGCTCGCCGAGCGAGCAAGCACCGAGGATTGGACGCCGGCCGTGGAAGTTGCCGAACAGGAACGTATCCCGCTCAAGTTCCTGGAATCGATCCTGGTGCAGTTGCGCGACCACGGCATCGTCGACAGCCGGCGCGGATCGCATGGCGGACACCATCTGTCGCGCGACGCTTCGGAAATCTCTGTCGCCGACATCATCCGCGTTGTCGATGGTCCGCTGGCGTTGACACCCTGCGCCAGTGTGACGCGGTTCCGTCCGTGCACCGATTGCATCGACATAGCGTCCTGCCGCCTGCAGCACCTGATGCGCGAGGCGCGCGACGCCATGGCCGAGGTACTTGAGAACTGCTCGCTCGCCAGCCTGGCCGCGCCAGACAGGAAGCGTCAGCCCGCCTCGCGCACGACGCGGGCGACGATCTCGCCGAGGCGCTCGTAGTCCTCGATGTCGTTGTAGGCCGCGGCGGAAATCCGCAGCCAGATTGCGCCGGACTGCACATGCGTCGGTGCGTCGGTGCCCGCTGCCAACAGGCGCGCGCGCAGATCGGTCGAGCGTTCCGGCGTCGCCGAGCCGGCAAGCGGCAGACGGACCATGCCCATGGAACCGGCGAGCACGCCGGTGGCTCCGGGTTCGGTGTTCAACCGCCGCGCCAGCAGCGAGGTCGCATCCCCGGCCAATCCGATGTTGCGCGCCATCAGCGCCTCGCCGCGGAGGCGGTCGTGAAAATCGATCGCCACGGTCGATGCCAGGTACGCACTGAAATCGCGCGTGCCGGTCCAGTCGAACTCCGCGAGAAAACCCTTATCCAAACCGTGCGAAATCGTCACCGGATGCAAATCCTGCTGCCGCTGCGACGTCGCGTACAGGAAAGCCGAACCTTTCGGCGCGCACAGCCATTTGTGACAGTTGCCCGCGTACCAATCTGCACCGATCGCGCGCATGTCCAGCGCCCGCTGCGCCGGTCCATGCGCGCCGTCCACCAGCGCCGGAACGCCGGCATCGTGGCACGCCGCGACGATACGCCGCAGCGGCAGCACGAGCGCACTGCCCGAGGTGCTGTGCTCCACGACCGCGAGCCGCGTCCGCTTCGTCAGTGCGCCGGCGATGTTGGCGACGATCGTGTCCGCCCCCGGATGCGGGAATGGCACCTCGGCTTCCACCATGCGCGCGCCGGCACGTTCGGCGACGTAGCGCACCGTGTTGCGGACTGCGCCATAGCCGTGTGTCAGCACGAGGATTTCGTCGCCCGGTTGCAGACGCAGCGAACGCAGGACCGCATTGCAGCCGGTGGTCGCATTGTCGACGAACGCGATGTCCGTGTTGTCGGCGCCGATGAAAGCGCCCAGACGATCGGCGGCGTGCCGGAGGGCGTCCGGCAGGACCGCACGCATGAAGCGGCCGGGCTGCGCTTCCATTTGCCGCTGCCAGTCCTGCTGCGCCGCCAGCACCACGCGCGGCGCAGCGCCGAACGAGCCGTGGTTGACGCTGAGAAAATCCCAGTCCAGCGCCCACTCGTGGCGCACCGCCTTGCCGAGCAGCGGCACCCGGCTATTCCGCTGCGATCCGCGCGCGCTCGGCAATCAACTGGCGGGTCAGCGGCAACAGACTGCGCCCATATTCAATCGCGTCTTCCAGCGGATCGAAGCCGCGGATCAGGAAGGTGGTGACGCCGAGGTCATAGTAATCGCAGAACGCTTCAGCCACCTGGAGCGGCGTGCCCACAAGACTGGTGGTGTTGCCGCGCGCGCCGGTCAGCAGCGCCGCGCCAGTCCACAACCGCTTATCCAATCGCTCGCCCTGCGCCGCGGCAGCCAGCAACCGGCGCGAGCCCTCGTTTGGCGGATCGCGCGGACCGAGGCCGGCCTTGGCCCGCAGTTCGGAAATCCTCTGCTTGATCGTTTCGGCGCGCGCCCACGCTTCGTCTTCGGTCGGCGCGAGAATCGGCCGCAGCGACAGGCTGAACCGCACCTCCCGCCCATGCAGTGCCGCCGCAGCGCGCACCCGCGCGGTGAGTTCGCGCACCTGTTCATGCGTCTCGCCCCACAGCGCATAAACATCGGCATGCTTGCCGGCAACCGCGATCGCCGCATCCGAGGCGCCGCCGAAATAGATCGGGATGCGCGGCTGCTGCACGCAGCGCATCGCGGTCGAAGCGCCGGCGAACCGGTAGTATTTCCCGGCATGATCCACCGGACCCGTCTCGGTCCAGATGCGTTTGAGGATGTGCACGTACTCGTCGGTGCGCGCGTAGCGTTCGTCCTTGGGAAGAAAATCGCCGTCGCGCTGCTGGTCCGCATCGTCGCCGCCGGAGATCACGTGGATCGCCGCGCGCCCGCCGGTGATCTGATCCAGCGTGGCGAATTTCCGCGCCGCCAAGGTCGGCGCCACGAAGCCTGGCCGATGCGCGATCAGGTATCCCAGACGCTCGGTATGCGCCGCCGCCGCGGCGGCGAGCAGAAAGCCGTCAGGGCCGTCGGAGAAGTACCCCACCAGCACCCGGTCGAAACTCGCCGCCTCCGCCGCCTGGGCGAAGTCGCGGATGTAGCCGCGATCCAGCACCGCCGTTCCCGGGGGATGGATCTCCGAGGCATGCCGATGATGGATCATGCCGATGAATTCGATGCTCATGGCGGCGTGCCCTGCGAGGTTCGTGACGATCCTACCCGGTTTCCCGCGCGAGCGGCGAGTGCGCCAAGGCGATCCCGTTGAGCGATCCCGCCGGGCTATCTCGCATCTGCGGAATTGGCCTAAGCTGGGGGTCGATGGCAATCATCTGGGGGAACGAATGATGAAACGGTTACGCGCCGGCGCGGCCGCATGCTGCCTCGCCTTCGCCTGCCTGCTCGCCTGTACCGGCATCGCTGCCGCGCAGGGCGACGTCAAGAGCGCCACAATGGATGCGGTGAAGAAGCGTGGACAGCTCGTCTGCGGCATCGACACCGGGATTCCCGGTTACGCGTTCCAGGATTCCAAGGGCGCATGGCAGGGGCTCGACGTCGCCTACTGCCGCGCCATCGCCGACGCGGTGCTGGGTTCGCCGGACAAGGTGAAGTACATCGGCACGACCTCAAAGGTGCGCTTCTCCGTGCTGCAATCGGGCGAGATCGATGTACTGATCCGTGACTCCGAGCACACCTTCATCCGCAACACGCAGCTTGGCCTCGATGAGCCGGCCGACAACTTCTATACGGGCCAGACCTTTATGGTGAAGAAGAGCCTGGGCGTGGCGCACACCAAGGACCTGAACGGTGCCACCATCTGCCTGCTGACCGGCACCACGCTGGAGACCAACATCGCCGACTTCAATCGGGCGAACGGCGTCAAGATCAACACGCTGCTGTTCGACAAACCGGAGGAGGCGTTCGCCGCCGCCGATGCCGGGCGCTGTGACGGCTATACCGATGACGGCGGTTCGGTTGCCGCGGCGCGTTCCACCATGAAGCAGCCGAATGACTGGGTCTTCCTGCCCGAGACGATCGGCGGCCTGCAGCCGCTGGGCTCGTTCACGCGCCAGGGCGACGACGCCTGGACGCGTCTCGTGAAGTGGGTACACTACGCGATGCTGGAGGCCGAGGTGCTGGGGATCGACAAGACCAACATCGATCAGTTGAAGCAGACCTCGAAGGATCCCGAGACGCGCCGCTTCCTGGGGCTGGAAAGTGACTTCGGCAAGCTGCTCGGCGTTGATAATGAGTGGGCGTATCGCATCACCAAGGACATCGGCAGCTACGGCGATGTCTACGATGTCACGTTCGGCGACAAGGGCGGACTCGGGCTGCCGCGCGGCATGAACAACCTCTATTCGAAGGGCGGCCTGATGACGATGCCGACCTGGCATTGACCGGCTGACGTGGTCAGGCGACCGTCGCCACGCGCACGCGCAGCGCAATGGGTGCTGCTCGCGGCGCTGGTCGCCCTGATCTGCTATCTGGGCTCGATGGCCGCGACCAACATGTCGCGCCGCCATACCGGCTTCGGCTTCGGCTTTCTGGCCGAGAGCAGCAACTTCGACATCCCGTTCCGCCTGATCCCCTGGAGCGTCGGCGACACCTACGCGCGTGCGCTGCTGGTGTGTGTGCTGAACACGCTGCTGGTCTCGGCGATGAGCATCGTCGCGGCCACGCTGCTCGGACTGCTCGTCGGCATCATGCGGCTTTCCGCCAACTGGCTGGTGCGCAACATTGCGCTGGGGTTCATCGAGCTGGTCCGCAACACGCCGCAGCTCGTGCAGATCATCTTCTGGTACGTCGCCGTGCTGCAGACCTTGCCTGGCCCGCGGCAGAGCATCTCCCTCCCCGGCGGCGCGCTGCTCAATGTCCGTGGCTTCTTCCTGCCGGCCTTCGCCGCGAACGACAGGGCGGACATCCTGTGGCCGCTTGCGCTGGTCATGGTTCTGGCGGTGCCCTTTGCCTGGCGGCTCCGCACTCGCGACCTTCCGCTGGGCGCCAGATCGCTGTCGCTGCTGCCCGTGGCCGCGGTGTGTTTTGCGGCCGGCATCGATCACCTGGACTGGCCGGAGCCACGCGGCTTCAACATAGCGGGTGGCGTGCAGGTCGTGCCCGAGCTGGTTGCATTGTGGGCCGGTCTCAGCATCTACGGGGCCGCGTTCATCGCCGAGATCGTGCGCGCGGCCATTCTCTCAGTGCATCTCGGTCAGCGTGAGGCAGCGCTCAGCCTAGGGCTGAAACCGCGCCAGGTGCTGTCCAAGATCATTCTGCCGCAGGCGCTGCGGGTGATGATCCCGCCGATGACCAGTCAGTATCTCAATATCATCAAGTCGAGCTCGCTTGGCGCTGCGGTCGCCTATCCCGAGCTGTTCCAGATCTTCGCCGGCACCGTGCTCCAGCAGACCGCGCGCGAGACCGAGTCGATGGTGATCCTGATGGCGATCTTCCTCTCGATCAATCTTGCGACGTCGGCGCTGATGAATTGGTACAATCGACGCGTCGCGCTGGTGGGGCGATGAGCGGCGCCACAGCCGAACAGCGCCTGCCGCTGCAGCGCAGTTTTGCCCCCGGCACCCCCGGTGCGCGCGCCCTCGAATGGCTGAAGCGCAACCTGTTCGGTTCGCTGTTCAACACGCTGCTGTCACTGGTGGTGCTGGCGTTCGCCATGCTGATCGTGCCGCCGTTCCTGCGCTGGGCGGTGACGCATGCGACGATCTCCGGCGTGACCAGGGCAGCCTGCACCGGCGATGGTGCGTGCTGGACCTTCATCCGAATGCGCCTGCCGCTGTTCATCTACGGCCGGTACCCGGCCAGCGAGTACTGGCGCGTCAATCTGGCATTCGCCCTGCTTGTCGCCTTCTGCGTTCCGGTGCTGCGCGAACAGACCCGGCATCGCGTGCCGTTTGTCATCCTGCTGTTCACCGTGTTTCCGGCTCTTGTGACCTGGCTGCTGTCAGGCGGTTTCCTGGGTCTGGTTTTCGTCGACACCAATCTATGGGGCGGATTGATGCTCGGCGTGCTGATTTCCTTTGTCACCGTGGCGGGATCGCTGCCGCTGGGCATCCTGCTCGCGTTCGGCCGGCGATCGCAGTTGCCGGTGGTACGCACCCTGTCGGTCTGTTACATAGAGCTGTGGCGCGGTGTGCCGCTGCTGACCGTGCTGTTCATGTCGGCGGTGCTGCTGCCGCTGTTCCTGCCGCAGGGCGTATCGGTCGATCGGCTGGTGCGCGCGATGGTCGCGCTGGTCCTGTTCAATGCCGCGTACATGGCAGAAGTGGTGCGCGGCGGCCTGCAAGGCGTCGAACCCGGGCAGGAGGAGGCGGCGGCCTCACTGGGCCTGCATTGGTGGCACGTACAGGCCTTCATCGTGTTGCCGCAGGCGCTGCGCATTGTACTGCCGGGAATCATCAACATCGTGGTCGATCTGTTCAAGGATACCACGCTGGTGACGATCATCGGCCTGTTCGATCTGCTGGGCTCGGTGGAGCAGGCGTTAAAGGATCCGGCCTGGCTCGGCTTTGCGAAGGAGGGCTACGTATTCTCCGCACTGGTGTTCTTCGTCTGCTGCTATGCGATGTCGGCCTATGGCCGCAGTATGGAGCGGCGGCTCGCTGCCGGGCGGTGATCGATCAGGTTTCGGCGGCCGGCAGCCTTCCGGTGCACACGAAGTGCGGATTCTCCCAGCCCGGTTTGCTATAGCGCAGCGGCTCGCCTTCGAATGTGCGCACCGTGCCTCCCGCAGCCTCCAGCACCGCCTGTGGTGCGCAGGTGTCCCATTCCATGGTGCGGCCGAAGCGTGGATACAGATCGGCGATCCCTTCCGCCAGCCGGCAGAACTTCACGCTCGACCCGAAATTGATCAACTTCGCCACGCGCCTGCCGCGCAGGAAATCATCCAGCCGCGTACTGCTGCCATGGTAACGGCTGGCCAGCACCGTCAGTCCCTCGTCCGGTGGAATCCGCGCGCTTACCGTTGATTCACGCGATCCCACACGCTTCCACGCGCCGCGCCCGACAATGCCGCCGAACAGTTCGCCTGCGGCGGGAATTGCCACCACGCCCAGCGCTGGAGCGCCATCACGCACCAGGCCGATATTCACTGCGAACTCGTCGTTGCCGGCGGCAAATTCGCGCGTGCCGTCCAGCGGATCCACCAACCAATATTCCGGACATGGCGCCGTGATGCGACCGCCGGCCACTTCCTCCTCGGCGATCACCGGGATGCCTGGCGCGGCCTTGCGAAGGCCCGCAACGATGATCGCTTCGGCTGCATGATCAGCCTCGGTCACCGGCGAGCGGTCTTCCTTGCGCACGACGTCGAAGCCGCGCTTGCGCACCGCGAGAATTGCGGCACCTGCTTCCAGTGCAAGCGATGAAGCCAATAAAATCAATGCATCATCATCCATGCGTTGCTCATAACGACCACATGCGACAATGGCAACGGGACGCCAACGGGACGAGAGTCATCCGGATTTTCGGGGCTGACCAGAATCGCGCACTCAGTGATGCTGCTGTGGAATCATGCAAGTTCAGGGAGCAGCTAGGTCCGATACACCACAAACCCCAGGATCGCATCCGTCATGGCCTCCGGCTCGTCGGCGCGGATCGAGTGGCTGCTGCGCTCGAACACGCGAAGGTCCGATCCGGGGATGAGGCGATGGATTTCCTCAGAGAACTCCACCGGACAGATCCAGTCATGACGTCCGGCCATGATCAGCGTCGGCGCCGTGATCCGGCCAAGTTCGGGCCGGAGATCGAAATGCCGCAGGAATCCGTCAGGTCGGAAGGCACGGTTGAGCGCCTCGGGCGAATAGATCGCTCGCCCCCGAGCCGCCGTTCCGCCCGCCGGATCGTGCTGTTGCGCATACATCGGCCCCATCACGGCGTAGTAATGCCGCATCTCCTCGACCGAGCGGAACGCACCCGTCCATAGCGTCTCGCAGACCGCCTGCTGCTCCGCCGTCCCGCGTTCGCGGACGATTGCCTGGGCGCGAGGGATGAAGCCGGCATGCGCGGCGGTGACGATGAGGATCAGATGCGACACCGCGTCGGGGTAGCGCGCGGCATGCGCCATTGCCACCATGCCACCGTATGATGTGCCGATCGAGACGATCGGCCCCAAGCCGAGGTGGTGGCGGAGCGCTTCCATGTCCTCGACGTTCTCGTCGAGCGTATAGGTTGAGGGGTTGGCGGCGCCGGACCGGCCCTGACCGCGATGATCGAAATAGACCAGCTGCATGCGAGCGGCGAGCGGGCTGAACGACGGCTTGAACCCGCTGTGGTCGCTGCCTGGTCCGCCATGGATGAGCATCGCCGCCGGTCGCTCGCGCATCACGGACCCGTCCGGCACCAGACCCATGCCTTCCACGTCGAAATATATCCGCGTCCCCCGCACGGCTGCGAACATGGCCCACTCCCGATTGTCGAGGCCCCAGTCTAGACTGTTCGGCCCAGCGACGGGAGGGCCAAGAATGTCCGATAAAAACAGTCATCTACGACCGATTTCTACGCTTGGCTTCATCGGACTCGGCGTTATGGGCGAACCGATGTGCGGCCATCTCGCCCGCCGATCCAGCCGTCCGGTGCTGGCACATGATCTGCGCAAGGAGCCGCTCGACAGACTTGCGGCCGATGGCGTGGCGGCGGCGCAACCCGTTGATATCGCCTCGCGCTGCGATCTGATCCTGCTGTCTCTGCCGGATGGCAAGGCGGTGGCGTCGGTGATAGCCGAACTGGAGCCTCACCTGCAGGCGGGGCAGTGCGTGGTCGACACCTCCACCTCGTCAGCGCCGCTCACTCGCGAGATCGGCGCGAGGCTGGCAGCGCGCGGGATCGGCTACGCCGATGCACCCGTGGCCCGTACCCGCGAGGCTGCCGCCAGTGGGGAGCTTTCGATCATGGTGGGCGCGTCGGACACTGTGTTCGCCCATATCCGACCAATTCTGGACACGATGGGCACCGACGTCACGCATTGCGGCCCGATCGGCTGCGGTCAGGTGGTCAAGATCCTGAACAACATGCTGGTTTTTCAAAATACTGCAGCGCTGGCCGAGGCGATCGCGATCGGCCGACGTAACGGCGTATCGCCCGAGGTACTGCTGCCGACTATTGCCAAGGGCTCCGGCGATAGCTTCGTCCTGCGCAGCCACGGGATGAAGTCGATGTTGCCGCGTGACTTCCCGGAGCGGGCCTTCTCGACGCGGTACGCGATCAAGGACCTGTCCTATGCGCTGGAGATGGCCGCAGCCTCCGACCTTGCGGTGCCCGGGGCCGAACTCACCATGCAGCGTCTCAAGGCGTCGGTGCAGGCCGGGAACGCGGAAAAGTACCACCCGGCCGTGCTGATGCTGATCGACCCAGCATGACCGCCTGGCGCTCTGCCGGCGCCCTCGTCAAGGTATAGCCGTCGCGTCATGCTGCCGCCGCACTGGAGGACACCCGAACATGCCCCAGCTTACGCTCGAACAGGCGCAGACCATCATCGCCACTTCGCTCCAACACGGGACCGACCACAAACTCCAACCCCTCGCAGTCGCCGTGTTGGATGCACGCGGCGTGCTGAAGGCGTTCGCCGCGCAGGACGGCACCAGCCTGCGCCGCTACGAGATCGCCCAAGGGAAGGCGCATGGCGCACTGTCGTTCGGCATCGGCTCGCGCGCGCTGGCCAAGCGTGCCGCTGCATCGCCGCATTTTATCGCTGCGGTAACCCATGCGGTCGGCGGTGCGCTGATCCCTGTGCCGGGTGGCGTGCTGATCCGCGGCGTCGAGCGCGATATTATCGGTGCAGTCGGGATCTCCGGTGACAACTCCGACAACGACGAGGCCGCAGCCGTTGCCGGGATCATGGCGGCCGGGCTGGTTGCCGATCCCGGCGAGGGCTGATCATGCGCTGACGGATGAAGCCATGAGAAAAGTAGGCCGGCCGGACCGGCGGCTGCATTTTCGAGAATGAATGGCAGAGATTACGCGCGTGTCAGTGCCGCGACGTGGAGCTGACGACCGCCGAGCATGCCTATCAGCGGCGCGGTGATCGACATCTCCGGCAACGACACGATGACGCTGGCGCCGGTGAATTTCGGGCGAGGTTCAGGATAGAAAGCAAGCAAGACTAACACGGATTACACGGAGAAGAAGCAAAACCACGGATTACACGGAACGGAATTTATGCGCTTCGCGCGGTGCCGGGCGTTGGTAGCGCGCGGAGCACCCAACATTTTCCATTCCGTGTAATCTGTGGCTTAATCTGCTGGAGTGAACCCCTGAACTGAGACACGGAAATAAGACACACTGTTTGGCGAGGAGAACGAGTGTGTCGAGGACCAAAAGCAAACCCAAGCCGAAGACGCGGTGGCCGCGAGAGTTCAAGCTCCG
>DATMND010000353.1:0-32360 GCA_035569235.1 Acetobacteraceae bacterium | reverse complement strand
AGCGCGTGCGCCGCGTGCGCCGCGGGGTGATGGAACTGTACCTGACCGATCATCCGCTGGACGGCATGACCTCGCCGGTCGCCGGCAACAGCGAATTCCAGGAGATGGCCGGGTTGATCGGCGTGCGCCAGATCCGCTATGGCCAGAACGGCGTCAATCACCTGCACTCGGAAGTCGACGCGTCAAATCCGTATTTCCAGTTTGATCCGGCGCGCTGCATCGTCTGCTCGCGCTGCGTGCGCGCGTGCGAGGAGGTGCAGAACACGTTTGCCCTCACCATCGAGGGTCGCGGCTTTGAATCCAAGGTCGCGGCGGGTGCGGGCGAAAATTTCCTCACCTCGGAATGCGTCTCCTGCGGCGCCTGCGTGCAGGCCTGCCCGACCGGATCGTTGCTCGAGAAATCGGTGATCGAACTTGGCCAGCCGGAGCATTCCGTCATCACCACCTGCGCCTATTGCGGCGTCGGCTGCAACTTCAAGGCCGAGATGCAGGGCGACACAGTGATCCGCATGGTGCCGTGGAAGGACGGCAGGGCGAACCACGGGCATTCCTGCGTGAAGGGCCGCTTCGCCTGGGGCTATGCCTCGCATCCCGATCGCATCCTGAAGCCGATGATGCGCGAGAAGATCACCGACCCATGGCACGAGGTGAGCTGGGAGGATGCGATCGGCCGCGTCGCATCCGAGTTCAGGCGCATCCAGACGGAAGCCGGCAAGAATGCCATCGGCGTCATCACGTCGTCGCGCTGCACCGATGAAGAGACCTATCTGGTCCAGAAGCTCGCGCGCCAGGTGTTCGTCAACAACAACACCGATACCTGCGCACGCGTCTGCCACTCGCCGACCGGCTACGGCCTGAGCACCACCTTCGGCACGTCCGCAGGCACGCAGAATTTCGACTCGGTCGAGCAGGCCGATGTCATGCTGCTGGTCGGCGCCAATCCGACCGACGGTCATCCGGTGTTCGCCTCGCGCATGAAGAAGCGGCTGCGCCAGGGGGCGAAGCTGATCGTTGTCGATCCTCGCCGCATCGACATGGTGCGCATGCCGCATGTCGAGGCGGCACATCACCTCGCATTGCAGCCCGGCACCAATGTGGCGGTGCTGACGTCACTGGCGCACGTGATCGTCACCGAGGCGCTGGTGGACGAGGATTTTGTGCGGGAACGGTGCGACTGGGAGGCGTTCCAGGACTGGGCGCATTTTGTCGCCGAGGAACGCAACAGCCCGGAGGCGGTGGAGAAGGTCAGCGGCGTCCCGGCCGCGACGATCCGTGCGGCGGCGCGGCTTTATGCCACCGCGCGCAACGGCGCGATCTACTACGGGCTGGGCGTGACCGAGCACAGTCAGGGCACCACCGCGGTGATGGCGCTGGCGAATCTCGCGATGGCGACTGGCAATATCGGCCGGTTGGGTGTCGGCGTGAATCCCTTGCGTGGGCAGAACAACGTGCAGGGGAGCTGCGATATGGGCTCCTTCCCGCATGAGCTGCCTGGCTACCGCCACATCTCCAACCCTGCCGTTCGCGCGATCTATGAGCGCGAATGGGGCATGACACTGGATCCGGAGCCTGGGTTGCGCATCCCGAACATGATTGACGCCGCGGTCGATGGCTCGTTCCGTGGTATCTACATCCAGGGCGAAGATATCGCGCAATCCGATCCGGACACGCAGCATATCACCGAGGGTCTCGCGGCGATGGAATTCGTCGTTGTGCACGACCTGTTCCTGAACGAGACGGCGAACTACGCGCACGTGTTCCTGCCCGGCTCCACGTTCCTCGAGAAGGACGGCACGTTCATCAACGCCGAACGCCGCATCAACCTGATCCGCAAGGTGATGGCGCCGCGTGCCGGCCTGGCGGACTGGGAGGCGACGCAGGCGATCGCGCGCGCGATGGGCGCGGACTGGAACTACACGCATCCATCGCAGATCATGGACGAGATCGCGCGCACCACGCCGACCTTCGCCGGCGTGTCGTTCGAGAAACTGGCCAAGGGTTCGGTGCAGTGGCCGTGCAACGAGAACGCCCCAGACGGCACGCCGACGATGCACATCGGAACCTTTGTGCGCGGCATGGGCAATTTCGTCGTCACCGAATATGTGCCGACGGACGAGCGGACCGGGCCGCGCTTCCCGCTGCTGCTGACCACGGGACGTATCCTGAGCCAGTACAACGTCGGCGCGCAGACCCGTCGCACCGAGAACGTCGTGTGGCACCACGAGGACGTGCTGGAGATCCACCCGCACGATGCTGAACAGCGCGGCATCCGCGATGGCGATCTGGCGCGGCTGGCGTCACGCTCGGGCGAGACGACGTTGCGCGCCAAGATCACCGACCGAGTTGCGCCGGGCGTGGTCTACACGACGTTCCATCATCCGGCGACGCAGGCGAACGTCGTCACCAGCGATTATTCGGACTGGGCGACGAACTGCCCCGAGTACAAGGTGACGGCGGTCCAGGTGACGCCATCGAATGGCCCGAGCGAGTGGCAGGAAGAGTATCGCGAACTGACGCAGCGTAGCCGCCGGGTCGAGGCCGTGCCGGCAAAGTGATGCCGCTTACTGATCCGTCATGGCGGGCGACGGAAAAATCCTCCCCCTCCCCTTTGGGGAGGGTGTTGGGGGGCGGGGTGAGGCGGCACGAAGTCAAACTTGGTATTTGTGCGACCACCCTTCCGTGTACCCGCGCGGCCCCTCCCCCCAACCCCCTCCCGCAAGGGGAGGGGGAGAATTGGTGGCTTTCGGTCAGCGCTTATCCTGATGCCGGTGGGGCCAACCCCCGATGATCCCGCCTCCGGTCCGCAGCGTTGCGCGCGCCGCCTTCCACGGCAATGACGTAACGTACAGCGCACGTGCGATCCCCGAAGAGACGCCGGTAGCATTCAGCTATAACCGCACGGCCTATGCCGTCATGCTCGCAACGCCGGCCAACCTGGAAGACTTCGCCATCGGCTTCAGCCTGACCGAAGGCATCGTGCAAACGGCTGACGAAATCGAAGAACTCGACGTCGTTGCAACAGAGCAGGGTATCGAGCTGCGCATGTGGCTCGCCCCACAGCGGGCCGACAGGATTGCCGTCCGCCAGCGTCGCCTCGCCGGACCCAGCGGCTGTGGACTGTGCGGACTTGAAAGTCTCGACGATGCAGTGCGCACGCCGCCGCGCGTCACCTCGGCGGTCGGCTTCGACGCCGCTTCGATCCACACCGCGATGTCCGCACTGCCCGCAGCGCAGAAATTCAATCAGCAAACCCACGCCGTCCACGCCGCGGCGTTCTGGCATCCTGCGCGCGGCCTAGTCGCACTGCGCGAGGATGTCGGCCGCCACAACGCCCTCGACAAGCTCGCCGGCGCACTGGCCGGGGACCGCGCTATCGTGGCCGAGGGATTGCTGCTGCTGTCGAGCCGGATCTCGGTGGAGATGGTGCAGAAGTCGGCGATGCTCGGTGCGCCGGTGGTCGTCGCGGTCTCCGCGCCAACGGCTCTGGCCGTGCGTCTGGCGGACGCTGCCGGCATCACTCTGATCGGCATCGCGCGCGCCGATGGCTTCGAGGTTTTCACCCATCCGGAACGCATCGCCGCACAACAGGTCCAAAATGTCGCCTGACAAGCTTGCCTACATGGCCAACCAGATAGGCAAATTCTTCGCGCACCAGCCGCACGACAAGGCGGTTGCTGCCATCGCCGACCACATCCAGAAGTTCTGGGACCCCAGGATGCGCAGCGAGATACTTGCACATCTTCAGGCTGTGCAGCTAGATCCCGCTGCACGCGAAGCAATCGAGCACCTACGCGAGTCAAGTCGTGGTTGAATCTACCTAGGCAAAGTCCTGGGAATTTGCTAAGAAAAAACCAACAATCATTCTGGGAGCGATCCATGAGTACTACAGCCTTCCCGGGGCGGGGCAGTCCTGGTCTGTCCGGTATCCTGCACCGTGACCGGTCGGTCGCGGACGTCGGCTACAGCCGATGGATGGTACCGCCGGCGGCACTCTGCGTGCATCTGTGCATCGGACAGGCCTACGCGTTCAGTGTGTTCAACCTGCCGATGTCCAAGTTGATCGGCATCACGCAGTCCGCGCCTGATGACTGGAAGCTGACGGATCTCGGCTGGATCTTCAGCATCGCGATCTTCTTTCTCGGCCTCTCCGCGGCGCTGCTCGGACGATGGGTCGAGGAAGGTGGCCCGCGCCGTGCGATGTTCGCCGCCGCGCTGTGCTGGTCCGGCGGCTTCATGGTCTCTGCGTTCGGGGTTTACGTCCACAACATCTGGCTGGTCTATCTCGGATACGGCGTGCTCGGCGGGTGCGGGCTGGGCATCGGCTACATCTCACCGGTTTCGACGCTGATCAAATGGTTCCCTGACCGGCCGGGCATGGCGACCGGCATGGCGATCATGGGGTTCGGCGGTGCCGCCTTCATTGCCTCACCGCTGTCCGTTTGGCTGATGCAGCAGTTCTCCACGCCCACCCATGTCGGCGTTGCCGAGACCTTCATCGTGCTCGGCGCGATCTATTTCTTTTTCATGATGGTCGGCGCGGCGCTGGTGCGCCTGCCGCCGGAGGGCTGGGCGCCCGCCGGCTACGTCGCACCCGAGCAGCCCAAGAAGCTCATCACGACGCAGAACGTGTTTGTCTATCAGGCACTGAAGACGCCGCAGTTCTGGCTGATCTGGTGGGTGCTCTGCCTGAACGTGACGGCCGGCATCGGCGTGCTCGGCCAGGCATCGGCGATGAGCCAGGAAATGTTCCCGGGCAAGGTCACGGTGACCGCGGCAGCCGGCTTTGTCGGGCTCATGAGCCTGTTCAACATGGGCGGGCGGTTCTTCTGGGCCTCGGTGTCGGACTATATCGGACGCAAGAACACCTACTTCGTGTTCTTCTTTCTCGGCGTGCTGCTGTATTCCACGGTGCCCCAGACCGGATCACTGGGCAGCGTCGCGATGTTCGTGCTGTGCTTCTGCATCATAATGAGCATGTATGGCGGCGGCTTCGCCACGGTGCCTGCCTATCTGCGCGACATGTTCGGCACCCGCTATGTCGGCGCGATCCACGGCCTGCTGCTCACCGCCTGGTCGATGGCGGGGATCTTCGGGCCGGTGCTGGTCAACTACATCCGCCAATACAATGTCGAGCACGGCGTGGCGAAGGCCGCTGCCTACAACATCACCATGTATGTCATGGCGGCCCTGCTGGTGGTCGGGTTCTTCTGCAACCTCTTTATCAAGGAGGTGCACGAACGGCATCACATGAAACTTGACGAAGCCCACGCCAGGGGCATGGCGGACTGAAGGGAAACAGACCATGACCAAGCGCACCACCGCGTTGGAGTTGGCCCTTGCCTGGGGCTTTGTCGGCATCCCGCTCGCCTGGGGTGTGATGCAGACCGTGCTGAACGCGCTGAAGCTGTTCCAGTAGCGACGACGACGGCGGCGTTACTATGCCGCCGTCAGTTCCTGCTGCACCAGGCCGAGCAAACGCGCCTGCAATGCGGCGTCGGCTTCCAGTGCTTTGGCGCCGCCCTCGTAGGCAACCTGGCCGTTCACCAGCACGTAGGCGCGATCGGCGATCGGGAGCACCGTTTCCGCGTGGTGCTCGACAATGATCATCGCGACGCGCCCACGCAGCCGCACCAGCGTGTCCATCACCTCCTGCACGATCGCCGGCGCGAGCCCTTCGAACGGCTCATCCAGCAGAATGAGCCGGCTTGGCACGGTCAGCGCCCTCGCGATAGCGAGCATCTGGCGCTCGCCGCCCGACAGACTTTCCGCTCGCGAGCGCTGCAGGATGCGTAGCTTGGGGAAAAGGTCAAAAATCTCGTCGAACGAGGCGCCGCCGGGACGGGCGGCGATCTGGAGGTTCTCCATCACGTTCAAATTTGGGAACAGCCGGCGTCCTTCCGGCACGATGGAAATGCCGAGCCGGTTGATCTCGTGCGGCCGCGCGTGGGTGATGTCCGTGGCATCCATGATGATTCGCCCGGCGCTCTTGTGCACCGTGCCGGTGATCGCACGCAGCATGGTCGTCTTGCCAACGCCGTTGCGGCCGAGCAGCGCCACCGCTTCGCCTTCGCGCACCACGAGGTCGAGATCGGTCAGCACCAGGCTGCCGGAATAGCCGGCGCGCACCTGTTCCAGTTGAAGCATCGGCTTCGTCGCGGCGGGGCGCGGCGCCTCGGTGCGCACGGTCGGCAGCGGTCCGCCGGCGCGTGCGGTGCCCATATAGGCGGTCACAACGTCCGGGTTGTTCGCCACCTCGGCCGGCCTGCCATCGGCGATCACGCGACCCTGATGCAACACCGTGATGCGGTCCGACAACGCGAGCACGCGATCGATGTCATGCTCGATCAGCAGCACCGCGTGCGTCACGGCAAGCTGGCGGATCAGCGCGCCGACAATTTCCCGGTCAGCCTCGGCGAGCCCGGCCAGTGGCTCGTCCAGCAGCAGCAGCTTGGCGTCCGTGGCCAGCGCGATGGCAATCTCCAGCAGGCGCTGCTCGCCATGCGAGAGATTGGCGCAGGGTTCGGCTGCGCGTTCGTCCAGCCCCACGGCGGCCAGCAGCGACCAGGTCCGTGCGTTGATGTCGGTCAGCCGATAGGCGTCGCGCCATAGCGAATTCTGCTGCTTGCTCTGCGCCTGCACCGCAACCCGCACGTTCTCAAATGTCGTCAGGTTGCGGAACACGCTGAGGATCTGGAACGAGCGGCTCAGGCCGAGGCGGATGCGCCGGTGCATCGGCAGATGCGTGATGATGTGGCCGTCGAAGCGGATCTCACCGGCATCAGCGCGCAGCAGGCCGGTGAGCATATTGAAGAATGTCGTCTTGCCCGCGCCGTTCGGTCCGATCAGGCTGTGCAGGCGGAACGGCTGCACGTCGAGATGCACATCCGCCGCGACCACGAGCGAGCCAAACCGCTTGTGCAGGCCACGCACTTCCAGCACCGGCCGGCCGGCTTCCAAATGTGCCTGACCGCCGCCGCGATACGGTTCGATGCGCGCCGGCCTCGGTGGCACGCCACGTCGCGTGAGGGTCCAGTCGTCGCGCCCGATCAGCCGGAACACGAGGCCCTGCATGCCTTCCGGCGAGGCGAGCGCGAACACCATGACGATCGGCGCGAAGATCAGCCACCAGCTTTCGGTGATGGCGGACAGGCGGTCCTCGAGCAGGATGAACGCGATCGCGCCCCACAGCGGGCCGAGGAAGTGGTGCACGCCGCCCATCACCGTCATCAACAGCGAATCGCCGGCGTGCTGCCAGCTCAGGTTGTCGGCATAGGCGCCGCGCAGCATGAGAGCGAGCAGTCCGCCGGCATAGCCGACAACGCCGCCCATGATGACGAAGGCTTCGAATTTGATGCGGAACGTGTTGTAGCCGAGACTCCGCACGCGCTGTTCGTTGTCGCGCAGTGCCTGGAGCAGGCGGCCGAACGGGGCGTGCGCGATCCGCCAGAGCAGGCCCATGCCGAGGGCGACGGTGGCGATGGCAAATGCGTGGAACGTCCAGTCGTTGGCCAGCAACGGGCGCGGCACACCCTGCAGGCCGTTCTCGCCGCCGGTCATACCGGTCCATTTGAACGCGACCTCGAAGGCGATCTGCGAAAAGGCCAGCGTGAGCAACGAGAAATACAGGCCACGCCGGCGCAGGATGATCAGCGCGATCACCGAGGCGAGGATCAGCGAGAAGACCACGCCGAAGACCAGTGCGGCAATCTCGTTGCCGATGAAACGTTGCATCGAAATCGCGACAGCGTAGGTCGCGCAGCCGAAGAACACCGAGGCGCCGAACGGCACCAGGCCCGTGTATCCCACCAGCAGGTTCACGCCGGCGCCATACAACATGTAGATGGCGATCTGGGTGATCAGACTGATGGGCGCGCCGATCGCCTGCCACAGCGCGGTCAGCGCGGCCAGCACGAGCACGATCCACAGCACCGGATGCCGCACGAGGGTGCTCATTCAAATCGTTCCCAGCGTTCTCCGAGCAAACCGCGCGGTCGAAGCAGCAGCATCAGCGCCATGAACAGATACATCACGGCGCCCGAGGCCTCGGGTTTGAACTGGATCGTCAGGGCGATGACCACGCCGACCAGCAAACCGGCAATCACCGCGCCGGCGAACGAGCCGAGGCCACCGATCGCCACGACGACGAACGCCGGCATGATCGCGTTGGTGGCCATTGATGGCGTTACCGTCCAAAGCGGCGCGGCGAGTACGCCTGCGATGCCGGAGATTCCGCAGCCGAGGCCGAACACCCACATGAGCACGCGCGGCAGGTTGATGCCGAGCAGCCCGACCATCTCTGGATCGCGCGAGCCGGCGCGCAGGATGCGGCCGAACTTCGTGTAGGTGAGGAACGCCCATAAGCCGATCAGGACCGAAGCGGTGGTGAGCAGCACGGCAAGCCGGTACTTGGTGATCAGGATGGGTCCCCAGATCAAAAATCCGGACAGGAACGGCGGCGGGCTGAACGGTTGGCCGATGCCGCCCCAGATCAGCCGGACCGACGCCTCGATCATCAATGCGAGTGCGAAGGTGACGATCAGGCTGAGCAACGGTTCCTTGTCGTAGAGGCGGCGGATCAGCACGCGTTCCGCTACCACGCCGACGCCGCCCACGATGAGCGGCGCCAGAATGACGGCGGGCCAGCCGAATGTCTGGTACAGGGTCAGTGCGAAATACGCGCCCAGCGTGAAGAACACGCCGTGCGCGAAGTTCACGATGCCGAGCAGGCCGAAGATGATGGACAGGCCGATGGCGATCAGGACGTAAAGGCCGCCGAGCACAAGTCCGCTCGCCACCTGGGATAATATGATGTCGAGCAATCGGGTCTCCCAAGAAGACGTGGATGGTCGGCCTGCGCCGACCATGACGTGAGGCGACTGCGTCCCCTCACGTCATCTTGCAACCGATCTCTTCCTGGCTGCCGAACACCTTTTCCAGTTCGGCGGGATTCTCCGGCAACGCAGCCTTTACGTCGAAATAGTCCCACTTGTCGGTGATCTTCGGCTTCACCGACACGACCAGATTGCGCAGCAGCATCTGGTGGTCCCATTTGCGATAGCTGTATGACGTGCTGCCCGCACTGAACTTCCAGTTTTCGAGCCCTTCGATGATTGCCATCGGTTCGGTCGACTTCGCCAGCTCGATCGATTCAAACAGCGACCTGGCGGTGATCCAGCCCATCCACGCCTTGTCCGCGGCCGGCCTGCCGTGCTTCTTCATGTAGGCCTCGGCGAACGCCTTTTCTTCCGGCGGGTTGTTCGGGTTGTTGTACCACCAAAGCTTGGTGAAAATGCCGTTCGCAGCATCGGGGCCCACCGCCCAGATGTCGGTGTCTCCGATCGCGATCTCGCAGAAGGGTATCTTTCCCTTCATGCCAAGTTCGTTCCACTGCTTGAGGAACGTCGACAGGTCGCCCGCGGACAGTCCGCCCAGCACGACGTCCGGCTGCGCCTGGCGGATCTTCAAAATGAACGAGCTGAAGTCGGGGGTGTTCAGCGGCACCTCATCGATGCCCGCCTCCGTTCCGCCCGCCTGTTTCAGCAGCTCGCGCGTGGACCGCAGTATATCCTGGCCGAACGCGAAGGATGCAGTGATGAAATACCACTTCTTGCCGTAGGTCAGCGCAAACGGGGCAAGCATGCGCGATTGCACCAGCACCGGGGTGTTCAGCCGGAACGTGTAACGGTTGCAGTTCTTGCCGGTGATCTCGGTCGCCGCGGCGTTGTCGCAGACAAAGGGTATCTTCAGTTGTGCTGCGGTCGCTTCCTCGGCCAGCGCATTGGACGACAGCGACCCGCCGAGGATCGCGCAGACCTTGTTCTCCTGCACCAGCTTCTGCATGTTCTGCGTGGCGCCCTGCGGCGACGGCTCGTCCAGCCAGACCAACTCCGCCGGCTGGCCCATGATCTTGTTGCCGCGTTCCTCCAGCGCGAGGTAAGTCCCTTGCGCCAGATACTCGGTCTGCGGCGCGATCTGCCCGGTCTTGGCGAGCAGCAGGCCGATGCGGATCGGTTCGGCTGCCTTGGCAATATAAGGGGCGGCAAGCGCGCCAGCCCCCAGCAGCGCCTGTCGGCGCGTCACCACATGTCTCGACTTCCTGACGGTCATGCGTCTCTCCCATGGCACGCCAAGCGGTCGCGCCGTTCCAAAATTGGTTGTCTTAGACACTATCTCCGGCGGGAATCCAAGGCGGCGATTATTCCGCCGCTGCCCGATGGCTGCGCGCATAGCAAAGCAGCGCATCGTCCGTCACCGGTTCGATCGCTCTGAAATCGCGATGCGCGATCCAATCCGGACGCGTCGGCGTGCGAATGTAGTTCGAGACGGCATTCAACGTCAGGTAGACGATCTTGCGCGGATAGGGCGTGATGTTACCAGCCGAGCCATGCACGAGATTGCCGTGGAACATCAGCAGCGCACCCGGCGCGCCGGTCGGTGTGACGATGCCGCCCTGCCTGACCAGCCGCTCGACCGTCGCATTGTCGAGCGTCCATAACGGATAGGACGTGGTGGATGTGTCATGGCCGGCCTGCAGCACGCCCTCCTTGTGGCTGCGCGGCACCAGCATCAGCGGGCCGTTGATCGGCAGCACCTCATCGACGAACACCGCAATATTCATCGCGCGCGGCGCCGGCATGCCGTCGTCGCGCGCCCAGGTGCCGTAGTCCTGGTGCCACTGCCACACTTCACCATCGAACGCGGATTTCGCGTTGATCTTGAACTGATGCATGTAAAGTTGTTCGCCGAACACTTCCTCGACGGGCCGGATCATGCGCGGATGCGCTCCCAGCAGGCGGAATGCCTCGTTGTAGGTGTGGGCTGCGAACGCAGTGCGCGGCGAGCCGGACTTCTCGCGCCAGATCTCCTTGCGATCGGTGCGAAAGATCGCGTCCGCCTCGCTGCGCAGGACCGCAATCTCCTCGGTCGAGAAAAGCTTCGGCAGGAACAGGAAGCCTTCCTTGTCGAACTGCTGAATCTGCTGCTTGCTCAGCGACATTGCATGATCTCCCACGCTCACGTGGCGAGGTAGCCGCCATCGACATAAAGTTCGGCGCCGGTGATGTAGGACGCCTCGTCCGAGGCGAGGAAAAGGATGGCATTCGCCACCTCGTCCACTTCGCCCGCGCGGCGCAGCGGCACGGACTGCAGCATCTTCGCCCGCACCGCCGGATCGGCGGTTGCGCCGGACGTGCGCATCGGCGGCATCAGCCCCGGATGCACCGAATTGGCGCGGATGCCGTCGCGGCCGAACTGCACCGCGGTGGATTTTGTCAGCGTGCGCACCGCACCCTTCGATGCATTGTAGCCCATGTGAGTCATGGTCTGTCCGGTGTTGCCGGAGATCGACGACAGGTTGATGATCGAACCGCCACCGGCCTGTTTCATGGCCTGCACGGCATATTTGGTTCCCAGGAACACGCCGCGCGCATTCACCGCCATCAGCTTGTCCCACGCGTCAGTGTCCAGCATGTCGGACACCGCGCTGCCGCTGATGCCGGCGTTGTTCACCAGAATGTCCAACTTGCCGTATTTCTGCACGGTGGCATCGACCACCGCCTTCCAGTCCGCTTCACTGGTCACATCCAGCCGCATGAATTCGGCCGTGCCGTTCGCGCGCGTAATGTCGGCAGCGACTTTGCCGCCGTCGTCCTCCAGCATGTCGGCAATCACGACCTTGGCGCCTTCCTTGGCAAATCGGCGCGCCGTCGCCGCACCCATACCGGAGGCCGCACCGCTCACGATCGCCACTTTGCCTTCCAGGCGCATGCTCCGTTCCTCCCGAGAACCAGATCGCCATTCAGGCTGCCACGAGTGGCCCGGCTTGGCTACCGGCGCCGGAGGTTGCTAGATACCCGCCGACGAGAGACGTGGAGAACAGGTGCATGGCACACCGCGGCATGAAGTTCGGCATATTCCTGGCACCATTCCATCGTGTCGGGGAAAACCCGACGCTGGCGATCAGCCGCGATGTCGAGCTGCTCGAGTGGCTGGATTGGCTCGGTTATGATGAAGCCTGGATCGGCGAACATCATTCCGCCGGCTGGGAGTTGATTGCGCTTCCCGAGCTGATCATCGCCGCAGCAGCCGAACGTACCAAGCACATCCGCCTTGGCACAGGCGTCACCAGTTTGCCGTACCACCATCCGTTCATGGTGGCGCAGCGCTTCGTGCAGCTTGATCATATGACACGCGGCCGGGCGATGATGGGATGCGGCCCCGGCGCGCTGACATCAGACGCCTACATGCTCGGCATCGAACCCAGCACGCAGCGTCCGCGCATGCTGGAGGCGATGGACGCCATCATGCGGCTGCTGAAATGCGAAGAGCCGGTCACCATGAAGACCGACTGGTTCGAAATGCGCGACGCGCGGCTACACCTGGCGCCGTACACCGATCCGCATTTCGAGATCGCCGTTGCCAGCACAATCACGCCGTTCGGCATGATCGCCGCGGGGACGCATGGCGTGGGCGTACTGTCGATCGGCGCCGGACTGCCTGGCGGGCCGGAAGCGCTGGCCAGCCAGTGGCAGATCGCCGAGGAGGCTGCGGCGAAAAACGGCAAGACGATGGACCGCAAGAATTGGCGCGTCGTGGTCAATGCGCATATCGCCGAGGATGATGAACAGGCGCTGCTCGAGGTGAAAAAGGGCGAGCGGGTGGAGACGCAGACCTATTTCGAGGACACGCTCGGTCGCCCGCCGGGTCGAGCCGACGACCCGCTGCGTGACGGCGTGAAGATGGGCACCACGTTGGTCGGTTCACCGGACACTGTGGTGAAGGGCATCAAGCGGCTGCTTGAATACAGCCAGGGCGGTTTCGGCGGCATCCTGTTCCGCGCCCACGAATGGGCCAATCGTGAACAAACGCTGCGCAGCTTCGAGCTGTTTGCCCGTTACGTGATGCCGCACTTCCAAGGGTCGCTGACTCAAATCGTCGGCTCAAGTACCTGGGCGCGCGAGAACCGCAAGCAGGTGTTCGGGTCAACGGTCGAATCAGTGAGGCGCGCGTTCACCGATTTCGGCCGTGCCGCCCCGGAGGAAGAGATCCGTGCACGCACCCTCGGAGCGCGCGATCTCGATCTACCGCGGTAACATCAGCCGCCCTTGAGAGAGCGACACATCCGTCAGCACTACGTTGTCATGGCCGGCCTTGTGCCAGCCGTCTTGCGGTTCACGCAGTTGCCTCCGGCTTCAGGATGGCATGTTCTCCTCGGGTGGACTTGCACCTCCCCGACAAGGCACGCTCACGGACGCACGATGGCCGGGACAAGCCCCGCCATGACGCTTTTGGACCAACTGCAAAAATTGCCCTATCGCGGTTCCGGTCACCAAGTGGTCGAGGGCTTGGTTCCAAAGACAACGATCGTCGCAATCGCACTAAGCCGCACCTACGTTTTCCCGGCGTAGCTCTTCGCCATACCCTCGGCTGGTTCCGCTTGCGGACCAAATGGCATGATCGGATAACGCAGCCCAGCCTTCGCCAGCCCCTGAAGCCCGGTCACCGCCTGTTGCAGGTCCGCCGGCGGACACGCCATCAGCATCTCGTCGTCCGCCACCGCTCCGTAGCGCCGTTCGGCGTAGCACGGGATCGACAGCGAAACTTCGCGCATCTTCAGCGCATGGCCCCAACTATCGGCACACGCGCTCTCGCCGGTGATGGAAAAATCGTAACGCTTGTAATTGCGCCATTGCAGCCCGTTGATGAACAGGATCATCTGCGCCGGATTGCCATAGAACAGGCAGATGTCCGGTGGATCGAGCCGGGCCGACCGCAGCGGCGATACCACCATCCCGTGATAGCGCCCGGGCGCAACGCGCGGCATTCCCGCCTGATGCGCGGCGGCGGCCTCGCGGTTCTCGAACCAGACGCCCTCCATCTTGCGGCCCGACGTATAGACCTCGCCCGGCGCGTCGAGCCCGATCACGCTCGAGCAGGAAGAGAACGAGGGAATGTTCTCCGTGGTGATGCCAAGCGTGAAACCGGCCATGCGCGCCTGCGTCACCAGTTGGCATGTCGAAAACGTTTTCCCCCGTGGCGGCCGGCGCAGACCGGGCACGTTCGCCATCTCATCGAGATCCTCGAACAGCTTCATGCCGATCGCAAACGTCCGCAGGCGTAGCAACTGGTTGAGTTGCTCCGCCAGTTCGGCGATGGCCGTACCATCCATTGGCGGGGCTTCGGCGATTGTTGGTGCATCGTTCATCGCTGCATCTCCTGGACGCGACGCGGCAGGCTACAGCAGGTTCAGGGTGGCGGGAAATGTGCGGCGCCGTCAGCAAAGCGCCGCAAGCATGCTGTCGCACACATGCGCCATGTCTGCCTCGCTCAGATCGGGATGGATCGGCAGGGCAAGAATCCGCTGCGCCAGATCCTCCGACACCGGCAAGCCTGTGCCGTCGTGATGATCGCGATAGGCCGGCTGCAGATGCAATGGACGAGGATAGTAGATCGCGCTTGGAACGCCGTCCGCGCGCAGCGACGACTGCACATGATCGCGCATCTCCGCATCGCGAAGCAGCACCGAATAGATCGCCCATGCGCCCGTGCTGTCGCTCACACGTGCCGGAATGACCACAGCATTGCCGAGGCGAGAATCGTAGTACTGCGCGATGCGTTCGCGGATCGCGAGTTCGTCCGCGAAAACGGTCAGCTTGGCCAGCAACACCGCCGCCTGGATCGAATCCAGCCGGCCATTCATGCCGGTACGCAGCACCTCGTAGCGTGTCGTGCCTTCGCCATGTGTGCGCAGGCTGCGGTACAGCGCGGCTCGCTCGCCGCTTTCGGTCATCAGCGCTCCCCCGTCGCCATAGGCGCCGAACGGCTTGGACGGGAAGAAGCTGGTGGCTGTGGCATCCGCCGCGGCGCCGAGGGGTCTGCCATGCAGCGTGCAGCCGAAGCTCTGCGCCAGGTCGTCCAGCGTGAACAGCCCCTCGCGTCCGGCGATGGCATTCAGCGCAGGCCAATCGGCCGGCTGGCCGAATAGATCGACACCGATCAGGGCACGCGGACGCAGCTTGCCGTCCCGCCGCACCTCGACAATGCGGCGTTCCAGATGCCCGGGGTCGATCTGGAACGTGCGCGGATCGACATCGACGAATACCGGCGTCGCGCCGAGCACCAGTGGAACCTCCGCAGTCGCGGTATAGGTGAAGGCGGGCAGGAACACCGCATCGCCACGCCCGATCCCCTCCGCCATGAAGGCGATCTGGATCGCATCGGTGCCGGAACTGACCGCCACGCAGTGCTTCGCCCCGCAGAACTTCGCAAGTTCCGTCTCCAGTTCGGCCACCTCGGGCCCGAGGATGAACTGGCAATGCGCCAGAACCGCATCCAACCGCCGGCGCAGCTCCGCGGCGATGCGCACCTGCTGCGCCTTCAGGTCGAGGAACGGCACGGCAGGGCGCGCGGTCATGTGCGGTTCACCACAGGCATCAGTCCCTCGACATTGTGCTCGAATTCGGTGACGAGGCGTCCGAGCAGCATCAGCGCGAGACGACCCTGGCCGCCTCGGGAAGCCGCGGCGATCTCGTCGATGGCGCGCCCCACGATGGCCGGATCGGCGGTACGGGGCGCCGCCATCAGCAGGCCAGGATACCCGGTCGGTGCCGGCGGCTCCTTCCCGTGGAACAGCTCCTCATGCAGCTTCTCCCCCGGCCGTAGTCCGGTAAAACGGATTTCCACATCCCGCTCCGGCGTCAATCCGGCCAGCCGGATCATCTGGCGGGCCAGATCGACGATCTTCACCGGTTTGCCCATGTCGAGCACGAAGATGCCGCCCTCCTCGCCGGACGGCAGAGCGGCGTCGCCCGAGCCGACCACGCTCGCCTGCAACACCAGGCCGACGGCCTCGCGCACCGTCATGAAGTAGCGCTGCATGTCCGGATGCGTCACCGTCAGCGGCCCGCCGCGCTCGAGCTGGCGCTGGAACAGCGGCACCACCGAGCCGGTGCTGCCCAGCACATTGCCAAAGCGCACGGTGATGCAGCGCATGCCGTGCCCCGAGGCGCGCGCGGAAATGTCCAGTGCCTGGCAATACATCTCGGCCAGCCGCTTCGACGCACCCATCACCGAGGTCGGGTTGACCGCCTTGTCGGTGGAGATCAGCACCATGGCACGCGCGCCCACGCTGCGGCCCGCATCTGCCACATGGCGCGTTCCTGCGACATTGGTCAGCAGCCCCTCCAGCGGGTTGGCCTCGACCATCGGCACGTGCTTCAGCGCCGCGGCGTGAAACACCAGTTCAGGCCGCCACTGCTCGAACACCGCACGGATACGCGCTTCGTCGCGGATGTCGGCCAGAAGGGACTCTCGGGCGACGTGCGGATGACGCTCGGCGAGTTCGAGATCGATCAGCCAAAGCGCGTATTCGCCGTTGTCGAGCACGATCAGCCGCTCGGGGCCAAGTGCGGCCACCTGGCGCGCCAGTTCGCTGCCGATGGTGCCGCCGGCGCCGGTGACGATGACGCGCCTGCCCTGGATCAACCGCGCCATGCCCTCGCGGTCGAGCGGCACCTGAGGACGATTGAGCAGGTCCTCGATCGCCATAGGCCGCAGTTCGAGCTGGCGGGGTTGGTCAATCAGCGCGGACGTATCAAGTGAGGTCGGGCGCGGAGCGCGACGGATACGCATGCCATAGCGTTCGGCCTGCTCCACCAGGACCGACAAGGACTGCCCGGACAGGTCCGGCGTGGCCACCACAAGCATGTCCGGCAGCCTGCCCTCTCCATCGAGGCGTTCCAGGATTGTCGCGGCATCCCCGATCGAGCCGAGGAACGGGTATCCATGGATGCGCCGCCCGGTCTGGCGGGAGCCGACGGCCAGCAGCCCCTCCACCCGTAGCGCCTGCCGCCGGTCTCCGATCAGAGCGCGGAGAAACAGATCCAGGTCTTCGGACGCGCCGACCAGCAGCGCCGAGGGCACATCGGCAGCATATGCACCAGGGAGTTTCCCGCCCTGCCGCTGGCGCAAGCGGCGGTAGGTGACCCGGGGAGCACCGAGCAGTACCAGCAGGGTCAGCGCATACACCGCGGGGAAGGCAGGATTGGCGGACCCCACACCAGCGAACGTGGCGAGGCCCGCGAACAAGGCAGCACCCAGCAAACTGGTATAGGCCACGCCGAGCAGGTCACCGATGCCGGCAAACCGCCAATACTGCCACGGCAGCCGAAACGGCAACCCCGAGAGCAGCAGAGTTGCCGCTCCGGCGGCCGGCAGCCACAGCGGATGCAACCAGTCGCCGGACGGATCGGCGATCGCGCGGGCCAGCGGTACAGCCAGCGCCGCCAGCGCCCCGTCCAGGGTGATGTTCAGGACGACTCGCATGATCGGGCGCGAAGGCATGGCCGCCCCTATAGCCCAGTGGGCTGGACCCGTCATACCCCCGGACCGGCCGTGGGCCGAACGATCGAAAGGCGCAGATTCACTATCGCGTTGGCTGCGATTCAGGCTGATACTGACCGCTGCGAGGGTTTTGGCGCCATCGCCAAGCCGCGCAATAGTCCGGGAACAACAGGGATGGCCGAAACAAGCTTCGGCCGCAGAGGGAGCGTAGACCATGCGACCGAATAGCCGTGTCACCCGCCGTACCGCGCTGAAATTGGGCGCCGCCGCGACGGCCTTGCCGCTGGTGCACATCCGCACCGCTGGCGCCGCCGGCAAGCTGAGCTTCGGGATCTGGGACCATTGGGTCCCGACCGGGTCCGCCGCGATGAAGAAGCTGGTCGATGAATGGGCCGACAAGAACAAGGTCGCCGTGCAGCTCGATTTCATTTCGAGCGTCGGCGGCAAGATCAATCTCACCATGGCGGCCGAGGCCCAGGCGAAGACCGGGCACGACATCTACGCCTTCGATCAATGGACGGTGCAGCAATACGCCGACAGCCTCGATCCGGTCGACGATGTCATGCAGAGCCTCATCGCCAAATACGGCAAGCTGGGCCGGGCGTATGAGTATCTCGCCGTGGTCGACAAACACTGGATGGCGGTCCCGGTGGGATGGGGCTCCGCTCCGCTGACGCCCTGCGGCCGCATCAGCCTGCTCAAGAAGATGGCCAATATCGATGTGCAGGCCTGGTATCCCGCGCATGAAACGAGCCCAGATGCGGGCAAGGACTGGACCTATGACACGCAGCTGAAAATGGCCGAGGCGTGTTTCAAGGCCGGCTTCCCGATCGGCTTCGGCTGCCGCGCGGGGGACAGTACCGACGCCAACCAGACATGGGGCGCGACCTTCGGCGCGTTCGGCGCTGACCTCGTGGACGCCAAGGGCAACATCACCGTCGAGTCGGACAACGTGATGGCGGTCATGGAGTACTGCCAGAAGATGGTGAAGTTCATGCCGCCAGATTCGGCGCAATGGGACGACGCCTCGAACAATCGGGCGCTGATCTCGGGCAAGGCGGCATACATTTGGAATCCGCCATCGGCGTGGGCCGTGGCGAAGCGCGATGCACCCGATGTGGCGGCGGATTGCTGGACGTTCCCCAATCCTCTGGGACCGAAAGGCCGCATGGTGCCGCACCGGCCGTATTTCTGGGGCATCTGGTCGTTCGCGCAAAACAAGAGCGCTGCGCGGGAGCTGATCGCGTATCTGTCGCAGCGCGAGCAGGTCGAGCAACTGGCTGCTCCGGTCTCCGGCTACGATATTCCGCCGTTCACCTCGATGTACGACATGAAGGTCTGGGCCGAGGTCGAGCCACCCAAGGGCACGATCTATAACTATCCGGCCCGGCCGTGGCACGGCTCGGAGTACTATGTGCCTGGCTCGTCTGCGCCGCCCGATATCGCGGTGCAGATCTGGAACCGCGGCCTGCCCCCGGGCATGGTGGCGCGGCTGCTGGACGGTCAGTCGATCAAGCAAGCGATCGCCTGGGCGAAGGACGAACTGCAGGGGTTCGTCCGCTAAGACCGCGCGGTCGGTGACGGCTGGTCACCGACCACGGTTCGCTGTTATCGGGCTCCTCCATGTGAGGAGCCCGAATGACTCTTGCCGCCCTGCTGCGCCACCTGGCGTTCGCCGCTGCGCTCGCGCTGCTGTCCGCCGCCATGGTGCGTCTGATGATTGCCGTTCGCGTGCTGGACCATCCGGACCCGCGCAAGGTGCATACGCTGGAAACGCCAAAAGGAGGCGGTGTCGGCGTGGTGGTGGCGTTCCTGGTCGGCATCGCCGTGCTCTACCGTTTCGCGGAATTCGCCCGCCTGGCCGATGAGTACTTCATCGGCGTGATCGAGGCATCGGTGGCGATCGCCGTGGTGGCGTTCCTGGACGATCTCTTCGACTGGAAATTTACCGTGAAGCTTGCGGCACAGGTTCTTGCCGCCCTGGTCGCGGTGGGCAGCGGCATTTACGTGGTGGATTATCGGCTTCCCTATGTCGGCCCGCTCTATGTCGGTTGGCTGGCTGCACCGGCCACTGCTCTTTGGCTGCTGTTTGCCACAAATGCGATGAATTTCATCGACGGCATGAACGGACTGGCAGGCGGTGTGGCGCTGATCGCCGCGTGCTTTCTGGCCGGCATCGCGGCGTTCAGCGGCGGCTGGTTCGCGTATTTTGCTGCTCTGCTCCTTGCCGCGGGTCTCGCCGGCTTCCTGCCGTTCAACTTCCCCCGGGCACGAATCTTCATGGGCGACGTGGGCAGCCAGTTCTGCGGGTTCATCCTGGCTGTGCTGGCCGTCGTCGCCAGCCGCTTCGACGGTGTCGAACTGTCGTTCCTGATCGTGCCGATGTTGCTGTCGGGAGTGCTGTTCGACGTCGCGTTCACGCTGATCCGCCGTGCACTCGCGGGCGAATCGCTGACCGAGCCGCATCGCGGGCACCTCTATCAGGTGGCGCAACGCTCGGGCGTTCCGGCCGTGGGCGTGACGCTGGTGTACTGGGGATTTGCCGTGTTCGGCGGCGCATGCGCCATCGCGTTCGTCGCCGCGCCAGTGTCGGCCAAGCCTTTCGTGCCGTTTCTGACCCTGCTGCCACAGCTATGCTGGCTTGGTTTCGTCGTCAGCCACGCACGCCAATCGGGTGTCACGCGCTGGGGATAACTCCATGGCCACACGGCGACACACACCGTCTTGGCCTGGCTTGTCACCGAACGCACCAGGGCATCCGGATCGCCTGAAGGGGATTTCCTGACCGCTTAGGTTTTGATAGGATCGGCTGTGCCCACGGTCCTGCGCATCGATGATTTGCAGGTCGTGATTTAGCCCAACGATCATCCGCCCGCGCATGTCCACGTTCTCGGGCCTGGATGGGTGGTTGTGATCAATCTGATCGAGCCGGAGGTCAGGAAGGCCATCGCCTGTGATGAGCGCGAAGCCCGCCGGGTCCTGCGGTTGGTTGCTGGCCACCAAGGGACACTGATGGACGCATGGAGGCGTTTCCATGGTTGAGCTGACCACGGAGCAGTTTGAAGCGGCCAAGGCCCGCGGAGAGTCGCATATGCTCGGCCTCCGGGCCGAGAGCGCGCATTACGACGCCGGGCGCAACCGGGTCATCGTACGGCTGACGACAGGGGTTGAGATCGGCTTTGCGCCACGCGATGTGGAAGGCTTGCAGCACGCCTCAACCGACGATCTCAAGGCAATCGAGGTGCAGGCATTCGGCCTCGGCATCCATTTCCCGAAGCTCGATGCCGATCTCTACGTGCCAGCCCTTTTGGAAGGCGTGCTAGGCTCCAAACGCTGGATGGCAGCACGGCTTGGCGCTTCTGGCGTGCGGGCTCGCACTCCCGCCAAGGCCACGGCCTCACGCGAAAACGGTAAGCGCGGCGGCCGGCCACGCAAAATTGCCACCTCCGGTGGGTCGTAGTCATCGACGGTCCCCGACGCACCGGACCAGATGCGCCGGTTGCCTGAGATCAGGCGCTTGTCGTGGCCCGACGCTGGGATGTCTCGTGAATCGCCGGAGCGCGCTTCGCGATGATGGCTGCCTCACCCATGATGGAGCGCAGATCGCGCAGGAAGGCCGCGCCTTTCAGGGTGCGCTGCACCAAAACGCTGCGGCGGTCGAGCGGGTCCACCTTGCGACGCGCCAGATCGAGTTCCCCCAGACGATCGAGCGCCCGCGTGATCGCCGGCTTTGACACGTTCAGATCCGCCGCAAGGCCGCGAACGGTGTGTCCGCCGTCGCGTAGGTAGCAGGTCAGGAACACGCCCAACTGGCGAGCCGACAGATCCGGCCCATCGCGTCGCACGAGGGAGACAACAGTCTCACGGAGCACACCGACCATTTGATCGGCGGATGGGTTCGTTGCCATGAATAGTCCTTTCTCATCCCGGACCACGGATCGCGGCCCTGGATATGGCAAGTGACGCCGATCGATGCTACGTCAATCCCATTGCGGAACCGATTTCCATCCCACTCGCGGCTATTTGACCAGAGCCCGTCAAGCCGACCGTGCGTCAGCCAACCGTTCCGCTACGCCAGAATAAATCGCGCGCATAGCATATGCCTCGCCACCCTCAGGGTGGCCAGGTGCTGTCTGGTCGTTCCATGCATACAGATCGAAATGCGCCCATGCAACCCCCGGCGTAACAAATCGTCGCAGGAACAATGCAGCGGTGATGGCTCCTGCATGCGGTTTGGAGGAGACATTGTTAAGATCAGCAACAGAACTGTCCAACCAGCGATCGTATGCGACCCAGAGCGGCAGACGCCAGAGCGGGTCGTGATGCGCAAGGCCATTACGCAACAAAGTTTCCGCCCAGCCATCATCGTTGCAGAACATTGCCGGCAGGTCCGGCCCGAGTGCAACCCGCGCGGCGCCCGTCAGCGTGGCGCAATCGACCAGCAGTGACGGGGATTCCTCGCATGCTTCGGCCAAAAGGTCGCACAGCACCAGACGGCCCTCTGCGTCGGTGTTGCCGATTTCCACTGTCATACCATTGCGCGTGCGGATCACGTCAAGTGGCCTCATCGCGGTGCCGGAAATCGAGTTTTCCACACAACCGACACGCACCGCCAAGCGAACCGGCAAATTCGCTTCCATAATCAATCTGGCGAGGCCCAGCACTGTGGCAGCGCCGCCCATGTCCTTCTTCATCCGCAGCATGCCGCTCGATGGCTTGATATCATACCCGCCGGTATCGAAACAGACGCCCTTGCCGCAGAGCGAAACGAGCGGCGCGTCCGCGTGGGCGGTACTGCCGGACCAACGGAAGATCGCGACCCGCGCCGGTCGTGCCGATCCACGGCCGACCGCCGCGATGGTGGGGTATGCCTCGTCGAGCGCGTCACCGCCGACAATTTCGGTGGCCGCACCATAACGTTTACCGAGGGATATCGCGAAATCAGCAAGCTCGACGGGTCCGAGCAGATTTGCGGGCGTATTGACGAGGTCACGCACCATCCAGGTTGCGGACGCCGCCGAGCGGCTATGTTCCTGGTCGGCCGGAGCAAGCAGCCGCGCCGGGCCGCGTTTGGCGGCCTTCAACGCGGCATAGCGATACGCGCCGAGGCAGTAGCCGAGCGTGGCGACGCCTGGGTCGTAATCGCCCCGCTGCAGTCGCCACGGCATGCCCTCCGGCAGCCGGAACGCCAGGTTGCCGAACGCCGCGGGCGAATTGTCCTCGCCGAGGCCAAGCACCGCGCCGACCACGCCATCGTCGCCCGGCAGGAACATCAGCTCCTGAGCTGCTGCGGTGAACTCAAGCTGGCGGAGAAACCGGCCCTGCGCCTGCGGTAGGCTGTCGAGGAAGGCGGCAAGTCCGGACGGACGCACGGCATACAGCGGCCGCGTTGCGTCCGCCGCGTCCACCAGGCAGTCGAGTGTCTGCTCCAGCATTTGCTACCTCACGGGTAACCGGTACCTACGGGACCGAGCGACGATCCAAGCAGAGACGTGACCCGTCGGGCAAATTGCGCCGGATCGCGCGGCAGGTCGCCCTCCTGCACGCGCGCGAGGTCGAGCAGCGTGCTGGCGGCTTCCGCGATCAGGGTTTCATCGGCCAGCCTGCCCGCCAGGGCCTCGATCAGCTTGTGCCGCGGATTGACCTCAAGCACCGGAGCAGCCGGCAGCATGGCTCGGCCGGCACGCCGCATCAGCCGCTGCATCTGCAGATCCGGGCCCTTGTCGCCGGCGGCCAGAACCACGGCGCTGTCGGTGAGGCGCCCGGTTGAGCGGACATCGGAAACCCCATCCCCAAGCGCCTGCTTCAGCGCCGACAGCAGCGGCGAGATGTCCGGTTGATCCGCAGCCTGGTGAAATTCAGCCGATGCCTGGGTGATGCTCTTGATCTGCTTGCCCTCGAAGCTGTCCAGCCGGTCCGGCCAGAACGCGTCGATCGGATCGGCGAGCAGCAGCACCTCGATGCCCTTGGCGCGGAAGCCTTCGAGCTGCGGCGACGCGCGCAAGGCGTCGGAATTATCGCCAGCGAGGTAATAGATCGTATCCTGGCCCTCCTGCATGCGCGTCAAGTAGTCGGGCAGCGAGGTCCAGCCGTCCTGCGAGGAGGACCGGAACCGCAGCAACGGCGCGATCTCCGCGCGATGCTCGGAGTCCTCCCATACACCCTCCTTCAGCACCGGGCCAAAATTGTCCCAGAATTTGCCGTAGTCGTCGGCCTCCTTGGTGCGGTTTTTGAGCTCGGACAGCACGCGACCGATCAGCGACTTGCGGATCCGTCCCAGCACCGGCGTCGTCTGCAGCATCTCGCGTGAAACGTTGAGCGGCAGGTCCTCGGTGTCCACCACGCCCTGCACGAAGCGCAGCCAGGACGGCAGGAGCTCGGCCTTGTCGGTGATGAACATTCGCCGCACGTGCAGCCGGACATGCGAATCGCGATCACCCTCGATCGGTTCGAACGGTTTCATGCCAGGGACGAACAGCAGGGCGAAGAACTCGAGCATGCCCTCAGCCTTCCAGTGCAGCGTGGCCCAGGGCGTGTCGAACAAGAGGCCGAGGTGGCGGTAGAACTCGTTGTATGACTGCTCCGAAACTTCCGCCCGCGGCTTGCGCCACAGCGCGGTGCCCTCGTTGGCTGGCAGTTCCTTGCCGTCGCGGGCGATGGTGATCGGCATCGTGACGTGGTCGGCCCATTTGCGCACGATTGCCTCGAGCCGCATCGGATCGAGGAACTCCTCCGCATCGGACTTGATGTGCAGCACGACATCGGTCCCGGCCGTCTCGCGCGTCGCCGGCGCGATGGTGAATTGTCCCGCACCGTCCGAGGCCCAGACGAACGCCTCCTCGGAACCCGGCTTGCGTGAAGTGACCTCCACCCGATCGGCCACCATGAAGGCTGAATAGAAGCCGACACCGAACTGGCCGATCAGACTGGGGCGGTCCTCGGGTTTGGCCGATGCGAGCGCCGCGTCGAACGCGCGGGTGCCGGAACGGGCGATTGTGCCCAGGTTGTCCATCAGCTCCTGCCGCCCCATGCCGATGCCGTCGTCGGCAATCAGCAGGGTACGCGACTGCTTGTCGGGCACGATGCGCACCTTGGCTTCGGCTGGAGGCGCCAGGGCGCTGTCGGTCAGCGACTCGAACCGGCGCCGGTCCATCGCATCGGCGGCATTCGCCACCAGTTCCCGCAGGAATATCTCACGCTCGGAATAGAGCGAATGCACCACAAGGTCGAGCAGCCGCCCGACCTCGGCGCCGAAATCATGCTTCTCTTCCACCACATCGTTCATCGCCAACCCTCCTTGCGTGCCGCGATATGCGGTGAAACGGACGGCGATTCAATGCGACGGGGCAGCGGCGGCGGCGTACAGAGCGGGCAGTGAAATGAGTCCCGGGCCTCTGGGCTTGCGCCAGTCGGGGCAGCTGACGTTTAAGCCGCTCGGCGGGGAACGGGTTCACCGTGCAGCATGCCCTCGGTACTGAGATCCTCGTCAAGGTCGGGCCAGTGAATGCCGTATCCGCCGCCACAGATTTCCCAGTGGGCGCGCTGGTCAGGAGAGCCTTCGCTCAGACGCGGATACCAGGCAAGGGGTACGGAAATCGTGCGACCATCCATCAGCCCGACCACCAACTCGTGCTCGGTCAGCGCAACGGTTCTGACACGGGTGTCGGCCACCGGCGGCTCAGTTGAAATGGACATGCCACGCCTCCAGAAGCTCGGTGCGTCGCCTGCGCACCAGACGAACTATATCCCCAAGGTCTTGAGCGGCGAAACCGACGTTGCGTGCCACCGCGACCCGGCCCAACCAGATCTTGGCCGAGGCGCCTCCGCGATCGACATGGACATGAGGTGGCTCCCGCCGATCGGAGCTGAAGAAGTAGAACCGGAACCGTTCGATGCGGAGCACGGTCGGCACATCGCGCCGATAACAGCCGCCGGTTAACGAGCTATCACCGCCCCCCGCCCAAACCGCTTGCATTCCGCGGCGCAACACCCAAACATCCTGCCATGTTCGGCTTCGATACCGGTTTCGCCCCGCGCGTCAAAGCCGTCCTCGGTCCGACGAATACCGGCAAGACGCATCTCGCCATCGAGCGGATGCTGGCACATGCCTCCGGCATCATCGGCTTCCCGCTCCGCCTGCTCGCGCGCGAGAACTACGATCGCATGGTGGCGCAGAAGGGCGCCCGCCACGTCGCGCTGATCACCGGCGAGGAAAAGATCGTCCCGCCCGGCGCACGCTGGTTCTCCTGCACGGTCGAGGCGATGCCGCTCGACCGTGACGCGGAGTTCCTCGCGGTCGACGAGATCCAGCTCTGCGCCGACCCCGATCGTGGCCACGTGTTCACCGACCGGCTGCTGCACGCGCGCGGCCTGGTGGAGACCATGTTCCTGGGCGCCGAGACGATCCGGCCGCTGCTGCAGAGGCTGGTACCGCAGGCCAGCGTGGAGACCCGGCCTCGCATGTCGCAACTGACCCATGCCGGCCCCGTGAAGCTGGTCCGCCTGCCGCCCCGGTCCGCCGTGGTGGCGTTCAGCGCGGCCGATGTCTACGCGATCGCCGAACTGATCCGCCGACGCCGCGGTGGCTGCGCGGTGGTGATGGGACGGCTCTCGCCGCGCACGCGCAACGCCCAGGTGGCACTCTACCAGGACAAGGAGGTCGACTTCCTGGTCGCCACCGACGCGATCGGCATGGGCCTGAACATGGACGTGGACCACGTCGCCTTCGCCTCATTGCGGAAATTCGACGGCCACCGCCCCCGCCGGCTCAGTGCGGCCGAGTTGGCCCAGATCGCCGGCCGCGCCGGACGCGGCATGCGCGACGGCACGTTCGGCACCACAGGACAGTGCCCCGCACTCGATGATGACGTGGTGGCCGCGGTGGAGGCGCACAGCTTCGATGCCCTGGATCAGCTGTGCTGGCGCAACAGTGACCTCGACCTCACGCATGTGGACGCGCTGCTGGCCAGTCTCACCGCGCCGCCGCCCGGTCCCGGGCTGGTAAAGGGCAATGACGCCGCGGACCTCGAGACGCTGGCCGCATTGGCGCGCGAGCCTGAGATCCGCCGCCTGGCGCATGGTCGGCGCATGGTGCGGCGCCTCTGGGAGGCCTGCCAGATTCCCGATTTTCGTAAGCTGGCCGACGACACGCATACGAAGCTTTGCGCGCGGGTGTTCGGCCACATCGCCAGGGACCAGCGATTGCCCACCGACTGGCTTGCCGGGCAGATCGGCGCACTGGCACGCGCCGACGGCGATATCGATACCCTGATGCAGCGGTTATCCGGCGTGCGGGTCTGGTCTTACATCGCGGCGCGGTCCGATTGGGTGCAGGACAGTCCACACTGGCAGGGCCGGGCGCGCGAAGTCGAGGACCTGCTGTCCGATGCACTCCACGAACGGTTGACCAGCCGGTTCGTGGACCGGCGCGCCGCGCTTCTGATGCGTCGCCTGGAAGCCGGCGAAAACGAGGAATTGCTCTCGGCGGTGACCCGCCGCGGCGATGTGGTGGTCGAGGGCCATTCGGTGGGCCGCATCGGCGGCTTCAGCTTCTTCCCCGACCCAGCGGCGGTGGGAGACGAAAAAAAGTTGGTCCTGCGCGCCGCCCGGCGGGCTCTGCGGGAAGAAATGCCGCGTCGTGTGGCTCTTGTGGAAGCCGCCTCCGATGCCGTCTTCGTCCTGACCGATGATCAGTCGGTGACGTGGGACGGCGTCCCGATTGCCCGATTGAAGCGCGGCGCCAGCGCGCTGCGTCCCCGCGTTCAGGTTCTCGACAGCGAGTTCCTGGATGGCTCCCAGCGGGAGCGGCTCCGCATCAGGCTGCAGCGCTTCCTTGACGACAAGGTGAACGCCGACCTGGCGCCATTGCGCGCCGCAGCCGACCGCGGATCGCAACAATCCGGAATTCGCGGGTTGCTGCACCGGCTGACCGAGGCGCTCGGTCTGATCGCCGGCGAGGAAGGCGACAATCTGTCTCCGCAATCGCGCGCCGCACTGAAGGCGATCGGCGTGAAGGCCGGTCGCTTCGGACTGTTCCTCCCCGCACTGCGGAAGCCGCGTGCGGCCGCGATGCGTGCCCGGCTATGGGGGCTGCAGCACGGCCGGCCGGTGCCCAGCCTGCCGACACCAGACCTGGTCTCGCTGCCTGCCCAGCCCGACTGGCCGGCTGGCTTCACCGACGCGATGGGCTGGCTGGAGGCCGGACCGGTGCTGCTGCGGCTCGATGTCGCCGAAAAGGTGGCCGCCGAACTGGCCTGGGCGACTCGGCGCGGCGCCACCGCGCTGCCGGCAGCCCTGGCGTCGCGCTTCTCGCTGAAAGCCGACCTGCTGCCGGTTGTTCTGCGACGGCTCGGCTTCCGTATCGTGCCGGCCGGCGGCCTGGCTGCGGGAGAATATGGCCCGCCGGCACCAGCGATGGTGCTGCCGCTGCGGCGGCGACGGCCAGTCGTGGTCGCGGCGCCTACAGACCGACCCCACGGCCCGTTTGCTGCTTTGGCGGCGCTCAAGCGATAGGGGGATTGCGATAGCCGAACAGGAAGACCGCGACTGGCAGCGGCTCGACAAGTGGCTGTGGTGCGCGCGCTTCATGCGGGCACGCAGCGATTGTGCGGAATTGGCGGCCAAGGGCTCAATACGCATCAATCGGCAGCCGACCGACAAGCCGCACGCCAGATTGCGCGTCGGCGACGTATTGACCGTGCCGGTACACAGCTCGGTCCGTGTCGTGCGCGTATTGTCGCTGGCCGCACGACGAGGTCCGGCAGTCGAGGCACGGTTGCTCTATGAAGAGATCAGCGATACCGCGAGCGGACCTTGCGCCACAGCGTAATCGTCGGCATATCGCCGCCTCTGACACGCTCACCAGGGACTGCCCATGACCTATGTGGTCACCGAATCCTGCATCCGCTGCAAGTACATGGACTGCATCGAAGTCTGCCCGGTGGACTGCTTCTATGTCGGCGAGAACATGCTTGTCATCCACCCTGACGAGTGCATCGATTGCGGCGTTTGCGAGCCTGAGTGCCCGGTCGAGGCCATCGTGCCGGACAGTGACGACAAGGCGGGCGACTGGCTGGAACAGAACCGGACCTATGCCGCGCTGTGGCCAAACATCACCCGGAAAGGCGAGCCGCCCGCCGACGCCGATGAGTGGAAGGACAAGCAGGAGAAGGCTGCCCTGTTCTCGCCCGAGCCGGGCAAACCCTGACCACCAGTGGGGCGTTGCGAGCCAGGCGGGTTCAACGGGAAGTGTGCAGCGAGTCCGGTGCCTTGCGGGTCTGTAATGTGACCCCCGATGACGTAACACCCCTGTGATGCTATATTGTCAGTGACAGGCATCGGCAGCCAGCAAAGTGCGTGGCTGTCGCGGCCATTCCCAGGAGCCGATCCTTCGGAGCGAGCGTGCAGGCCGGCCGAGTAGTCCCGGCCCGGGCCGACCGCCGGGCGGATTGCAGCGCATGGGGACGAAGGGAAAAGAGGTGTCAGGAATGAAGGCAACCGCCGGAACCGCGGGATCACATCGCGAAGCTGCGGCTTTGCGACACGCCGCTCCACGCCGGGCGGCTGCGAAACCTGCGGCCAAGGCCGCTCAGACGACCGTGGCCAAGAAGGTCGCGGCGCCCGCGAGGCAGGCCACGCCGACGCAGGGCAAGAGCGTTACTCCGCCGGACACGAAGGTTGCGCAGGAGGCGAGGCCGGCTGCGGCGAAGCCCTCGTCGACGAAGCCACCCGTGACCCAGACGGCGGGGACAGCGGAGGCGATGAAGCCACCCTCAAGGCCGTCGGTTGCTTCCGCACAGGTGAACCCGGCGCCGCCCCCTGCCCGTTCCTCGCCTGCGCCGGCATCGCCAGCCGCGGCGCCGCCGACGCCGCCATCAGAGCGTCGGCCCAACATGCCAGATCGTATTGCTATCCGACCGCTGGCGAAGGCGGAGATATTCATTGAGGGCGATCACGTCGTCTATCCGACCCACGGTGTGGGCAAGGTCGAGCGGATCGCCACGGAGGAGATAGCCGGACACAAGCTTGAGCTGATCCACATCACCTTCGAAGAGAACCGGATGACGCTGCGCGTCCCGGTGGCGAAGGCTCGCACCGCGGGCCTGCGCAAGCTGGCCACGCGCAAGCTGTTCGACGAGGCGTTGGCGGTGCTGAAGGGTCGGGCGCGGATCAAGCGCACCATGTGGTCGCGTCGGGCGCAGGAGTATGAGGCGAAGATCAACTCCGGCGACCCGCTGGCGATCGCCGAAGTGGTGAGGGACCTGCACCGCAATGCCGGCCAGCCGGACCAGAGCTTTTCGGAGCGGCAGATCTACGAAGCGGCAATGGATCGCCTGGCGGCTGAACTGGCGGCGCTCGACAAGACCGACAAGCTTACCGCGGCGACCAAGCTGGCGAATTTTTTGAAGACGGTGTGACGTTCGCAGCGCGCGTGCCGGCGAACAGCAGGTCCCGCTGTTCGTGGGTGGCATCGCCGTGGAGTGGGTCGATGCGAATTTTCTGCCCGATTGCTCGGGCTGCTACTTGTCCCATGCCGGACATCCGACCCCTGGTTGTGTCATTCGTCTGGCCGGCTAAGATGAAGCGGAGGAAAACAGCTTAGGGGACGGACTGATGCATCGCTTCAAGATTGCTGCCATCGTCATGTTGGGTGTGGCCAGCTTGGCAGGCTGTGCGTCACAACCCCCGCCGGCCGCAGCGCCCAGCGCTAGCTTAGGCGCCACCGAGGGGACCGTCACCTTTACTGGAGGCGCGGTCGCAATCGGTGTCGGGTTCCAATGGGGAAATGGGACTCTGACATATCAGGGCCGGCAATATTCCTTCCGAGTAGATGGACTTTCCGTCGTGGACGTCGGGGTGACGCGGGTAACCGGCAGTGGAACGGTGCGGAACCTGCGTAACGTTGCCGATTTCAGCGGCAATTATGTATCGTTCTCGGCCGGGGCAACACTTGCTGGTGGAGGCTCGGTGACAAGCATGCGCAATCAGAACGGTGTAACTATCGAAGGCGTCACGACGACTCAGGGGGTCCGCCTGACACTCGCTCCGGGTGGGGCCAATATAACGCTCACGAATCAATAAGGTTCTGTCAGCTGTCGAGCCCGCGCATCGGAACCGGGGTAAGCGGATCGTCCGTTTGGGCTGGCTCCCGGATTCCGAGCGCGATCGCCGTGCGATGCATTTGGCGAAAGCGGCGCGTCGTTGCCGGAACATGTTGGCGCATGCGTGACCGGCAGCGGATAAAGTCTCGGAGTTCGTCGTGCCCTCGGCAATATCGTCCTGCTGATACGGTGCTCTAGAAGCCAAGCATCGGCTGACATCGGGTCTTGGCGTCGCGGCGATCCTGCTCGAGGCGGCTTTTCCGGTATTGGTTCGCCCGATGCCGCAAACGCTTGCCGGGCTCTGTCCGGATCGCTCGGGGATATGCGTCGATTTGCCACACTGGCAGCGAAACCGACGGTAGCCCTGCGCCGCGCGTTCTGGTCGTTCCCTGACGGCTGTTGACCCGGATACCGGACACCGCACCGCTCACCCCAAACGCCTCTCGGCCTTTTGTTTATGCTCCCGCCACGCCGCGTCTTTCAGCAGACTACCAGACACGCCAGAAAGGGGATGCCCTTGAGCACGTCCAACCGCACACAGATCGGGACGCTCGTCATCGCCACGAGTGTCGTACAACTCGCCAACGGGTTTTTTGGTACTTACTTCTCATTACGAGTTGCAATCGAGAACTTCGACGTCCCCGGCCTGGTGCTCAGCGCCTATTTCGCTGGCTTCACCCTGGGCGCGTTCCGTTGCAGCAGAATCATCGAACGGATCGGTCACATTCGCGCGTACGCCGCATTTGCCGGCTTGGTCGCCGCCGCCGTTGCCATCATGCCGCTGCTGATCGGATCGCTCGCCTGGGTGATCCTGCGCGCGATCGTTGGCTTCGGTTGCGCCGGGATTTTCGTCGCAACAGAGAGCTGGCTGACCGCAAAGGCACTGCCATCCGAGCGCGGCCGGGTGTTCTCGATCTATATGGTCGGCACGTTCCTGGCTCTTGCGCTGGGCCAGCTTCTGATAGCCCGAGTGGATATCAAATCGGGGGCATCGTTCAATGCGATCGTCGCACTGTTCGCTGTGGCACTGATCATGGTTACCGCGGCCCGCGCCGAGCCGCCGCGAGTGAGCGTCGAAGCCGTACTGCCCTATGGTGTGCTGACGCGAGCCGCGCCTGTCGCTGTGACGGGCTGCGTCCTGAGTGGGCTCGTCGGTGGCGCCTTCTACGCGCTCGTTCCAGCGTGGATGCAGGATCAGGGCAGCCCACGTGAGACTATCGCGCTGTTTATGCTGTTGGCCGTGCTTGGCGGATTTGCTTTCCAGATACCGGTCGGCCGCCTCTCCGACCGGTTCGACCGTCGCATCGTGCTGGCATTCCTCGGTCTCGGCTTCGCGGGCACTGCCTTTGTCATGGTGCTCCTGCCGCGCTCCTTGCCGGCGATCCTGCCAGCCGCGGTCTTGCTCGGCGGATTCATGTCAACACTCTACCCCGTCTGCGTCGCCCACGCGCACGATCACATGCCGGCCGATCGGGTCGTGGCGGTAAGCGGACGGCTCATCCTAGTGAGCGGAATCGGCTCGGTGCTGGGCCCGCTGATCGGCGCGAGTCTAATGGCGCGCTTTGAAATTGACGGCGTGTTCTACTTTATGGCAGCCGCGGTACTCCTGCTGGCGCTCGTGGCCGGCTTCGGAAGTTTCACGACACAACCTCCAATGCACCGAGAAGCACCCTTCGAGATCCTGACACCTCAGGCTGGGCCGCTCGCGCATGATCCGCACGACATCTTGGACGGACCTCCACAGCTCAATGATCCTGGATAAGTTGGGTTTCCGTCTTCGATTCGAGCAAACCGTCTTGAAACATGCGAACCAACAGTTTCTTGGTGATCTGCTCCAGGGCAACGGTTTGCTTTGCGCTCAAAAACACGGTCGCCGTGGTGGCTTCGCCCGACGACTCCCAGACGATATGACCGGTCTGC
>DATMND010000352.1:0-10412 GCA_035569235.1 Acetobacteraceae bacterium | reverse complement strand
GGCATACGGGATCAGCCGATCGATCGCCCACCGCTCGACCTTGTCGGCCGGCCACGGTCTTTGATTTCCGTCGCGACTCGCGCGTCGGCGCGCGCGCGCCGAGACAGGGGAAGTGTTGGCGCAGCAGCTCCCGCTGCCGGTGATCGCCAGCTGATTGTCCGCCAGGACGTAGGCGCGCTTTTGCGCCTCGCTCCAGCCCGCGGCGACCATAACCGGGATCTCGGCGATGCCAAGTTGCCGGGCGGCGAGTATCCTCGCGTGGCCCGCGATCAGGCCGCCGTCCTCGCCCACCAGCGCCGGCGTCGTCCAGCCCCACTCCTTGATGCTCGCCGCGATCGCGGCGACCTGGGCGTCCGTGTGGGTCCTGGCATTTTTCGCGTACGGGACGGTCAATCGCCCACCGCTCGACCTTGTCGGCCGGCCACGGCCTTTGATTTCCCGCCTCGACTCGCGCGCGGGCGCGCGCGCCGCGAGGGAGGGGAAGTGTTGGCGCTTTTACCCGCCTTCCGACCCGCTCCAGGCCGCGCTCCGCCTCGCGCCATTGATTATTCCTATGATTGATTTAATTCAAAGCGCCCGCGGCTATTCAAAGCGCCCTCACGCCGCGCGCTTCGCCTTCGCCGGCGGCAGCACAGTTGGCTCCTGCTCCGCCGTTCGCAGCACCTTCCGCGCCGTGCACCGCATGTTACGCCCGCTTCGACCCGGATGATGCGGTGTCGGCGATGCCGAGCTGCCGGGCGGCGAGCACCCTCGCGTGGCCCGCGATCAGGCCGCCGTCCTCGCCCACCAGCGCCGGCGTCGTCCAGCCCCACTCCTTGATGCTGGCGGCTATCGCGGCGACCTGGGCATCCGTGTGGACCCTGGCATTTTTTGCGTACGGGATCAGCTTGATGCTCTTTGCGACCCGCAGCAGCTCCGGGTCCCAGCCCGACCCCGTAATCGCAAGCTGGTTGTCCGCCAGCACGTAGGCCCGCTTCTGCGCCTGGGTCCTACGGGATCAGCCGCCAGCGCATCGAGCGGCACGAGCGGCTGAAGCTCGCCGTGCAACGCGCCCACCACGTCGATCGTATGCGTGCCACCTTGCTGCTCGGCTTTGATGCGCACCGGAAGCTGGGCGGGCTGCTCGGTGACGTATTCGCTGCGGGCTGGCACCGTGCCGACCCCGCTAGCCGTCGGACTTGGCGAGGCCTGCCGTTTGGCAGGAATTGAGATGGAGACAGATGAGGACCATAGCCTCGCGCTGCGAGAGGCGGCGAGGATATCCTTCAGCTCGAGGTCGCCGAAACCGGTAAGCACCTCGGTGATGTACACGGCAGCCGCGCGCGCCTCCGCTTGCAACGGCCGTGGCGGAACCCGTCCCGCCCGTGCTTCCGTCCAGACGCTCGACAGAACCTGGAATGCCAGCGCACGCGCCGATGCGAGCTGCAACGCTGCCTTTCCCACTGCAAACTGGAAGTGTGGGTGGGTAGGAAGCGGCGACGGTGGGTTGCCGCGGCCCTTCTCGACCGCCTGCTCAGTGATCTCGTCCAGGGCGCGACGCGCAATGCCGAGAGCGATCGCCATGTGGAACGGTATGACGAGTGCCGGCAAACCGAGGCGAAGCGCCGCGCCACCGGTGACCGCACGCCCGAGGATCGCGTCCATAAAGGGAAACGTCATCTCGTCCGGCACGAACACGTTCTCGATGCTGTAATCGCAGCTGCCCGTGGCCTTGAGTCCTGCCACCTGCCAGTTGTCGTGGATCACGACCTGCTCTCGAGGCAGGAGAACCATCCGAATTCCCGCTGGCAAGGGCTGGTCGGGTAGGAACGCGCCAGCAATGACCCAATCAGCGTGGTGGATGCCGCTCCCGAAAGCCCAACGACCGGTCACGCGGTAGCCGCCGTCGACGGGTTCGGCCTTGCCGCTGGGCCCTATCATCCCGGCCATCGGCGGCGGCATCGGCCGGTACGGCCAGAGATACGGCCACGGCGGCGGGTACCATGGGGATGGCGGCGCATAGGTAGGCGCCGCTGATGCGGTTCAGCTCCTGGCGGTTTAATTCATTGGCTACGCTGTTCGGAGCGCGTCGCACCGAGTGCGCTGGCGGCACAGCGGGAAGGGGCATATCCGGCGGAGCAGCCGCGCCCGGAGTGTCGGCGGGCGGCGCGATGTCGGCAGGGGATAAAGATTGGTCCGGCTTCCACAACAGTCGGTGGTTCGCTCACGCAGGCCCAATCACGTTTCTCGACCGAAGAGCACGAACACTGCACTCGTGATATGTTGGCGGATTGGCCGAGATCAAATGCCTGCGGCGTTCGCGGCCTCGCGCGGACGCCCGCGTCTCCACTCTCCCCCGCCGATTCAGTCATCCAAGCGGAAGTCGGCTTTGATGTAATCGGAGACGCCGAATTCCATGAAGCCCTCCCAACCGCTCGTCATCGCCGATGCTAGGTTGCGTCCGCTCGGGCAATCTCGGATTGTCGACAGCGCCGGCACGGGAGGGAGTGTTCGGAATGCCGTCAATTGAATAACCGGCGGATGCGGCTTCTGCGCCGGCTTTGGCCAGGTCACCGGCAAGCTTGGGCGCGATGTAGGGGCTCACGGGCCATGCAGGGCATTACGCGCACTGGCGGCGCCATTGGTCGTATTGCTCAGCATGAATGGAGGCGCGTCTGACCACCGCCTCAGGGCGGTAGCTAAGCTAGTTCGAAGCGTCCGCCGTGCTTAGGTTTTTCCGGGCCGCATGGAAAATCAGCCGAGTCGCGCCGATATCCCGCGGAAATGACACTTCCGCCGATACAACCGATTGCCCCAACCTGGCGCAAGGAGCCGTTCGACCACCCTGAGTGGCTGTTCGAGGTCAAATACGACGGGTTTCGCGCGGTGTGCTTTGTTGAGAACGGGCGCTGCCGCTTTGTCTCTCGACGAGGAAATGTCTTCACCCGGTTCGACGCGCTGTGCGAGCAGGTCGCCTCGGCCCTCTGTCACGACGTCGTGTCCGAGCTTGGCGTCGACGATGCGATCTTCGATGGCGAAGTCATCGCTACCGACGAGAGCGGGCGGCCGCAGTTTTACGACCTTCTCCGGCGCACGCGCAGCCCGAGCTACATCGCGTTTGATCTTCTGTGGCTGAATGGCACCGATCTGCGGGCCCTACCGCTCCGCGAGCGCCGGCGGCGGCTGGAAATGATGTTGCCGACGGGATCGCCAACGATCTCCGAGGCAGTTTCCGTCGAAGCCAGGGGCCGCGAACTGTTCGACATGATGTGCGCGCACGATCTAGAGGGCATCGTGGCAAAGCGCCTTGCCGACCCTTACGAACTCCGCGTGAGGTGGTTGAAGATCAAAAACCCGGATTACTCGCAGAAGGAAGGCCGAGGCGACCTGTTCAACACGCCGCCGCGCCGGCGGAACCTCGGATAAAGTAATCGCTCCGGGTGTCAGTGGTGTTTAGCCGACCTCCATCACCTCGCCGCGCTGTCCGCAGCGAGGTTCGGGACCGCGAAGGTGAGCCAACGCTGTCATCCGCATCCCAAGTCGCTTTAACCGCTGTTGCCATAGCCACTAGAGGCCGAATTTCCGCGGCTCTCTCTATAGATCTGGTGCAGGCCTCCCACTCGACGGGGATTGCAACCTCCCCCGGGACGCCGTGCGCTTTGGCGCTTTGGTTTCCATCGCCGGCTGTTGCACGGCCGTCTGCCGTCAGCTCCGGAAGTGCCTTGCGCACCGAGGCCGTTACGCTTCGTGCCAAGAGCTGCCGTTCGGATTACGGTCACCGAACGGCTCAGTTCGACCCTTCTCGGTCACTCAGCTTCGCATTAGGAACGGCTCTTCCTGCCCCTTTCCGGACATTCCGTCCGGCGCTTGAAATCGAGATAGGGCAATGCCCTGGGACTTTCGAGAATGCCCGTTATGCACATCGCGCGTGAAACACAACGAAGCTGTGATTATGGCGGGAGGTGTCCACCATGAGCGTTAATCATAGTCTTGGCCGTCGCGGTTCTTTCTCAGTGACGGGTTTCGGAAGCGAAGACGAAGCTGTAATTCGCCGCATAGGGCGGCGGCCCATCAGACGCCTGTAACCTCACATGCCGCGTCAGATGGTTGGCCGGGCCGGTGAATGTTTGCGCTTTCGGCTGCGCGATCGGCGCGTTCATGTGGCAGGTCATGCAGGCCTTTGTCGTCTGCACGAACGTTTCCATCGTCGTGTTGGCGACGATGTAGCTGTCCGGCGCCGGAGTGATGCCGCCAGCGGACAGCGGAGTCGGCGCCTGCGGCGGGATCCGGGTCGGGTTCGACGGCCACTGCACTTCGATCAGCCGGTAATACTTGAACACCGATCGGGCGGACATCTGACCCCAGGCCCAGGCGGAAACCTGGTTCGGCTCGTCGCGCACCGGCGTCACCCGCGTGATCTGCATCGGCGCCCAGTACGGATAGCATTTGCCTGGCTGATAGCTTCTGTTCGGGCAGGGCGGCAGCGGATTCGGCTGCGTCACCAAAGTCTCGTTTTGCGCGCAGTTATAAACCGGATCCTGCCCCGGATTGCACGCCGGGTTGAACAGGCTGAACGTGTGGGAGGACGGCGTGCTGCCCGCATCCGGATCGTTGTCCACCTGTTCAAAAGTCGCCCACACAAACTGCGCGCCGCTCGGCATTTTATGAATGATATGCAGCCCGATCAGCCCGACCGTCGCCTTCTGCGTGGTTCCGTCGGGCTTGTGCAGCACCGCCTGGGCAATCTTGTAACGCCCGTTCAGCGATCCGTCCGACGGCATCACGCGCCACGCCGCCTTCAGCTCGATCGCGCCCGCGTTCTCGCCATACACAGCGACATTCCCAGCGCAGTCGTAATCCTTCGACTTGCCGGTGGTGCCGCCGCCGGAGGGCAGGTTGAAGCCGCCCTTCGCGCTGGGGTCGGGGAGGGGAGGCGTGCCAGGCTGTTTCGCGCAAGCCGCCTGGCCGGCGAACGTGGTCAGCTGGTTATGCGTGATGAATTCGTATTCGTCCTGGTTCAACCGCACCTCGTAGAACACCAGATTGCCGCTCTGATCCGTCAGCCAGCCATGGCTGCCCGCCTGCGCGACGGAGCTCAGCTCGATATCGCCCAGCTTGGACAGCCGGCTCAGGTCCTTGATGGCGGGCCGCCGAGCGGCCCAGGCGGTGGCGAGGCGGAGGGTGGGCGAGAAGACCTGCGATGCCTCCAGATAGCTTTCCCACACGGTTTGCGCGGTGTTACCCGGCTTGCCGTAATCGGCGACGGTGGCGTTGGGATCGGGCTTGCCCGGATGCGCCGGGTCGGCCGCCCAGTTCAGATACAGAAACTCCTGCCAGGCGACGCAATCGGCGCCGATCTGGGAGCCGGAGAAATCCTTCGGCAGCAGCAGGTTCGGCGGCGCCTGCAACGAAACCGGGGTGACGCCGGCGCAAGGATTTTGTGCCTGCGCCCATGTGGCTGGCGCCGTCCCGCCAAGCAGCAGGACGGCCAGCAAAGCCAGGCGGCGTATCGTCACGCCGCTGGCTTGATATAGACGGCTGTCGGCAGTTGTCCGCCGCCGACAACGTTGATCGCCCGCAAGCCGGATGCCGCGCCGGGTGCTACGGTGACGGTCAGCGACAAGGCCGCGGATTTGCTGGGATAGGAATTGCCCGGCACCGCATAGACCACGCTCGCCATCCCGGTGACGGTGACGGCGATCGCCGGATCGGGACCCGAGCCATCGGCCGTCAGCACCTGCACGGTCGGCGTGCCGGACGTCGGCGGATTGCAGGTCAGCACCAGTTGCTGCGTCGACCCGTCCGCCGGCAGCCAGGGCGGCACGATCACCGTGTTGCTGGCCAAGGACATCGTCTGGCCGGTCGGCGCGTGCTCGACTCCGGCGTAATACGCGTCCCACAGTACCTGGTACATGACCTGCAACGGTTGGCCGGGGGTCGCGATACCGGAGGAGCAATCCACTGGCTTCGGGCACAGGTCGGTGGTCAGCGGACGGGCGAACAGGCCGATCTTCATCTGGGTGGCGATCTGTCCGGCCCACCGGATCGGGTGGTTGTTGATGTTCAGATCGGCCAGCGTCAGCGACGGCGTCATCGTGAGCCATTTCTGCGGAATCTGGAACGCCACGTGCAGCAGCATGTCGCCCAGGAAGGGCTGGCCGGTGACCGGATCGATCGGCGCCTGCGAGCCGCGCACGATCTGGAAGATATCGGACGGTTTCGCATTCTCCGGCACGGTCTGGCCCGGCACGATGGCGGGGCCGAAAGTCAGGCCGCTCAGGTCCGGCGTCTGGATATACAGGCCGACCGGATTGGCGAGGCAGACCAGCCGCGGTTTGCCGTCGACATCACCCTCTCCGCCGACGATGCGGTTCACCGAGATGCCGATATGCGGATCGCTATTGCGGTATTCCTGGCCGTATTTGCCGCAGCAGATCAGCGTCTGCGCGTCGTCGTTGCCACAGTTGTATTGCGGTGTCGCCGTACCCGCCAGGCCAAGCTCGGTTTGCAGCGTGTTCGGCGTGCTGGTCAGGTGCATCGCGCCGCCGTTGAACTTCGCCGGAACGCCCAAGCGCGCCGCGTCGGTGCCGCTGTTCCAGCGGTTCAGCGGGTTATAAGCTGGCTGGCCGGTCGCCGGATCGATCACCACGGCGCCGGCGCTGTCGTGCAGTTGCAGATCCGCCAGCGACACCGTTATCTGCCGGTCGGCCGGGGCGCCGTAATTCAGCGTATCCTGGTAAAGCTGGCGCACCCGTTCCGGATCGACGGCCCAGACCGAGTACCAATATTCCGGGTTCTCGCAGACAAAATCCGCCCGCATGATCTTGAAGTTGGCGTCGCGCGCGACGCACCACTCGCAATACTCGTCGAGCCAGCCGCGTGGGCCGTACGGGCCGAAGGTCTTGAGTGTGCCGGTCCAGTTCGCCTGCGGACAGAGGACGCTTGGGATGTTCTGGAAACTGACCGACAGGCCGGTATTATCGGTGTAATAGCCGGTATCGGCCAGGGCGTAGACCTGTTCATCGGTCAGATTGTACTTATTTGCCGGCGAAACCGGCGGGTGCGCCGAGTAGTATTGCATCAGGCGCCCGGGGAAGGCGGTCCAGGTGACCGGCGGACCGGCGGAGGTGCCTTGCGGAATCTCGGTCGTTGCCGGGTCGTAGAAAAACGACTGCCCACCCGGCATCGCCTGCTCAATCCAGCTTTCCGCGTTGATATTCCAGCGCGCGTTCAGCGCGATGTCCTGCGCCGAGCCTTTTTCGAAGTCCTGGATGAAGCCAGGCAATGCAAAAGCCGCCATGACGATGGTCTCCGTTGTTGTTGTAACGTCAGGTCCGAATGGTTGGTCCGCCACCGTGGCAGGCAGGCGGCGGCACGGCGGGGCCGCAGCAGCCGCCAGCAGGTTCGGCCCTGTCCCTGTCCCTGTCCCTGTCCCTGGGCACCACCGACCAACTGTTGCGATACCAGCCAATGGTGCCGCGAAAGCCCGGCAGGCTGGCGATTTCCGCTTCGGGCGCGGCGCTGCCATCGGGCAGCCTGGTGACTAGCAGCGATAGTTCGCACGTGTCGCCAGGAGCGAGGCCCAATTGGCTTGCGTTCAGCGTGGCATCCAGGATGCGCGTCACGCCGTGGGTGATGCAGCGCCCCTTGTCGTCCACCACGCCCATGCCGATGCGGCTGAAGCGGCCGACATAATGCGGATTGCGCGCGTCCACGTGTTCCGGCTTCGGATCGGCCAGGCCGATGAACGCATCGATCGCATAACTGTCGAACGTGCAGCGCACATCGTCGAAACAGATCAGCAGTTCATCCCGGATCGCCGCCGGTTCCGTTGCTGCCGCCGCTTGCGCGGGTGCCGCGACAGGGCAAACGCCGGCCGGTTCGGTGCGGGCGGCACGCCGGGCGGTGTACGGATCGTGAGAGACGTAGTCGGGATCGACAGGCGGGGCGAAATCGTAGCCGAGGCCGCGGCTGTCCTTGGCGATGTCGCCGATCGTCGTATAGGCGAAACGGCGCGGATCGTCGAACACCAGCGTTTCCGCACGCGGGCCGGCGAACGGGCGCAGCGACGTGTTGGCGGTGAACAGCGCCTCGGGATGCGCGCGCAGCCAGATCTCCCACATGCGGTCGATATTGGCATGATACGACCAGAACACCGGATCGAACGCGGTATAGGCATTGTCCGCCATGTCCGGCCCGACCCAGCCATGGTAGTTGTCGTGCGGCTGTTCGTAGGCGCCGTCGAAGTTCTGGTCGCGGTAGACATAATCGCTGTCCGGTGCCGGCGGATCGAAACTTGGGATATTCGCCCAAGGGTAGCCACCGCCCTGCGGCGTGCTGAAGACATCGAACCCCAGCGCGCGCGCGACCTGCTGCTGATACTTCCGCGTCAACCCGAGCTTCTTCTCCCGCTCCGCGCGATGGTCGTCGCCGGTCGTGTACAGCACCGGGTCGCGCTGCACGAAAAAGCTGGATGGATTGCCCTTGCTCCTGCCCTTCAGCGCGGCGGCGAAGCGCAGCGGGTTAGGCCGCGTCTCCCCGGTGCGGGGATGGACATAGGTTTCGTCCTTGAACGCCAGCGGCAGGCCGGCCGACGGATCGCCGTCGATCGAGCCGTTCTGTGCGTACCAGTTCCAGTACGGTACGGCGCAGCCGATATGGCGCTCGTACTGCATCAGATAGGCGCGATGCCACAGCAGGAACGCCTCCTGATAGTGCAGGCACCACTCGCCATGGATGCTGAAGAAAACCTGCCCTGGCGCGTCGGGCGCGGCGTCGGCGACATGGAACGCGTCATCGACGCGCATGCGGTAGTCATCCAGCTCCGCCTGCGTCAGCGATCGCAGGTCGCGGCGGATCAGCATCGGCAGCGGCCGGTCGTCGGGCGGCGGGATGCGTTCGGCCGAATCGATCGGGTCGGCTTCGGTCTTGCGCCAGCCCTGATTGACCCAGGTGCGGAGTGTTTCCAGAGCGGCGTCGGGCCATTCCTGGTCCGGCGTCGCCCCCAGCGGCATCCAGCGGTTGCGCAGCGCGCGGTAGATCAGCACGGCGTTGCCCCGAACACTGTCGTAGTCGTCCAGTTCGATGAAATACGGCCCCATGCAGCCGTTCCACATCGCGCCTATGCGAACCGGGTCGCCCTTCACCCAATAGGGCGCAGCGAACAGCAATTTGACAGTGGGTTCCCATACCGCCGGTCCGGAGGTCATTCTTCCCTCTCCCAATTTCTCCTTAACCAAGACTCCCCCGGCTGAACGGCCAATTCGGCCGCCACGGAGGGCAGGATAGCTGGCGCGGGGGCGTTGCTAGCGCCGCGAAAAGAAGCATGACGGCAAAGGGGTTAACAAAGCGTCAAGACAGAGACGGGGTTAATAGCGGAAGCCGGCTCCCGCAGCGTGCGTATTGAACGAACCCGCTTACGCGATAGGAGAGTGAGAACTTGGCGTGAGGAGGCTCCTGTCTGAGAGGATTGTGGTTGTCCCGACCCAATGGCCACCCTGAGGCGGGGATTCCGCTCGAAGACACCGGAGAAGATCAGGTCGCACAGCGACAGCGCCGGATAGAACCGCCTTCGTCGCGCGGCTGCTGGCGTCGCGCAGCGTCTTGTCGCCGGCCCCGCGGATCCTGCCCCTGCCGTCCCGTGGCCGTGTGCAGGCTTCCAGGCCGAGCGCCGCGGCGAACGGCCGGAATCGGCGCAACCTCGCCGTTCGCTCGAGCAGCTCTGAATGACCGTTGCCACACGCTTACTTGCCGTTGGTGCGTGGAGGCAGGGGTTCTGGGGTAGCTGCGCAGTCGTCGTTATGAAGGGCGAGATGATCACATATGCTTCGAAAAGGCCGACGAGCGGGCCAGTGGCGGGTATTCTGGCCGCGTCGCTGCCGACTTTCTGAGAAGCTAAAAGCATGACAAAGCCCGCACATACAACGCCACCGCCGGACGCGGCAGCGCGGCGCAGGGCACCAACGGTGCTGACGTATTCGGTCGGGCAACTGCCATCATTCGATGCCGCGTTTTACAACAGGGCGCGCGCCGAGTTGTCCAAAGTTGCCGAGCTCACGGTGCCGCCGCGGGAGGCCAAGGCATTCGAGGTGCCGGCGGGGCACTTCTTCCGCATTGTCAGCGTCGAGGGCCCGCAAGTCGGCGACCTCAACCTTTGGAACGCGCATGACCTGACAGAGCGCTTCTACAGTGGCAAGACGCGGGCCCTGCACGCCACACATCTAAGCACTGGTGACCGGCTCTGGAGCACGTTCCCGGCCCTGCGTCCGATGGCCACCATCACCCATGATACACTCGACTGGTATGGGTGGGACGAAGATGGCGCTGGGGTGCATGATGTCATCGGCACACGGTGCGACCCCTATACCAACCTGTTATTGAACGGGACGGAATACCACCACTGCTGTCATTCGAATTTGACGCGGGCCCTCGCG
>DATMND010000351.1:0-5149 GCA_035569235.1 Acetobacteraceae bacterium | reverse complement strand
TGCGGAAGCCTCCTGGGCAGAAACTGCAGGGGTCAGATTGATGTCATAGGCATCCTTCCTAGGAGCCTCTGTCATCAGGCCAATGCTTTCGTTTCCTTTGGCTTCCAGCAACTGTGCAACGAGTGCGGGCTGAGCCACCTCCCTAAGGTGACGGCGCTGCGCACGATTTGCCATCTCGTGCCTTCTTTTCTTGTACCTGTCGATGCGTTCCGACATGCGCTCTTTCCTTTTTCCCGATCAGGCGCACGCTGCCTGGGGGACTTGAGCGAAGCGACTGGTCCGCCCTATTTTGCTTGCAGCGATACTCCAAGCCTCCATGAAAGCGAGTTCGTTGGGATGCACAATGCCGTCGGAGTGGATGACTACCTCAATTATGTCCTCGAACTTGTCCCAGTGCTCGTCTGCGAGCGGTTGAACATAGTCAATAACCTGCGAGATTACGGGCGGATTGTTATAGAGTGCAGTGATCGCCCGAGTGAATGTCTCAGGGAAATTCTCCGCCAACAAAGCCGCGATGCTTTCATCGATGTCCCGGCGTTCGTCAGAGTGGATCTCGCCGTCGCAGTTGGCTACAGAAAACCCAACAGCATAAAAGGTCACGACGAGGTCGTAGAACTTCGCTACTTCTTCGGCGTGCCGCTTTACGCGTTCCATGTTTTCGCGGGATTTCTCTGCTTTGGCGATCATCTCCGCGACTGTTCGTTCTGTTTGGTCGGCGCGCTCTTTATCATCGTCGCCATCACCAACACTGATACCCACAATTGCACCAGCAATACCGCCGCCACTGCCGGCAATAACTGCACCGAGTAGGGTGATAGCACCGACGGGACCCGCCACAGGCAGCGCGACGATGACTCCAACCCCTGCAGCTGCTCCAACCACGACCGTACCAAGACCAGACCAGAACCCCACCATGATGCCCTCGCGAAACGAATATATCATTCCGGTATGGATATTACAAGACGGGGTACGCCGGAAAGGAGCGAAAGCCCCGCCTCGCGGACCAATTGACACCAGGCAGCGCCCGCTCGACTCTGCGGACCAGAGCGACCGCCCAGGAGCAAACGCATGACACACGAACCGCTAAAGGGGCGTGCCGCTTGGCACGGCAAGGATTTGGACGCGTCCAGCGACTGGATTCTTACTCTCGATGACACGCAGCGGCGCGAGATCGATCACGCGCTGACGCGGATCAAGCGTGCCGGCGTCCCGCCGCTCGGGTTCACGCGGGACGATTTTCCTCTCTCCTCCACCGCCGACCTCCTATCCCAGATCAGCGATGAACTGGAGAATGGTCGCGGCATGGTCCGGCTGCGCGGCCTGCCGGTGGAACGCTACTGCGACGACGACATCCGCCAGATCTTCTGGGGCATCGGCACGCATCTCGGCACAGCCGTCTACCAGAACGCGAGGGCCGAGATCATGGGCGAGGTGCGCGACGAGACGAAGCTGCCCACCAAGACCTATGCCCCGCTTGAGGAGGGCAAGATCACCTCCTCGCGGGCCCGCGCGCGCTCGACCGGCCCGCTGCGCTGGCACACCGACCGCTGCGATGTCATCGCATTGCTCTGCGTGCGCAATGCCAAGGCCGGCGGTATCAGCAAGCTCACCAGCATCGTCACGATCTACAACGAGATCCTTCGCCGCCGGCCCGATCTGCTGGAATTGCTGTGCCAGGATTACTGGCGTGCCCGGCCGACGGATGAGGATGGCCCGACGTCCAGCCGCGCCTTCGCTCTGCCGGTGTTCGGGGTCCAGGATGGCCGGCTGACCTGCCAGTATTCTCGCACCTATGTCGAGCAGGCACAGGAATTCCCCGAGGTCCCTCGTCTGACCTCGGCGCAGATCGAGGCGCTGGACCTGCTCGCCGCGGTTGCCGAGGAGGTCTGCCTCTATTCGCCTTTTGTTCCCGGCGATATCCAGGTGCTGAACAACCACGTCATCTTCCATGGACGCACCGCCTATGAGGATGACAGCGCGAGCCACCAGGAGCGGCTGCTGTTCCGCCTCTGGCTGTCGATGCCGAACAGCCGGCTACTGCCGCGTGGATTCGAGGATTTCTGGGGCAGCGCGGACGCCGGTGCGCTGCGCGGCGGCGTGATTCAGCCCAGTACCGGAGACCGGGTGCCCTTGACTGCCGCCTGATCGGCGGATTACCGGCCGTCGCGGGGCACGTCGCCGCATTAGGGTTGCTTGCATTTCCGCCGGCAGCACCTTCATTTAGGGTGCAAACCCGGGATGGGGCAGCCAGGAGCAAGGGCGTTGGCCGGATTCGAGCCGTGGACCAAGGAGCGCGGGACGACGATCATCGCGTCGGAGGCGACGCGTGAGGGAGCCACCCTGCCGATCCTGCATGCCCTGCAGGAGGCGTTCGGCTATATCCACGCCGAGGCGGTGCCAATGATCGCCGAAACACTGAATCTCACGCGCGCCGAGGTGCATGGCGTCGTCAGTTTCTATCATGATTTCCGCCGCCACCCTCCGGGGCGCCACACGTTGCTGCTGTGCCGCGCCGAGGCGTGCCAGTCGCTGGGCGCCGATGCGCTTGCCTCGCACGTGCGTGAGCGGCTCGGTGTGGACTGGCACGAGACGACTGGCGATGGGGCCGTGACCCTGCAACCGGTGTTCTGTCTCGGCTTGTGCGCCGTCGGTCCGTCGGCGCTGCTGGACGGCAATCCGCTGGGGCGTCTCGACGGCACCCGCATTGACGCCGCTCTGGATCGGGCACGATGAGCACACGCGTCTATATCCCGCGCGACGCCGCCTCGCTGGCGCTGGGCGCCGATTCGGTTGCCGCGTTCCTGCGGCAGGCCGCGGACGTGGAGGTCGTTCGGACCGGTTCGCGCGGCCTGTTCTGGCTGGAGCCGATGGTCGAGGTCTCCACGCCCGAGGGCCGCATCGCCTATGGTCCGGTCAACCTCGCCGACATCCCCGGCCTGATCGAGGCCGGCATGCTGACGGGTGGCGCCCATGCGCTGCGGCTTGGCCGGCCTGAGGAGATTCCCTACCTTGCCCGCCAGACGCGCCTGACATTCGCACGGTGCGGCATCGTCGATCCGCTGTCGCTGGACGATTACCGTGCACATCGCGGTCTGAAGGGGCTCGCGCGTGCCATCGAGATCGGTCCCGCCGCGACGATCGAGATGGTGACGCAGTCCGGCCTGCGAGGCCGCGGCGGCGCGGGTTTTCCCACTGGCATCAAGTGGAAGACTGCTGCCGATGCGAAGGGCGAGCGCAAGTTCATCGTCTGCAACGCCGACGAAGGTGATTCCGGCACCTTCGCCGATCGGATGCTGATGGAAGGCGATCCGTTCGTGCTGATCGAGGGCATGACGATCGCCGCCATCTCGGTTGGCGCGACCAAGGGCTATGTCTATACGCGTTCGGAATATCCGCACGCTATCGCCACCTTCAACGCGGCGCTCGACGTCGCGCGGCGGGAGGGCGTGCTGGGCGCGAACGTACTCGGTTCGGCGCACGCATTTGACATCGAGCAGCGGGTCGGCGCGGGCGCCTATGTTTGCGGCGAGGAAACCTCGCTGCTCGACAGTCTGGAAGGCAAGCGCGGCCAGGTCCGCACCAAGCCGCCGCTGCCGGCGCACAAGGGCCTGTTCGGCGCGCCGACGGTGATCAACAATGTCGTCTCGCTGGCGAGCGTGCCGATTGTACTGACCCAGGGTGCCGAGTATTACCGCGACATCGGCATGGGGCGGTCGCGGGGCACGATGCCGATCCAGCTCGCGGGCAACATCAAATATGCCGGCCTGTTCGAATGCGGCTTCGGCGTGACGCTTGGCGAACTGGTCAATGATATCGGCGGCGGCACCCTGACCGGACGTCCGGTTCGCGCGGTGCAGGTCGGCGGGCCGCTCGGTGCGTATTTTCCGCCGGCGCTGTTCGACACGCCGTTCGACTACGAGGCGTTCGCCGCGCGCGACGGGTTGATCGGCCATGGCGGCATCGTGGTGTTCGACGACACGGTCGATCTCGCGAAGCAGGCGCGGTTCGCCATGGAGTTCTGTGCGGCGGAGTCGTGCGGCAAGTGCACACCATGCCGCATCGGATCGGTGCGCGGCATGGAGGTGATCGATCGCATCGCCGCCGGCGAGCAGCCGGAGGCGAATCTGGAACTGCTGCGTGACCTTTGCCACACCATGAAGTTTGGTTCCCTTTGTGCGCTCGGCGGCTTCATCCCGTATCCCGTGATGAGCGCGCTCGAACATTTCCCGGAAGATTTCCGCACGGTCCACCGCGAGGCCGCTGAATGACGCCCCCCACGTCGTGGCGGGGAGGCGACAGTTCCGCACACTCCTCGCATCAATGGAGTAATGCATGCCGCTGATCCATGAAATCGACTATGGCACGCCGGAAAGCACGGCCGCAGAACAGGTCACGCTGACGATCGACGGGCAGGACGTCACGGTGCCCGCCGGCACGTCGATCATGCGGGCGGCGATGGAAGCCGGGATCAGAATCCCGAAACTCTGCGCCACCGACTCGTTGGACGCGTTTGGTTCGTGTCGCGTCTGCCTGTGCGAGATCGAGGGTCGGGCCGGCACACCCGCGTCCTGCACCACACCGGTCGCGGCCGGCATGAAGGTGTCCACCACCGGCGAGCGCGTGCGCCGCGTGCGCCGCGGGGTGATGGAACTGTACCTGACCGATCATCCGCTGGACGGCATGACCTCGCCGGTCGCCGGCAACAGCGAATTCCAGGAGATGGCCGGGTTGATCGGCGTGCGGCAGATCCGCTATGGCCAGAACGGCGTCAATCACCTGCACTCGGAAGTCGACGCGTCTAATCCGTATTTCCAGTTCGATCCGGCGCGCTGCATCGTCTGCTCGCGTTGCGTGCGCGCGTGCGAGGAGGTGCAGAACACATTCGCGCTGACCATCGAGGGGCGCGGCTTCGAATCAAAGGTTGCAGCGGGGGCAGGCGAGAATTTCCTGACCTCCGAGTGCGTCTCCTGCGGCGCCTGCGTGCAGGCCTGTCCGACCGGTTCGCTGCTCGAGAAGACCGTGGTCGAACTCGGCCAGCCCGAGCATTCGGTGATCACCACCTGCGCCTATTGTGGCGTCGGCTGCAACTTCAAGGCCGAGATGCAGGGCGACACGGTGGTGCGCATGGTGCCGTGGAAGGACGGCAAGG
>DATMND010000350.1:0-20512 GCA_035569235.1 Acetobacteraceae bacterium | reverse complement strand
TCCTCGATCTCGTCGTCGAGGAAAATCTCGACACAAGATTCCTGCAGGCCGAGAACAACATTGACGATGAGGCGATGACGAAGATCCTCACCTATCCCAACGCGATCGTTGGTCTGGGTGACGGCGGCGCGCACGTGCAGTTCCACGGCGGCTACGGCTACACCACGCGGCTGCTCGGCGAGTGGGTGCGCGAGAAGCACGCGATGACCTTGGAGCAGGCGGTGCGGCGGCTGACGTTCGAGTCGGCGTCGCTGTTCGGCATCAGCGATCGCGGCCTACTTCGCGAGGGTCTCGCCGCGGACATCGTGCTGTTCGACCCCGACACGGTGAAGCCGGGACCGGAGAGCGTCGTGCATGACTTCCCGGCCGGCGGCTGGCGCATCAAGGAGCCGGCAGTGGGCATTCACATGACGATCGTGAACGGCCAGATCCTGCTGGAGGACGGCAAGCACACCGGCGCGCTGCCGGGTCGCGTGATTCGCAACTCGTACTACCAAGCGCACCACTGAGCGTTCGAGCTGTCCGCGGAAAGGTGGAGCGTCAATCGCTCCACCGTTCGGCGGCGACGCGGTCAGAGATCGCCGAGAGGCTTGTGTTCCACGCCCGGGCCGCCGACGGCGTTGGTCAGCAACTGGAGATCGCCGCGCGCGACCAGTAGATCGGCAACCGGACCGCAATCGGTCTCGCCGTTGGTGGTGTGCTGTCCCGCCCAGTGCACCCGGTACATGCGCTTGCCTGCGAAGCGCTCCTCGACCACCAAACTGCCGCCGGCGGATGCCATGACATCGGGCCGTAGGTTGCAACTCACCGGGAGCTGGTCCGACGTGGTCACCGCGGCGAATTCCCATTCGATAGGCATCCGCGCGCCCGGCTTGAACACCAGGATGTCGCCGACCTTGGGCGCGATGTCGATCGTCCGGGCCGCCGCGACCATCGCCACGGAACTCGCCAGCAGCGCCGCCAGCATGCAGGCGAGCAGGGCGGTTCCGAGCATGTCTCCCGCCGGCTCGCCGGAGCGCCTGCCGCCGCGGCCCCTCATCGATCGCCACCGCGCACAGCGGCCTCCTGGCTGTGGAGCCCCGAATATCCTGGGCACGATTGCGACCGGCACGGCACGGCGATCATGATGGAACCTCTTCGTTGGCGGACGATCCTGCCCCTTTTGATGCGACAGTGATATTGCCACTCTCTTCGCACATGCAGCAACACAATTCCGTGAACTTGACCTCGCTCGGCCGTTGCCCGATCACGACCACGTATCCGCCGATAGGATGAGAGAGCACATGCCCGGACCACTGCACGGCTACCGCGTCATTGACCTGAGCTCGATGGTATCGGGGCCCTCCGCGACGATGCTGCTGGCCGACCAGGGTGCCGATGTGATCAAGGTCGAGAACCCACAGGGCGGCGACCACACGCGCGCCGCGGCGAACCAGCGAGGCGGATTCTCCGCCTCTTTCCTTAACAACAACCGCAACAAGCGCTCGATCGTGCTGGACCTGAAGACGCCGGCCGGCGCGGCGGCGCTGAAGCGGCTGCTCGCCGGCGCCGACGTGTTCGTGCAGAACTTCCGTGCCGGCGTCATCGACCGGATGGGCTTCGGCGAGCCGGCCGTGCGGGCGCTGGCGCCGGACATCATCTATGTGTCGATCAGCGGCTTCGGCGAGCAGGGGCCGTTCGCGCAGAAGCCGGTCTACGACCCGCTGGTGCAGGCGTTGTCGGGCCTCGCCAGCATCCAGGGCGGCTCCGACCAGGAGCGCCCTCGGCTCGTCCGCACCATTGTGCCCGACAAGCTGACCGGCGTGGTGGCGGCACAGGCGATCACCGCGGCGCTGCTGGCACGCGAACGGACCGGACAGGGGCAGCACGTGCGCCTTTCCATGCTCGACGCCGTGGTGGCGTTCCTCTGGGGGTCCGACATGGGCAGCCAGACCTTCGTCGGCGGCGAACTGCCGCAGCAGGAGGCCGCCAGCTTCATCGACCTGATCTACGAGACCGCCGACGACTACATCAGCGCCGCGGTGCAGACCGATCGCGAATGGGTGGCACTGACCCGTGCGCTGGATCGCCGGGAGTGGCTGGACGATCCACGCTTCCGCACGCCCGCGCTGCGGCAGAAGCACATCAACGAGCGCCTCGCGATGATCCAGGAGGTGCTGCGCACGCGCCCGGCGGCCGAATGGCTGGAGCGGCTGACGGCGGAAGGCGTGCCCTGCGCGCCGGTGCTGACGCGCAGCCGGATGATCGAACATCCGCAGGTGGTTGCGAACGGGATCGTGGTGGAGACCGAGCATCCCGGCGCCGGCCGCCTGCGCCAGGCGCGTCCGGCGGCGCGGTTCTCCGCCACGCCGACCGCGATCCGGCGCGGCGCGCCTGCGCTCGGCGAACACACCGCGGAGATCCTCGCCGAGGTCGGCCAGACGGAAGGCATCGAGGCATGATCGACTTCCACTACTGGCCGACGCCGAACGGCTGGAAGGTCTCGATCATGCTGGAGGAATGCGGGCTGCCCTACCGCGTGGTGCCGGTGAACATCGGCAAGGGCGATCAGTTCAAGCCGGAGTTCCTGGCGATCAGTCCGAACAACCGCATGCCGGCGATCGTCGATGATGGCGTTCCGGTGTTCGAGTCGGGCGCGATCCTGCTGCATCTGGCGGAGAAGGCCGGCCGGTTCATGCCGACCGACGCGCGCGGGCGGAAGGAGACGCTGGAGTGGCTGTTCTGGCAGGTCGGCAATCTCGGGCCGATGGCTGGGCAGCTCAGCCATTTTGTCAACTACGCGCAGGGCGAGCACAGCTATTCGCATCAGCGCTACGCCAACGAGTACAACCGCTGCCTGGGCGTGCTGGAGCGGCGGCTTGAGGGGCGGGATTACATCGTGAGCGAGTACTCGATCGCTGATATGGCGTCGTTCCCGTGGGTGCTGATCAGCAAGCCGCTGGGCCAGGCGCTCGATGAGTTCCCGAACGTCGCGCGCTGGCGCGAGGCGATCAAGCAGCGACCGGCGGTGCAGCGCGGGATCGACCTCGGCAAGGAGCTGCGCCGCAGCGCGCCGCCGACCGAGGAGGAGCGGCGGATTCTGTTCAACCAGACGGCGAAGCACCCGGTCTGATCTGACTGCGGCCGTCCTTGGTGTCGTTGACGTCCGAATGGCAGTGTGTATCATACATACGTGAAGAGCACCGACCTTGTCAGGGAGCTCAGGGCTGCCGGTTGGATGCTCGATCGCATCCGGGGATCGCACCACGTATTCAAACATCCATTGCGGCCAGGAATCATCGTCGTTCCGCACCCGAAGAAGGACCTTGGTCCCGGCCTCGTTGCTGCGATCCGAAAACAGGCGGGGCTTTAGGAGTTGGCAATGCGCTACCCGATCGCGATCGAAATCGGCAGTGAGACCACTGCTTATGGGGTGGTGGTGCCGGACCTGCCCGGCTGCTTTGCCGCCGGCGATACCATTGACGAGGCGGTTTCGGCCGCGGAGGAGGCGGCTGCCGCCTGGATCGACGCGACACTCGACACGGGCGGCACCATCCCCGCCCCGACCTCTATCGAGGCGTTGCGTGATCGGCCCGAATTCGGCGGTTGGGCGTTCGGGGTCATCGCGGTCGATCCGGCTGCGCTCGATAGCACGATCGAGCGGGTGAACATCACGTTGCCGCGCCGGGTACTGCTTCGTCTGGACGCGCAGGCCCGGGCCGCCGGTGCGACTCGTTCCGGCTTCATTGCGCAGCTGACGCTGGAGGAACGGCGCGACCGGCAAGCGTGATGTCGGCGCTCGTCGAATAGAACCTGTCGTGCCGGTTCGTCCGCCGTTAGCCATTGGCGCAGTTGCCGAGCGTTGGTGAGCGTAAGGCGATCGCCTACACGAAATGGCGGGGTCCGCCGCTGGGCTGGCCCCGTTGGTCACGCGCCGGAGCGACCCGTTCAGGGCGGGCCGGTGCAGGCAGGTTCGAGGGAGAGCGGCGGCGATGGCGCGGGCGGGGCGGCAAGCGCGCTCGAAAGCTCGCGCCAGTTTGCAAACGCCCGTTGGAACATGTCCTTGAAGAACGCCCCGAGGCCACTGCCGTGCGCGATGATGGCCATCTGCACCTCCCGCCACAGCGGATGGTCCGCCATGATGCCGAGATCGCGGCAGATATCGACCAGCACGGCGCCGACCGGCCGGCGGCGGATTTCGGCGGCGATCTGCTCCGGCGTGGGCAGGCGCGCCAGGCACGGATCGGGCGGCGCGGCCGGCTCGGCTTGCTGTCGGGCGGCGCGTGGTGCGCGCTGTGATGGCGCGCGTGGCGGGCGAGGCTTCGGGTCCGGTCGGGCAGCGCTGCGCAGGAGTCTGGCTTCGAGCGCGTCGGCGCGGAGCAGGGCCGCGGCGATGCGCGACAGGATCAGCGCGATGTCGCTTGTGCCAAAGCGGGCTGATGCGCCGGCGGGGCGGTCGGTGAGGCCGCGCTCGCGGACTGCGGTGGCGAGGTCCTTGCCGTAGTCGATGAGCTTGCGGACGAGGCCAAGCAGGCGGGTGAGGTTGCCGCGCCTGTCGGTGCTCGCCGGCCAGGGGGCGGGCTGGGAAGTTGGGTCAGGGGGGTTGGCTGCGGCTGACATGGACGCAACAAGGCCATGAACGGGCGGCGAGTGGCAAGGAAAATATTCCGGTGCGCGGCCTGCCTTACCCCTACGGCCTGGAGCAGTTCGGAGATAGCCGCGCGGATCACGGCGGCGGCTTGTATCTCAGTTCGCGTTTCAGGCTTCGACCCGGAGCGGATTTCCTCGGTGGCATGCTCGGCATTGTGAGCCCCTCACCGGAGGCCGGCCGGCCCAGACTCGGGTCCAAAGCACGGCTACGGCTTTACTTGAAAACAGATGATTCTCGGTGCGGCAAACGCGACCGTGGAAATGGCGGTGGGAAGCCAGCTTTCAGCGACGGTCAGCGAGGGGAATTTGTGAACAGGTCGGATCGGTGCGACCAACCTGACGACGCATCCGGTCAGAGTGATCAGCCCGGTCAAGACGGTCTTCTGCCGCGCAACCGAACCCGGCTTGATCCAGATCAATGCATCAACGGTACGAATAGTTGATGATGCATGTATGGACGCGAAATAGGTGTCCTCGATGGTTGAGATTGGACACCGCGATGGACGACGAGAAGAATCCCGCTGACTTCGTCATCGGACCCCGGTTGGCGGACGCCCTTGAAGGGACGCAGATCAACAAGTTTCACACCAGAGGGGGCGCCGGGTTCGCCGCTGAGGAAGCGAATGCCCTGAGAGACCGCTTCTCGGGCGCGTCGGTCGAACAAGTCGGATGGACCAATGAGTTGAACGGTGCGGATCGTTTTGTCGATGGCGTGCCGATACAAACGAAATATTACGACAACGCGCGCTCTACACTGAACGCGGCATTTGATGGTCAGGGCCCATATAAGTACGGCTCCCAACTGTTGGAGGTGCCGAGCGACCAGTACGAAGAATGCCTGACGCTCATGAAAGAGAAGATCCGCCAGGGGAAGGTGCCCGGCTTACACGATCCTGACGATGCCGCGGCCAAGATCAAGCCTGGCGTTCCCTACAGGCAAGCCAAGAACATCGCAGCGGCGGGCAACATCGACAGCCTCTGGTTCGACGTGCAGAACCAGTGTGTGACTACCAGCTACGCGTTTGCCATTTCATTCTCTATCAATTTTGCGAAGCAGAAATGGGATGGGAAGGGCACCGTTGAAGCGACAAAAGACTCTATTGTCCTGGGGCTTCAGTCGGGCGCAGCGTCGCTGGTTACCGGGATCGTAACAGCCCAGATCCTGCGCACCAGGGCCGCCGCGGGCGGCGCCGTGGTTGCCAGGAATGGAGTGAAAATCGTTGCCCGGACCCAATTCGGACGCGGGTTCGTGGATAGCGTTGCGAGGGCGTCATTGGGGCGGGGGGCTGCGTCCGGGGCTGCCGCGACCAATCACGTCGCCAAGTTGCTTCGCACGAATACCATCACGGCCGTTGTGACGACAGTGGTCATATCGGCCCCGGATTTCTACCGCGCAGCAGTCCATGGCAGCATATCATGGGCGCAGTGCAGCAAGAACTTGGCAGTCAACGGCGTGGGTGTCGCTGGCGGGGTCGGTGGCTGGATGGCGGGCGCTGCGGGCGGGGCCGCTGTCGGAACGGCCGTCCCCGTAATTGGTACCGTCGTCGGGGCATTCGTCGGTGGGCTTCTTGGCGCATTCTCGGCCGGCGCCGCCGCTTCGGCCGCATCCAAGTATGTTTTGGATGGCCTTGTTGAAGATGATGCAAAGGAGATGGTCAGGCTCTTGGCCACCTACCTCGAGGCGGTGGCAAGCGACTACCTGCTCTCGGAAATGGAAGTGAAAGAGCTTGTCTCGGTCGTGAAGGAGCAGGTCACGGGTAAGTTCCTCCGGGAAATGTACGGCTGCTCCGACCGGCGCTCGTTCGTCGACGGCCACTTCGCGCCGGTCGCAGAGCGGATCATCAAGAAGCGGCCCAAGATCACGCTGCCGGACCCAACGGAGGTGCAGCAGGTTCTCGATCAGGTCGAGGAGGAGGCCCTGGCCTCGGAGGATGAGGCCCCGGCCTCGGACGATGAGGCCCCGGCCTCGGAGGATGAGGCACGGGCCTCGGAGGATGAGGCACGGGCCTCGGAGGATGTTCCGTCATAGCTATAGGGCGGCACGACGCCGTTCGGCATTGACATCGGATCAATGAGGCGATGCTCTGCGATTGTGAGAGCACCGCGCCTATCCAGGCTGACCACCCTGAACGGATGCGTGGCTGGGGTGGTCAGGTCGGTCGCACCGATCTGACCTGTTCACAAATCCCACTCGCTGACCGTCGCTGAAAGTTGGCTTCCCGCCGCCATTTCTACGGTCAAGTTCGCCGTACCCAGAAGCATCTGTTGCCAGGTAGAATCAAATTCCTCCGCACTCGCCTCCATTGCGCGAAAATCCTCGGCGCAAAGGGGCAATGGATGTCCGCTCTCCACCCAAACCTGAAATTCAGACTGAGACACTGCCCGGCGGCCCGATGTCTTAACAGATTGCCTGGCAGAAGTTGCGGGATGCACTCGGTTCGTCGTCGGCACCCGCCGCCCGCGATGCCCTGACCCCATGTTGCCGCGCCGCCCGATCTGCGGCACAAGTCGCGGCCAAACTGGGAGGCGCACCATGAGGTTCTGGGCATCTGCCGTCGCGACGGCCTGCATCACCGTCGGTTTCGCCGCGGCAACCTCGGCGCAGACGGTGAAGCTGGGCGTGATCGACACCTATTCCGGCCCGTTCGCCGCCGTCGGCGAGCAGATGGACCGCGGCATCCGGCTCTACGTGAAGCAGCATGAAAAGGACCTGCCGCCTGGCGTGAAACTTGAGATCATCCGACGCGACGACACCGGTCCCAACCCCGAGATCGCCAAGCGCATGGCGCAGGAGCTGATCACGCGTGACCACGTGCAGCTTCTGGCCGGAGCGGTCTACACGCCGAACGCACTTGCCATCGCCCCGCTGGCGACCGAGGCGAAGGTGCCGTTCATCATCATGAACGCCGGCACCGCGATGATCACCACCAAGTCGCCCTACATCGCGCGCGTGTCGTTCACCATGTGGCAGTCGAGCTATCCGCTGGGCGCCTGGGCGGCGAAGAGCGGGGTCAAGAAGGTTTACACGGCGGTGTCGGACTATGGCCCCGGTATCGACGCCGAGGCGGCGTTCACCAAGGGCTTTACCGACGCGGGCGGACAGATTGTCGGATCGGTGCACATGCCGCTGGTCAACCCGGACTATGTGCCGTTCATGCAGCGCGCCAAGGATGCCGGACCGGACGCCGTGTTCGCCTTCGTTCCCGCCGGCAAGGATGCGACGGCGCTGATGAAGACGTTCGGCGATCTCGGGTTGAAGCAGGCCGGCATCAAGCTGATTGGGCCTGGCGACATCACCACCGATGAAGAGCTGCAGAACATGGGCGACGTGGCGCTCGGCGTGGTGACCGCATTCCACTACTCGGCGGCGTCCACGCGGCCCGCCAATCAGGCCTTCGTCAAGGCGTATCAGGCGGAGTTCAATACCAAGGACGATCCGGCGTTCGAGGCGGTCGGCGGCTATGACGGCATGGCCGCGATCTTCCACGTCATCATCGCGCAGAACGGCAAGATCGATCCGGACAAGACGATGGAGCTGCTGAAGGGCTGGAAGGACGATGCCAGCCCGCGCGGACCGATCATGATCGATCCCGAGACGCGCGACATCGTGCAGAACGAGTACATGCGCAAGACCGAGAAGGTGGACGGCAAGCTGGCGAACGTCGAGTTCGAGACGATGCCGATGGTGAAAGACCCGTGGAAGGAGATCAACCACCAGAAGTGACGCGGGTGCACATATCGCGACGCCTGTGCATTTGCCTCTCCGCCCTTGGGGGCGGAGAGGGAGATTACGGCGGACCGAGAACGTTGACGGCAAGCTGGCGAATGTCGAGTTCGAGACGATGCCGATGGTGAAAGACCCGTGGAAGGAGATCAACAACCAAAAATGATGCGGGTGCGCATATCACGACGCCTGTGCATTTCCCTCTCCGCCCTTGGGGGCGGAGAGGGTCAAGGTGAGGTGGGGGACGTCGCGGTGGCATTAGCCCCACCTCACCCCGGCCCTCTCCGCCCCAGGGCGGAGAGTGAGTTTACGCGGGCCATGATGGCGTGAATGGGATTGTATGGACGCGCTTCTCTCCATCCTGTTCCATGGTCTGGCCTATGCGATGATCCTTTACGTCATCTCGGTGGGGCTTTCCGTGACCATGGGGCTCATGGGTTTCGTCAACCTCGCGCATGGTGTGTTCGCCATGGCCGGCGGCTATGTCACCGTCACACTGATGAACACCTATGCGGTGCCGTTCGGTCTGGCACTCCTGGCTGCGTTCATCCTGATCGCGCTGGTCAGCGTGGTGCTCGAACGGACACTGTATGCACGTCTGTATGGCGCCAGCGAACTGGAGCAGGTGCTGTTCACCATCGGCCTCATCTTCATGGCCGGCGCAATCGTCCGCTACTTTTGGGGCCCTTCGCCGCAACCGGTGACATTGCCCGCCGCACTCAGCGGCCAACTCGATCTCGGCTTCCGCACCTTCCCGATGTATCGCTCGTTCCTCATCGTCGTTGGTTTCGTGCTGATCGCCCTGCTGTGGTTCGGCGTGGAGCGCACCAACTTCGGCGCCCAGCTTCGCGCCGCCGTCGATAACCGCCGCATGGCCGAATCCGTCGGCATCGACACGCGGCGCCTGTTCTCGCTCGCCTTCGCTCTCGGCTCCGGCCTAGCCGCGCTCGGCGGCGGTCTCGGGGCCGACATCCTGGCGATCTATCCCGGCTATGCCACCGAGTATCTCGTCTACTTCCTGATGGTCGTCGCGATCGGCGGCCTCGGTTCGTTGCGCGGGCCGTTCGTGGCCGCGCTGCTGCTCGGCTTCGGCGACACCGCGTGCAAGTACCTGGTGCCGGAGTTGGGCTCCTTCTTCGTGTTCGCCGCGATGATCGGCCTGTTGCTATGGCGGCCCGCCGGACTGTTCGGTCGAGCCTGATCCATTGCCCTCGCCGATCGAGACGCTGATCCTTCGCCACCGTCTGCGCCTTGTGGAACTGCTGCCGTGGATCGTCGCTGTCGCGGCCTATTTCGGTTTCGCCGATTATCTGTCGCTGGGCAGCCAGATCCTGATCATGATCCTGTTCGCATTGTCGCTCGACCTTGTGCTCGGCTATGCGGGCATCGTCACGCTGGGCCACTCGGCGTTCTTCGGCGTTGGCGCCTATGCGGCGGGCATCTACGCCGCGCACGTGTCCGGCGAGCCGCTGTCCGGCCTGCTGATCGCGGCAATTGCCGCCGCCGCGGTCGGATGGGCGTCCGGTCTTGTCATACTGCGCACGCAGGGCCTCACGCTGCTGATGCTGACGCTCGCCGTGACCGCGCTGCTCGCTGAGGCCGCGAACAAGGCAAGCTTCATCACCGGCGGCGCCGATGGGCTGCAAGGCGTCGACATGAACCCGATCTTTGGCGTGTTCCGCTTCGATATGTTCGGCCGCACTGCCTATCTGTACTGCCTCGCGACGCTGTTCCTCGCATGGCTGTTCGCCCGACGTTTGGTGCATTCACCGTTCGGCCAGTCGCTGATCGGAATTCGGGAGAACGTCACCCGCATGCATGCGATCGGCTCGCCGGTGCGTCGCCGGCTGCTGACGATCTATACAATCTCCGCCGCGCTGGCCGGCATCGCCGGAGGATTGCTCGCGCAGACCACGCAATTCGTCGGCCTTACCGTGCTTGGCTTTCAGCGATCGGGCGAGATCGTCATCATGCTGGTGTTCGGCGGCATCGGCCGATTGTACGGCGCGTTCGTCGGCGCAGCCCTTTACATGATCATGCAGGACCAGCTTGCCAAGCTGGAGCCGGTCTTTTGGAATTTCTGGATCGGCCTGCTGCTGGTGATGCTGGTGATGTTCGCGCGCGGCGGCGTGCTCGGACTGATCGATCAGGCATTGCGGTCGCTGCGGAGGCAACGGTGACGCCGGCAATGGAAACGATCGGCCTGCACCGGCGGTTTGGTGCGTTGATCGTGGCGAATGAAATCAATTTCCGTCTCGAAGCCGGGGCGCGCCACGCATTGATCGGGCCGAACGGCGCCGGCAAGACGACCTTCATCAACCTGATCACCGGCCGGCTGGCACCATCGGAGGGCCGGATTCTGCTCGGCGGCGAGGACGTCACGGCGCTGCCGCAATCGGCGCGCGTCAGTCGCGGACTGGGCAGGACGTTCCAGATCAACACGCTGTTCAAGGGCCTGTCCGTTCTGGAGAATGTCTGTCTCGCGGTGGGCGAGCATTCGCGCTCCGGCGGCGACATGCTTCGGCTGATCGGTTCGCGTCGCATTGTGCTGGAGCAGGCGTACGCGCTGCTCGAACGGTTGCGTATCGCCGATGATGCACTTGTGCCGGTGAAGGAGCTGCCCTACGGCAAGCAGCGTCTGGTCGAGATCGCCATCGCGCTTGGGCTGGAGCCGGCCGTGCTGCTGCTCGATGAGCCGGCGGCCGGTGTTCCTTCGGCGGAGAGCGCGATCATCCTCGATGTCATCGACCAGCTTCCGCGCGACATCGCAGTGCTGATCATCGAACATGACATGGAGTTGGTGTTCCGGTTCGCCCGCCGCATCACCGTGCTGGTGCAGGGTGGCATCCTGGTCGAGGGAACTCCCGCGGAGATCGCCGCCGATGCGCGGGTGCGCGAGGTCTATCTCGGCGAGCGTCAGCATGTCTGACTGGCTCGCATTGCACGGCGTTTCGTCGGGCTACGGCGAGACCGTCGTGCTGGACGGGATATCGCTTGCGTTGCAGGAGGGCGGTTCGCTGTCGGTGCTGGGGCGCAACGGTGTCGGCAAGACGACGCTGCTTGCTTCGGTGGCCGGCCATACCACGCCGCATGCCGGCCGCATCGTGTTCCGCGATCAGGCGATCGAGGGTCTGCGTCCGTTCCGGCGTGCGCGGCTCGGCATTGGTTATGTGCCGCAGGAGCGGGAAATCTTCCCATCGCTGAATGTGGACGAGAACCTGTCCGTGGCCGCGCGGGCCGGCACGCGATGGACCCGCGAGCGCGTATATGACCTGTTTCCCGCGCTTGCCGAGCGCCGGCGCAACATGGGCAATCAGTTGTCCGGCGGCGAACAGCAGATGCTCGCCATCGGGCGTGCGCTGATGGGCAATCCTTCGCTGCTGCTGCTCGACGAACCGCTGGAAGGGTTGGCGCCGGTTGTTGTGGATTCGCTGCTCGCGGCGTTGCACCGCCTGCGCGAGAACGATGGTCCCGCGATGGTTCTGGTGGAACAGCATGCGCGCCTTGCCTTGGAGTTTGCCAGCCGCGCCGTGATTTTGGATCGAGGGAGGATTGTTTATGACGGTGACAGCCAAGCCTTGCTGGACGACGCGCACAGGTTGGCACAATTGATCGGGGTCGGCGGCTAGCGAAGTCCGTTCTTCTACCGTCATGGCCGGGCTTGACCCGGCCATCCCTTGCGGCGAGAGATGGCCGGGTCAAGCCCGGCCATGACGGTGAAGCAAGCTCGGGCTTTACGATAATGGAAGACAGAACCACGGTCCCGGATGCCAACACCAACAATCGAAATCGGTGTAGATATCGGCGGCACCTTCACCGACATCGTCTGCCGCGTCGTCGGAGAGCCGATGCGCGCACTGAAGATCCCCACCACGCTCGGCGATCCCAGCCAGGCGGTGCTGAACGCCGTCACGCATCTGTCGAACGACCTTGGCATCGCCCCCGCCAACGTCGCCCGCTTTCTGCACGGCACGACGATCGCCACCAACGCGGTGCTCGAACGCAATGGCGCGAAGATCGGGCTGATCACCAGCGTGGGTTTCAAGGACATCCTGGAAATCGGCTACCAGCTTCGCCAGGACCTGCACCGGGTCATACTGGAACCGGCGACCCCGGTGTTTCTTGCTCCGGGTGCGCAACGGAAGGAGGCGATCGAACAGGTCTCCGCGCAGGGCGAGGTCATTATCCCGCTGGACGAAGCATCGGTACGGCGCGCATCGGCGGACCTTGTCGCCGATGGCGCGCAGGCCATCGCCGTCTGCTACCTGTTCTCGTTCCTGCACCCCGCGCACGAACAGCGCACGCGCGAACTGATCGAGGCGGATCATCCGGGCATCGCCGTCTCGCTGTCCTCAGAAGTCGATCCCGCCTTCCGCGAATACGAGCGCACCGTCGTCACCGCATTTGACGCCTACATGAAACCAGTCGTGCACCGTTATCTGGAACGGTTGGAGGACGGGCTCGCCGCGGCACATGTCACCGCACCGCTGCAGACGATGCAGTCGCGCGGCGGACTTGCCGGAACCGCGGTCGCGCGGCAACGGCCGGTGCGGCTGTTCCTCTCCGGCCCCGCCGCGGGCGTGATCGGTGGCGCTATCGTCGGGCGATCGTCCGGGTGCCGCGACCTCATCACCATCGACGTGGGCGGCACGTCGAGCGACATCGCGCTGGTCGAAGGCGGCGAACCGGTGATCCGTTCGCAGGGCAGCATTGCCGGTTTTCCGGTGCGTGTGCCGATGGTGGATGTGAATGCGATCGGCGCTGGCGGCGGGTCCATCGCATGGCTCGATGGCGCGGGCGGCTTGCGCGTCGGGCCGCATTCTGCCGGTTCCGAACCGGGGCCTGCCTGCTACGGCCGCGGCGGCGAGGCAGCAACGGTCACCGATGCATCGGTGGTGCTCGGGTGGCTTGATCCCGCGTACTTCGCCGGCGGCTCGGTATCACTCGATCCGTCGCTCGCGCGCGCCGCTATCGAGCGCCGCATCGCTACACCGCTCGGCCTGTCCGTCGAAGACGCTGCGCTCGGCATTCATCGCGTGGTGAACGCGCAGATGGTCGAGGGCATCCGATTGGTGTCCGTCCGCCGCGGCCTCGATCCGCGCCGATTCACGCTGGTGGCGCTTGGCGGCGCCGGACCGATCCACGCGACCGCGCTTGCCGCGGAGCTTGGCATGGGCAGCGTGCTGATCCCGCGCCATCCGGGCGTGCTCTCGGCCGCTGGCCTGCTCGCCGCACCAATCGAACACGAGGTGGCCACGGCATTTCCGCGCCCGCTCGCGGGCCTGGTCTTCGCCGATGCGCGCCGCGTGCTTGACGAACTGGATCGCCAGTGCGCGCGGCTGATGGCCGAGGAGAGCATCGGCGAGATGGCCGTCTCGATCCGGTATTCCGCGGATGTTTGGTACATCGGCCAGTCCTATCATCTGGAAGTGTCGCTTGCGGTGGACGCGCAGGATCCGCTCGCCGCGCTGTATCGCGATTTCCTTGTGCTGCACGATCGTATCTACGGCCATGCGACGGAGCAGCCCGCAGCGATCGTGAACCTGCGTTCCGTGCATCGCGCCGGCGGCAGCGACCATCTGGATGAAGGCGCCTGGCGGCCGCTCGAATCGGATCCGCGCAGACCGCCGCGCGCGATCCGCGTTGCCGGTGCGCGTGCGCCGGTGCAGGCGACGATCTATCATCGCGCCGCGATACCCGCCGGGCTGACATTCGACGGCCCGGCGATCGTGGAACAGGACGACACCACCACGCTGCTCGAACCTGGCTGGCGCGGAACGGTGCTGGAGAACGGCAATCTTCTGCTGACGCGAGGCTGACATGCCCAGGGACACCAAGGACGTCGACCCGATCACACTCGAGGTCATGCGCAACAAGCTCGACGGCATCGCCAACGAGATGCAGCTCACGCTGGTGCGCAGCGCGTTCTCGGCGATCGTGAAGGAAGGGCTCGACGCATCGGCCAGCCTGTTCACGCTGCAAGGCGAGACGCTGGCGCAGGCGCTGGCCATTCCGGTGCATCTCGGCGCGCTGACGCCGATGGTGGGTCGGCTACTGAGCACCGTGCCGCTCGACCGAATGGGCGAGGGCGACATTTGGATCCTGAACGACACGTATCTGGGCGGCACGCATCTGCCCGACATTGCGATCATGATGCCGGTGTTCGCCGCTGGCCGGGTGATCGCGATCAGCGCGGCGATGACGCACCACCAGGATGTCGGCGGCATGGCGCCAGGCTCCACACCGACCAACGCGACCGAGATCTTCCAGGAAGGGATTCGAATCCCGCTGTTGCAGTTCCGCGAGGGCGATATGCTGAACGCCACCCTGATCGCGATGCTGCGGCAGAATGTTCGCTTGCCGGACGTGCTGATGGGCGACATCAACGCACAGATCGCTGCCTGCACGATCGGCACTCGCCGCCTCGGCGAACTTGCCGGCAGTTTCGGGCGCGACGACCTGCTGGTGCTGTTCGACGAACTGCTGAACCGCTCCGAGGTGATGACCCGTCAGGCGCTGCGCGGCCTGCGCGCCGGCACGTACCGCCACGTTGACTTCCTCGACAACGACGGCATCGACCTCGACAAACTGGTGCGAATCGAAGTGGCGGTGACCATTGCGGATGGGCAGATGACCTGCGACTTCACCGGCACTGCGCCGCAGGTGCGCGGGCCGTTCAACTGCATGGCGTCCGGCCCGTATGCCGCCGCCTGCTTCGCCCTGCGCGCGGTGACCGATCCGGAGGGGCGGGTTCCAAACAACGGCGGATGTTTTCGGCCGCTTGCGTTCCATCTGCCGGAGGGCAGCCTGGTCAATCCGCGCGAGCCGGCGCCCACCGGCTGCCGCACCTCGACGATAAAGCGCATCACGACCTGCATCCTCGGCGCGCTGCGCCAGGCCGCGCCGGATCGCGTGCCGGCGGATTCCGGCAGCGAAATCGTCATCATGCATTTTGGCGGCCAGCGTTCGGATGGTCGGCGCTATGTCACCTCGCAGCTTCTGGTGTCCGGCAGCGGCGCGTCGCCGAAGTTCGACGGGGTGGATGTGATCGAAACGGATGCCAGCAACTGTCTGAATGTTCCGGCCGAGGCGCTGATGATGGAGGCGCCGATCCGGGTGCATCGCGTGGCGCTGCATTGCGATTCCGGCGGTCCCGGCAAGAGCCGCGGCGGGCTGGGTGGAGTGTTCGAATACGAACTGCTGGATGGCGAGGCCACTGTCACGTATCGCGGCGAACGCCATCTGTGCGAGGCGGACGGTGTCGCCGACGGCATGGCCGGCGGTCGTGCCAGCGCGGTGATCCGGCGCGCGGCGGGCGGCGAGGAAATCATCAGGTCAAAGATCGTGTCCACGCTGCGCAAGGGCGACCGCATCGTGATCGCGACGGCCGGCGGCGGCGGGTATGGCGCGCCCGCGGACCGCGATCCGGCGTCCGTGCAGGCGGATCTGCGCGACGGTAAGATCGGCATCGAGGCGGCGCGCGCGTTCTACGGATATCGCGGCAACGCCTGAGGGGCCAGGCCCTCCTCGATTGCGTCGCACGAGGTGTGGCTGAGACGGCGGGTCGTTTGGTGAGACAAAGGTGTGGCCGGGATGCGAGCTAGGACAGCCAAAGACGGTGTGTCTGCGCGTGTGGCCAGGCCTGATACTTTTACGCGGAGGACAGCGGAGAGCCGCGGAGGGGCACTTGGTCGAATGGCGCCACATGAAACAACCCTCTGCCCGCGTTGTTCCCCCTTCATCGCCCGCGCGGCTCCCCCGTCATTGTCATGGCCGGCCTTGTGCCAGCCACCTCTGCCCAAGCACGGCCTGACAGCGTTTCAGGCGGCGGGCGCGCCAAGGTCGTTGACGGTGTGGACGAAATGGTCAAACCTTCGGCTGAAACGGCATTCATATGGGAAGTACCGGGTACGCATCATACCGTATTGGTCGGACCCCGCCCCGTCAGGAGACCCGCGGACAGTCAGCCCAGGCAAAAGGACCGGCCCGTTGGCGAACACACACGCCTCTCTGTCCTCGCCGCCCGTCGAACATCGACAGCGTTGGGAGCTTCTGGTCTTCGCCGTGCTGGCGATCTTCGTTTGGCCCATCGTCGCCGTCGGTGTCGTCGGCGGCTGGGGATTCAGCGTCTGGATGTACCAGCAGGCCTACGGCCCCCCTGGCCCGCCGCACCGCTAGATGACCAGCACTGCGACCCGCCGCTCATTGTTCGTCCGCAATCGGACGCGACCACTCGCGCGCGTGGCCATCACTGACGCATGCCTGGCGCGGCGCTTCATCCACTGCCAGTCCTGCGCCGACACCTGCGGCGAGCAGGCGATCAGCTTCGCACCCCGCCTCGGTGGGCCGCCACTGCCGACCATCGTCGCGACGAAGTGCACCGGCTGTGGCGACTGCTTCAACTCCTGCCCCGCCGGTGCGCTTATCCCGACGACGGACACGGACTGTGCCTGAGGCGATGCTGCACATCGCATCGGCCTTGGTGAAGGCGCGGCCCGTCGCGCAGGACGCCGTTGCCGCGCGCATCACCGCGCTCACCGGCGCCAGTGTCATCGCGATGGAACAGGGCCGCATCATCGTGGTGCTCGAGGCCAGTCACCACCGCGCGCTGGCCGACACGTTGGACTGCATCGCAGGGCTCGACGGCGTCCTATCCGCCACCCTGGTTTTCGAGCATTCCGAACCGGAAGGAGACCCCGCATGAACCGGCGCGACGTGCTGAAAGCGTATGCCGGCAGCGTGGCCGCGCTGGCCGCTGGGATCACGCTACCCGCCGCCGCGCAGCCGGTACCGGGCGGCATCGAGACATTGCGGGTCAAATGGTCGAAGGCCGCATGCCGCTTCTGCGGTACCGGCTGCGGCGTCATGGTCGGCGTGAAGGATGGCCGCGTCGTCGCCACCCATGGCGACATGCTGTCCGAGGTCAATCGCGGCCTCAACTGCGTGAAAGGCTACTTCCTGTCGAAGATCATGTACGGCGCCGACCGCCTGACGCAGCCCCTGCTGCGCAAACGCGACGGCCAGTACGCCAAGGACGGCGAGTTCACCCCGGTTTCCTGGGACGAAGCCTTCGACGTGATGGCAGCACAGGCCAAGCGCGTGCTGAAGACGAAGGGGCCGACCGCGCTCGCCATGTTCATGTCGGGCCAGTCCACTGTCTGGGAAGGCTACGCCGCCACCAAGCTGATGCGGGCGGGCTTCCGATCCAACAACCTCGATCCCAATGCGCGGCACTGCATGGCTTCTGCCGCCTATGCGTTCATCCGCACCTTCGGCATGGACGAACCGATGGGCTGCTACGACGACTTCGAGCAGGCAGATGCGTTCGTGCTGTGGGGCTCCAACATGGCGGAGATGCATCCGATTCTGTGGACGCGCGTGACGGACCGGCGGTTGTCCGCGTCGCATGTCCAAGTGGCGGTGCTGTCCACCTTCACCAACCGCAGTTCCGATCTCGCCGACCTGCCGATCGTGTTCAAGCCGGGCACCGATCTGGCGATCCTCAACTACATCGCCCACCACATCATCACCACCGGCCGGGTACACCAGGATTTCGTGCGCGGCCATACCACCTTCATGCGCGCTGCGACGGACATCGGCTACGGGCTGCGGCCGGAGGATCCCCGGGAGAAGAGCGCCAAGGGCGCCGCCGACCCCACGGTGATGACGCCGATGGACTTCGACGCATACGCCACTTTCGTCAAGGACTACACACTGGAGAAGGTGGCCGCACTCAGCGGCGTGGAGCCCGACCAGTTGTTGGCATTGGCTGAACTCTACGCCGACCCGAAGCGGAAAGTCGTGTCGCTGTGGACCATGGGGTTCAACCAGCATGTGCGCGGCGTCTGGGTGAACCAGCTCTGCTACAATCTGCATCTGCTGACCGGCAAGATCGCCGAACCGGGCAACGGTCCGTTCTCTCTGACCGGCCAGCCCTCGGCCTGCGGCACAGCGCGCGAGGTCGGCACGTTCGCGCACCGCCTGCCTGCCGACACGGTCGTGACAAACCCCGAACACCGCAAACATGCCGAAGATATCTGGCATGTTCCGCACGGGCTGATTCCGGACAAGCCGGGCTATCACGCCGTGCAGCAGGATCGCATGCTGAAGGACGGCAAGCTTAACTGGTACTGGACGCAGACCACCAACCAGATGCAGGCGGCACCGAACAGTGCCAACGAGACCTTGCTCGGCTACCGCAACGCGGACAACTTCATTGTCGTCTCCGACGCCTATCCGACGGTGACCTCGATGGCCGCCGACCTGGTGCTGCCCACGGCGATGTGGGTGGAGAAGGAAGGCGCCTACGGCAACGCCGAACGACGCACGCAGTTCTGGCACCAGCTGGTGGATGCCCCCGGTGAGGCACGCTCCGATCTCTGGCAGATCGTCGAGTTCTCTAAACGCTTCACCACCGAGGAGGTCTGGCCGCAGGACATCCTGGCAGCCAATCCCGATTTCCGCGGCAAGACGCTGTACGATGTGCTGTTCCACAACGGCACGGTGGACCGCTTCCCGTTGACCGAGTGCGATCCGGCCTACGCCAACCAGGAATCGCAGCAGTTCGGCTTCTACCTGCACAAGGGCCTGTTCGAGGAATATGCCAGCTTCGGCCGCGGCCATGGCCACGATCTGGCGCCGTTCGATGTCTATCACCAGGCGCGCGGCCTGCGCTGGCCGGTGGTGGACGGCAAGGAAACCCGCTGGCGTTACCGCGAAGGCTCCGACCCCTACGTCAAGCCAGGCGAGGGCGTCCGGTTCTATGGACGCCCCGATGGCCGCGCCGTCATCCTCGCCGCGCCGTATGAGCCGCCGGCGGAATCGCCTGATGGCGACTACAAGTTCTGGCTGGTCACCGGCCGCGTGCTGGAGCACTGGCATTCCGGCTCGATGACCATGCGCGTGCCGGAGCTGTATCGCGCCGTCCCCGGCGCACGCGTTTTCATGAACGCGGTGGACGCCCGCGACCTCGGCATCAACCAGGGCGCGGAAGTACGGGTGATCTCGCGGCGCGGCGAAATCCGCTCGCGCATCGAGATCCGCGGCCGCAACCGCATGCCAGAAGGCGTGATCTTCGTGCCGTGGTTCGATGCCAGCCAACTGATCAACCAGGTCACGCTGGACGCCACCGATCCGATTTCCAAACAGACGGACTTCAAGAAATGCGCCGTCAGGATCGTGCCGGTATGAAGACGCTGCCACGCACCCTGCTGATCCCGGCAGCGGTGCTCGCTGGCTCCGGCGCAATGGCCCAGGCGCCAAGCACGCCACGACTCAGCGGCAATTCGCCGCCGACCACACCAATGGCTGCACCGCAGGTGCCGCGCCCGATCACCGACGATGTCCGCCGATCGCGCAACTACCCCGAGCAGCCGCCGATCATTCCCCATGCCATCGATGGCTATCAGCTTACCTTGCACACCAACCAATGCCTGACCTGCCACGCGCGGCAGTACATCGAAGGCTCCGGCGCGCCGATGATCAGCGTCACGCACTTCATGGATCGCGACGGCCAGGTGCTGGCGGACGTGACGCCGCGCCGGTATTTCTGTACCGCCTGCCATGTGCAGCAGACCGACGCGCAGCCGCTGGTGCGCAACACTTTCCGTGACGCGCTGCAGAAATAGCATGCACGCCCTTGTTGCCCTGGCACGCTGGTTCTGGAACCTGGTGAGGACGCCTGCCGCCGGCCTCAGCCTCGGCTTTCTCACCCTCGGCGGCTTCGCCTGCGGGGTGGTGTTCTGGGGCAGCTTCAACACCGCACTGGAATTCGCCAATACCGAGCCGTTCTGCCTGTCGTGCCACGAAATGCGCAGCAACGTGTACCAGGAGCTGTCGCACACCGTGCACTTCTCCAACCGCTCCGGCGTGCGCGCGGTCTGCGCGGATTGCCATGTGCCGCACGCCTGGACCAACAAAATCGCGCGCAAGATGCAGGCGTCCAAGGAGGTGTGGGGCCATATCTTCGGCACCATCGACACACGCCAGAAGTTCCTGGATCACCGGCTGGAGCTCGCCGAGCACGAATGGGCGCGATTCAAGTCAAACGATTCGCTCGATCACCCATGTTGATGCCCCTCCTGGTGTGGCTGACAGATTCTGAGATCAAGGCGGTTGATGGTGTGGTTGCGCAGGTTTCGGATGGCGTCGAGCACGTCA
>DATMND010000349.1:0-9263 GCA_035569235.1 Acetobacteraceae bacterium | reverse complement strand
GATGTCGGCACGGAACGCTTCAAGCCCGTGCGCGTGCACCTCGTCGATGCCGCCCTTTGGGATGACGAACGCGCACTGCCAGTAGTCGTTCCGATCCAGCATGATGAAGATGCGCCCTGCGTCCACGCGGCCGAGCGTCTGCCCGGGATCGCTCGTGTGCTTCGAAACGCCCAGCCACAGGACATCCATCGGCGCCCCGCGATCGACGACCTCGAAGCCGGCTGCATCGCGCAGCGTCGAGTGCCGGCCGTCGGCGCCGATCACGAGTTCGGCCCGAATCTGCAGCGCCCCGTCGGGGCCTAGCGCGGACACGCCGATCATCCGGTCGTCCTCGCGAACAAGACCGGTCGCCTCGGTCTGCATCAGCAGCCGGAACGTCGGATAGCGCTTCGCCTCTGCTGCCAGAAAATCCAAAAAATTCCATTGCGGCATAAAGGCGACAAACTTGCAGCGCGTCGGCAGGTGGGAGAAGTCGGCAAATTCGAAGAATTCAGCGCCGATCTGTACGCCGAGCGTGCGCACCTCGCTGTGCGGCAATGCGAGGAAGGCGTCCAGCAGCCCAAGCTCGTGCATCACCTGCATGGTGGACGGATGCACAGTGTCGCCACGAAAATCCCGCAGGAAGTCGGCGTGTTTCTCCAGCACGACGACATCGATGCCGGCGCGTGCGAGCAGCAGGCCAAGCATCATCCCAGCAGGCCCGCCGCCGGCGATACAGCAGCGGGTGGAGATGGGGTCCATGCGCTATTCGGCCGCGTGCAGACGCGGCGTATAGGCGGGAACCGCGGCGCGCTGCGCGGTGTCCATCGGCTGCGGCCACCAGCGGTGCCCCCATTCGGCAAATTTTCCCCGCAACTTCGGCGCCACCTGCTCGGCGAACAGGCGGGTGTTGTATTTTGTCAAATCCTTGCTCATGTTGCCGAACTGAATCAGCAGCATGAGGTTGCCGACATGCAGGTTGGTGGAAAGTTCATCGATCTGCTCTGCGACTTCGTCGGGTGTGCCGATGACGAGGTAGCCGCTGTCCACAAGTTCCTTCATGTCTCCGGGGCGCGCCTTGGATTTGGCGGCGGCTGCACTAACCTGGCTCATCATGCCCAGGCGCTGCGTGGGTTCGGTGGTGTAGCCGGGAGGTGCTGCAAAGCGCGGATCGATGTGCAGGCAGCGGCCAAAGAAATATTCGGCGGCTTCGGTGTAGAGGTCCATTGCCTGTTGGCGCGTTTCCGCCACCGCGACGGTCTGCGCGAAGCCGGCGCGATACGGGTTGCGGTCCTTTCCCAGGCGATCCATCTCGGCCCAGAACCCGTCCATCGTCGCCTTGCCGATCTTGTGACCGTAGTACGACAGATACGAATAGACGTAGTCCATTTCGGCGCACCACTGCCATGTCTCGATCGAACCGCCGCCGGGAATCCAGATCGGCGGGTGAGGGCGCTGGATCGGGCGCGGCCATATGTTGACATAGCGCTGCTGATTGAAGCGGCCGTTGAACGTGAAGGTATCGGGTTCGGTCCAGGCCCGCATGATCAGGTCGTGCGCCTCGTGATATCGCTCGCGAAGCTGGGACGGGTTCTGGCCGTAGGCGAAGCAGGTGTCCATCGGCGTGCCGACCGGGAATCCCGCAATCAGCCGCCCGCCGGAAATGCAGTCGATCATGGCGAATTCCTCGGCGACGCGTGTTGGCGGATTATATAGCGCTAGCGAGTTGCCCATGACGCAGATCGCCGTATCGGTCGTGCGGCGGGACAGCGATGACGCGATCAGGTTGGGCGATGGCATCAGTCCGTAGCCGTTGGAATGATGCTCATTGACGCAGATCGCATCGAACCCGCAGGCGGCTGCGTATTCCAGTTCGTCCATGAATTCGTTGTACATGAGGTGCGCGCGCTTTGGGTCGAACAGCGAGGAATGGATGTCGACCCACACCGATGGATGCTTCTCACGGAAATCCGCGGGCAACTCCGTGTATGGCATCAGGTGGAACCACATGAACTTCATCACGTCCTCCGGTAGCATTCGCAGGCAAGGATTGTGCAGGCACGGGCATTGGAAGAAAAGGTGCGTGACACGATGGTTTGTTCGTTCGGAGCCCGATCATGACCCAGCGCATCGCCATCGGCGGTTTCCTGCACGAGAGCCACTCGTTTGCGCCGCAGCCGACCACCTACGCTGATTTCGTGCGTCCGGCCGGATTTCCCCCGCTGACCGAGGGCGCCGCGGTGCTGAATGCGGTGCGCGGCACATCGGTGCCGGCTGCCGGCGCGCTTGCCGTCGCCGAAGCAGCCGGCGTCGCCGTGATCCCCCTCGCGTGGTGCTTCGCAAATCCTGCCGGCCCGGTGCAAGACGAGGCATTCGAGCGGATTGCGGCGCTGATCTGCGCCGAATTGTCTCGCGCGCTGGATGAGGCCCCGCTGGATGGGGTTTACCTCGATCTTCATGGCGCCGCGGTGGTCGAGAGCTTTCCCGACGCCGAGGGCGAACTGCTGCGCCGCGTCCGCGCCATCGTCGGCGTTACGCCGATCACCATCAGTCTCGATCCGCACGCCAACCTGACCGGGCAGATGGTCGCGCTGGCCGATGCAGTCGTGCCGTTCCGCACCTACCCGCATGTGGACATGAAGGAGGCCGGCGCTCGGGCGATGCGGCTCTTACTCCAGCGCATCAGCATCGGGAGGCCGTGGGCGCGCGCATTCCGTCAGTTCGACTTTTGGATTCCGATCGGCAGCCAGTGCACGCTGCTGCAGCCAATGAAGGAGGTGATGGAGGAGCGCGCCTCGCTCGCCGAACGCCTTGCGGTTACGGAGCTGGCTTTCTGCTTCGGCTTTCCGTATGCGGATTTTGCCGATTGCGGTCCAGCGCTCGCCGCCTATGCCGATACGCAGGCGAAGGCCGATGCGGCAGCCGATGCCTTCGCCGCCCATGTGGCCGCACGCGAGATCGCATTCGTCCAGGACACGTTGTCGGCGCCCGAAGCTGTCGCGGAGGCAAAACGCCTCGCGGCGGGTGCGTCAAAACCTATCGTGATCGCCGACACGCAGGACAATCCCGGCGGCGGCGGGCACGGCGATACGACCGGCCTGCTTGCCGAATTGGTGCGTCAGAAGGTGCAGGGTGCGGTGCTGTGTCTGATCAACGACGCGGCTAGTGTTGCGACGTGCCACACGGCAGGCGAGGGTAGTTCCGTCGCGCTCTCGCTCGGCGGCAAGTCGGATGGTTTGCCGTTCGATTGCAATGCGAGTGTGCTGAAACTCACCGATGGCCGGTTCACGCTGACTGGACCGATGGGCGCAGGCAATCCCGGCAATCTTGGGCCTTGCGCGCTGATCGACGTCGACGGTGTGCGCGTGATGGTGGTGTCGCACAAGATGCAGGCGCTCGATCAGGCGATACTGCGCCATGTCGGCGTCGAACCGAGCGAGTGTGCGATCCTTGTGCTGAAGTCCTCGGTGCATTTCCGGGCCGATTTCGGGCCGATCGCGGAGAAGATCATCGTCGGGATTGCGCCGGGGCCGGTGGTGGCGGATCCGGCAAGCCTGAATTTTCGCTATGTGCGCGCGAACGTGCGCCGTCGGCCGCGTCGTGAGTAAAGCAAGCAGGATTAACCACAAAGACACGAAGGCACGAAGAAGAGGTTGATGGCGTTTTGCGCGACTCCTCGTTCATGCTGTGTCTTTGTGTCTTTGTGGTGAATCGTTTTCCTATTGGCGATCCAGCACCGCGAACACTTCGGCGGCGTGCGGAATTGGTGCAACCGCACCATAGCCCGTGCATTTCAGTGCGGCGGCGACGCTCGCGTAACGCGCGGCCTGTTCGGGCGCATCGCCGGCGAGGATCCGTGCCAGGAAGCTGCCGCAGAACGTGTCGCCGGCGCCCGTGGCATCCACCACCTGCACGTCATGCTTCGGGACGCGCAGCCGATGCTCCGGCGTTGCAAGATAGGCGCCCGACTCGCCCATTTTCAGCACTACTACCTCGGGCCCGAGCCGCAGGTAGAAATCCAGCATCGCATCCGGATCGGTCAGGCCGGTCATGATCTGTACGTCCTCGATACCCGGCAGCGCATAGTCGGCCAGCGCCATTGCCGCGTGCATCACCGCGGCGGCGCGCGCCGGCGGCCACAGGCGTGGTCGATAATTGGTGTCATATGCAACCTTCACCCCGTTCTGCCGCGCGACGTCAATCGCGGCGAACACCGCATCGGTCGCGGAATTCGAAATCCCCTGGCTGATGCCTGACACATAAAACATGCGTGCCGCGGCGACCGCGGGCTTGGGCAGATCCGCCGCCGTGTACATCGCGGCAGCCGAGTTGGCGCGATGGTGTAGAAAGTGATGGCCCTGCGCATCATGCGTGACGAAATATACTCCGGTCAGCCAGCGGTCGGTCTGGATCACAGTGGACGCATCGACGCCCTCGCGCGCCCACAATGCAAGAAAACTGTCGCCAGGCATGTCCTGGCCGAGCGCCGTGATGTAGCCGACGCGCGCGCCCTGTCGCGCTGCGGCGATTGCGGCATTGGAGGTGTCGCCGCCATGGCCTTCGAGGTAATGGCGCGAACCGTCCGGTTGCGTTGGAAGCTGGTTGAACTCCAGCATTGGCTCGCCCATGCACAGCAGGTCGACCATCAGGTTGCGCCCATCACCTGCCGCGCCGCGGCCTCGATTGCGGCGCGGTCGCCGGCGGCGATGCGCTTCTCATCGACCAGCGCACCGCCCATGCCGACGAAGGCGGCGCCAGCCGTCAGATACGCGGCGACATTGGCGGGCTCGACACCGCCGGTGGGACAGAACGCGACATCAGGAAACACGCTGCGCAGGGCGCGAACGTGGGCCGGACCGCCAGCAGAGGAAGCGGGGAACACCTTCACAACATCGGCGTCGGCGGCCAGCGCGGCACGCACCTCGGTCGGCGTCAGTGCGCCCAGCATCAGCAACGCACCGGCGTTCCGGCACGGCGCGGCGAGCGAGGCATCGATCCAGGGCGCCACGATGAAGCGTGCCCCGGCGGCGAGACAGGTTTCCGCCATGGCGCGATCCGGCACGGTGCCGGCGCCGACCAGCAGTTCGGGATCCCCGGCCAGTTCGCGGATCAGCGCCGGAGCGTCGGGGATCGTCATGGTGATCTCGAAGATGCGCAGCCCCGCATCGCGCAGCCATTGCACGGCAGTGACCGCGTGCCGCGCTTCATGCGTGCGTACCACCGGCACCACGCGCGCGGCTCGGAGTTCCTCGAGCATCGGATTGGCCGTCATGGCCGTGCCCCCTTTGCGATCCAGCTTGACAGCGTAGCCCCGGATCGGGCGCGATGGGAGCGTCAGGCAAAGCCCAGGAGGTAGCAGTCCATGCCCGAAGGTATGATCAAGACCCGCAAGCGCCTGCTCGCCGACGAACCCTCGCCCCCGTCGCACTACATCGACGTGGTGCACGCTCCATGGGAAACCTCGAAGTTTCCCGGCATCGAACACAAGGTGCTATACAGCGACCCGAACACCGGCATGGCGACCCTGCTGTTCCGCCTTGCGCCGGGCGCGGTGGTGCCGCTGCATGAGCACACCGGCGTGGAGCTGACCTATGTGCTGGAGGGCAGCCTGGAAGACGAGGAAGGCGTGTGCACGACAGGCAACTTCGTCTGGCGCCCGGCGGGCAACACGCATGAGGCGCGCGCGCCCAATGGTGCGTTGCTGCTCGGCGTGTTCATGAGCTCGAACCACTTCGCCGCTGGGCAGAAGTTCTTCACCGAAGAAAATCCCGGTTGATCGGCGTCAATCCGGTCTGACTGCCAACGCGGCATCGGCGGTTCGCTCAAGCTGCACCGCCTCGGCGTGCAGGCCGGCGACGCGGCTGTCGAGCGCGTCCAGGCTTCCCCGGTAGCGCTGTACGCTCTCGCCGAGACCGGACATCACGGCGCCGAGATCGGCCAGCGCACCGCGCCATGCAGCCACCGCCTCGCGCTGGCCAGCCACTGCAGCATCCAACGCGATGAGTGCCCGACGCAGCCGCTCCTGGCCGTCCGCTGTTGACGGCGGCGCCGGCCGCCGCGACGGGAACGGGATGATCTGGGCACTGACGGCTGGCCGGTCGGACATTCGTACTGCACTCACTTGCGGCACTGGTTAATAAATCACGAATCAGGCTAAAAATCAATACAAGGTATCACAAATTGATCGTCTGATCGAGCAGGTGCAGAGTGAGCACGGTGACCATCATGGCGACGGCGACGACAGTGAAGCTCCAGCGCAGCCAGAGATAGCGCGCGGGGATAAGCTCGCGCCCCATCAACCGATGTTCCACGGCGACCGTTCCTATGTAGGCGGCGATCAGCACGATCAGCGACACCCAGGGCGCGACCACCAGCGGCAACAGCAACGCAATCCAGCCGATCAGCAGTGGAATTACGCCTAATCCCAGCCTGGCCCGCCGCACAAACGTGTCCTGTTGGCCGGATTGCAGTTCGAAGCCCCAATGTATGCCACCAGCGAATGCGAGTGTAACTGCGGCATATGCGATGAGGGCGCTCATCATTCGGGACGCCGTGAGCTGATCCGACCCGACGGCCGCCAGTCCACAGGCGATGAACGGGATCAGTCCGAGGACACTCAGCAAGATTGCAAGCAGTGGCATTTTGATGGGTTCCGCCGCGCTCAACTCATCCTATAGATACGGCGCGGGATGGGTAGAGCGCAGCCAGACCCGTCGCCGCCCAGTCGCCGCTGGCCGCCGTATCGGCGCCAGGCGGGCTATCGCAAGCAAGTTGGGTGCGGCGTCGCACTGTTTGCGTCGGAACTCAGGTGGAAGCTACCGATATGCAACGGACCAAGGCGCCCGGTATGCTGGCGCCATGGGCCTCGGTCTGGAAATCCTTGTCGTCCTGCTGCTGATCGCGCTGAACGGGCTTTTCTCGATGAGCGAACTCGCGTTGGTTTCGGCGCGCCGTGCGCGTCTCGCGGTGCTGGAGCGTAAGGGGGTCGCCGGTGCCGGATTGGCGCGCCGCCTGGCGGAGGACCCTCAGCTCTTCCTCCCTACAGTGCAGGTCGGCATCACATTGGTGGCCGTGCTGACCGGCGTGTTCGGCGGCGCGCGGATTGCGGTACATGTGCAGGAGTGGATCGCCAGCATACCCGGTCTGGAGCCGGCGGCTGAGACGCTGTCGCTCGCCCTGGTGGTGGTGGTGACGACCTATCTCACGATGGTGTTGGGCGAACTGGTGCCGAAACATCTGGCCTTGCGCCGGCCGGAGCATATCTCGGCACGGGTCGCACCGGCGATCGCGTGGACGGCACGGGCGAGCGCGCCCGTCGTGTGGCTGCTCGACAGATCGTCGGCGGCGGTGCTGCACTTGTTCGGCTTGCACCGCGCGGCGCGGCAGACGGTGACGGAGGAGGAGCTAAAGGCGTTGCTGGCGGAGGGGACGCAGGCTGGCGTGCTGGAAGCCGAGGAGCGCGTCATGATCGAGCGCCTGCTGCGCCTGGCCGACAAGCCGGTGCGGGCAATCATGACGCCGCGGACCGAGATTGCCTGGATAGACCGGACCGATTCACCCAAGGAGATTGCGGCGGCGCTGAAGTCCACACCGCATTCGCGCTTCGTGGTGTGCGATGGGTCGGTGGACAACGTGGTTGGCGTTGTGCAGGCGAAGGACATCCTGGACCACATCCTTGACGGCGGCGATGTTTCGCTTGCCGCGGCCCTCCGCCAGCCGATGGTGGTACCTGACACGGTGACGGCGCTGGACACTCTCGAGCGATTGAAGTCGGACCCCCTCGGGCTTGCTCTGGTGATGGACGAGTACGGCAGTTTTGAAGGCGTGGTGACGGCGGCGGATGTGCTCGAGGCGATCGTCGGCGATCCGACCGACGCCGAGGCCCAGTCGGGCGGCGAGGCAGGCGATTCGGAGGGCGCACTGGTGATGGACGGCATGATGCCGGTCGATGAGCTGAAATCGCGGTTGTCATTGCCGGACCTGCCAGCTGAGGGCAGCTATCACACGCTTGCCGGATTGCTTCTGGCCCTGTTGCGTCGGGTGCCCCGGGTGGGAGATCGGATCGTGTTCGCCGGCTGGCGGTTCGAAGTACTGGAAATGGACGGACGGCGGGTCGACAAAGTGCTGGCCAGCCGCGAGCCGGCGGCAGAAGCGTAGGTGCGGGACGTCACCGTCCGCCAATGTGCCGTACTGGTGGGCGGGCTGGGCACGCGGCTCGGTGCCCTGACGGCAAGCACGCCGAAGCCGCTCCTGCCCTGCGGCGACCGGCCGTTCGTGGCGTGGCTGCTGCGCGAGTTCGTCCGCTTCGGCGTCGAGGAATTCCTGTTGCTGACCGGCCACCTGTCCGCCGAGGTGGAGGCCAGCGTGGATGCGCTTGCGGCCCGGCTGCCGCGCCATGCGCGCATCCTGGTCTCCGAGGAACCGATGCGCGCGGGCACCGGCGGTGCGGTGTTCCACGCACGCGAGCGGCTGGATCAAAGGTTCCTGTTGTGCAATGGCGATTCGCTGTTCGACTTCAATGTCGCTGCGTTGCTGTCGGCTGCCGCCGAGGACGGCGCGGACGTCGCGGGGCGAATGGTGCTACGGCGTGTGGACGATGCGTCACGCTATGGCGTGGTCGCGCTGAACGGCGATCGGGTGACCGCATTCCGGGAGCGTCCGCTGTCCAACACACCGGGGCTGATCAATGCCGGCATCTATCTGTTCGATCGTCGCATCGGCGATGAACTTGCGCCGACGTGTTCGCTGGAAGCCGATGTGATGCGGCGTCTAGCCGCGCGCGGCGCATTGCGTGGCACGATTGGCGAGGGTTATTTCCTGGACATTGGTATCCCGCAGGATTTGGCTCGTGCGGAACAGGAGATTCCGCGCGTGTTGCGCAGGCGGGCACTGTTTCTCGACCGCGACGGTGTGGTCAATGTCGATCATGGCTGGGTCGGCACGCGTGATCGCTTCGAATGGAGTCCAGGCGCGCGGGAGGCGATCCGCGCGGCGACGGAGGCGGGCTGGCATGTGTTCGTCGTCACCAACCAGTCGGGCGTGGCACGCGGGCATTACGACGAGGCGGCGGTCGTGGCGCTGCATGCGTGGATGACCGACGAGGTGCGCCGCGCCGGAGGCACGATCGACGACATCCGCTACTGCCCGTTCCACGAGGATGCTGTCGTTCCGGCCTATCGCCGCACCAGCGACTGGCGCAAGCCCGCACCCGGCATGCTGCTCGATCTGATGCGGACGTGGGAACTGAACCCGGTGCGGTGCGTGCTGATCGGCGACCAGCCGAG
>DATMND010000348.1:0-6799 GCA_035569235.1 Acetobacteraceae bacterium | reverse complement strand
GACGTCCTGGCCGTGGCCTATTTCCATGCCCTCCGCTACCGGCCGGAGGATCCGGAATGGGAGGGCCGCGACCGGTTTCTGCTGTCCATCGGACACTACGCCATCGCGCTCTACGCGGCATTGATCGAGGCCGGCATCATCCCGGAGGACGAACTCGAGACCTACGGGTCGGATGACAGCCGCCTGCCGATGTCGGGCATGGCAAGCTACACGCCCGGCATGGAGATCAGCGGCGGTTCGTTGGGTCACGGCCTGCCGCTCGCCGTCGGCTTTGCGCTCGCGCTGAAGCGCAAGAAGTCGGATGCCTTTGTGTACTGCCTATTCTCCGACGGTGAATGCGGCGAGGGGTCGATCTGGGAGGGGGCATCCGGTGCCGGCCATTGGAAGCTCGACAACCTGATCGGCATCGTGGACGTCAACAACCAGCAGGCGGACGGCCCCTCCTCCGAGGTCACCGGCCTCGAGAACCTGGCTGAGCGCTTCACTGCCTTTGGCTGGCACGCCCAGCGCGTCGACGGCAACAACATAGAGGCTGTAGTTGCCGCCTTCGATACGGCACGTGCGCTCCGCGAGCCGAAGCCGCGCGTCATCATCTGTGACACCAAAATGGCCAAGGGCGTTCCATTCCTGGAGCAGCGCGAGAGTAACCACTTCCTGCGCGTCGAGGCCGACGAATGGCAGAAGGCACTTTCTATTCTCGAAGGCGGGAGGAACGCATGATGCGCTCGAAATACACAAGGCCGGTCAGGCTCCGCGAGCAAGGAGAGGGTGGCCAGCAAGGAGCATCGCGGCTGACCACGTCCGCGATGATTGCCTCACTCGCCGCCCCGGGGCAACGGACGAAGCCGGCACCCTTCGGCCAGGCGCTTGTGGAACTCGCCAACTCGCGGCCGGACGTCGTAGGCCTGACGGCTGATCTCGGGAAATACACTGATCTGCACATCTTCGCGAAAGCCTATCCGGACCGCTTCTACCAGATGGGCATGGCCGAGCAGCTTCTGATGTGCACCGCTGCCGGGATGGCGCGGGAGGGCTTTGTGCCCTTCGCCACCACCTACGCGGTGTTCGCCGCCCGCCGTGCCTACGACTTCATCTGCCTCGACATCGCCGAGGAGAACCTCAACGTCAAGATAGCCTGCGCCCTGCCCGGCCTCACGACCGGCTACGGTCCCAGCCACCAGGCAACCGAAGACATCGCGATCTTCCGGGGCATGCCGAACCTGACCATCGTCGATCCGTGCGATGCCCTCGACATCGAGCAGGCGGTGCCGGCCATCGCGGCGCATAACGGCCCAGTCTACATGCGCCTGCTGCGCGGCAACGTGCCCCTCGTGCTCGACGAGTACGACTACAAATTCGAGCTGGGCAAGGCCAAGCTCATTCGCGACGGCCGGGACGCCCTCATCATCTCGTCGGGCTTCATGACCATGCGTGCGCTCGAAGACGTCAAGATACTGGAGGAGAATCGCGTCGATGTCGGCGTGCTCCATGTGCCGACGATCAAGCCGCTTGATGAGGCAACGATCATCAGGGAGGCGTCCCGCAGCGGCCGCTTGGTCATCGTCGCCGAGAACCACACCGTTGTCGGGGGCCTCGGCGAGGCGGTTGCAGGTGTGCTGCAGCGTTCGGGCGTCACGTCGGCGTTCCGGCAGATTGCGCTCCCAGACGAGTTCCTCGACGCGGGCGCGCTGCCGACGTTGCACGACCGCTGCGGCATCTCGACGGCGGCGATGGTGAAGAACATCAAGAGCTGGCTGTAGGCGGCGCGGCCGCCCCGGTCGGCCTCGTGGGGCCAAGCACCATGGAACTGCCCATGGCACAGGCGCTCCCGGCGGGCCGGTGCCGTGCGCGGCCGGGAAGACGTCCACGCGCTCCTGGCCGCCTCCGGCGGCGGCTGGCGCCGCGGGCACCTTTTTCAAGAACCTTGGCACCGCGCCCGCCAGGCGGGCGCGGTGCCAGGGGCGCCCCCTCGCCGCGGTCGTGCACCCGTTTTTCCTTGCAGCCTCGGACGCAGCGAGAGGGTAACGACGACAGCCGGGTGATCCGCAACCATCGCGGCTTGAACGGATCCTGATTCCAACTGGCAAGTCCACAAGAACGACAAGACGGGAGAAGACGATGATCAAGAGCAGAATGGGTCCGTACCTGACCAGGCGCGGCCTGATTGCCACCGGCAGTGTGCTGCCGCTGGTCGGCATCCTGTCGCGCCAGGCTTCGGCCGCTGAGTTCAATTACAAATTCGCGACGGGCCAGGATCCCACGCATCCCGTCAATACGCGCGCGGCCGAGGCGATCGACCGCATCCGCCAGGCCACGGACGGGCGGGTGGACATCAAGCTGTTCCCGGCCAACCAACTCGGTTCCGATACCGACCTGCTCTCGCAGGTGCGTTACGGCGCCGTGGAGTTCTTCAATCTGTCCACCTCGGTCCTTGCGACCCTGCTGCCGACGGCCGGAATCGTCAACACCGGCTTCGCGTTCCCGAACTACGAGGCGGTGTGGAGAGCGATGGATGGCAGCCTCGGCCAGTACATCCGCGCCAAGATCGCCAAGGCCGACCTGGTGATGGTGGCGAAATTCGCCGACAACGGCTTCAGGCATGTCACCACATCCACGCGCCCGGTGGTGACCCCTGCCGACCTGCAAGGAATGAAGCTGCGTGTGCCGCCTGCGCCGATGCTGACTTCGTTGTTCAAGGCGCTCGGCGCCGGCCCTGCGCCGATTAACTTCAACGAGGTCTATTCGTCCCTCCAGACCAAGGTGGTCGAAGGCCAGGAGAACCCGCTGCCGATCATCGCCACTGCGCGCCTCTACGAGGTGCAGAAGTACTGCAGCCTGACAGGCCATGTGTGGGACGGGTACGTCTTCCTCGGCAACCACCGCGCCTGGCAGCGTCTGCCCGACGACCTGCGTGCCATCGTGACGCGGGAACTCGACCGCTCGGCTGATGATGAGCGCGCCGACATCGCGAAGCTCAGCATGTCGCTGCGGCAGACCCTTGCCGCCAAGGGGCTGGTGTTCAACGAGGTGGACAAGGAGCCGTTCCGCGCCGCGCTGGCCAAGACGACCTTCTACGCCGATTGGAAGGCGAAATACGGCGCCGAGGTATGGAACCTGCTCGAACAGGTCACGGGCAAGCTGGTGGGGTGAGCGACATGTCGATCCATGATTTGCATACGGTGCCGGGCGCACAGCCGCTCGCTCCGAGATGGCAGTGGCTAGCCTCGGCGGAGTCCACCCTCGCCACCCTCGTCGCCATCCCGGCCTCCCTGCTGGTGGCGGCCGAGATCGTGGTCCTGCTGGCAGGCGTGATCTGGCGCTACGTCCTGCACACGCCGTTGGTCTGGTCGGACGAACTCGCCGCGATGCTGTTCCTGTGGCTGGCCATGCTCGGATCGGTGGTAGCCCTGCAGCGCGGCGAGCACATGCGCATGACCGCCCTGGTCAGCAAGGCGCAGCCGCAGACCCAGGCATACCTGGAAACGGTGGCGGTCGCGGCGCCGGTCGTGTTCCTGGCGGCGACGGTGCTGCCGGGCATCGACTTCACCTTCGAGGAGGGCTTCATCACCACCCCGGCGCTGGGCATCTCGGGGTCGTGGGCGGCTGCGGCCTTCCCGGTCGGCGCGGCGCTGATGCTGGCGGTGGCGCTGCTCCGGCTCGCGCGCGTTGGCAGCTGGCGGCTGCTCGCGGCCGGGGCCGGGACGGTGCCGGCCGTGGCTCTCGGTTTCATCGCGGCGGCCCCAGTGCTGCATGAGCTTGGCAACGTTAACCTATTGATCTTCTTCGTCGGCTTGGTCGGGACCACAGTGCTCGCGGGCGTGCCGATCGCCTTCGCCTTCGGCCTGGCGACGCTGGGCTACATCAAGCTCGCCACCGACGTGCCCGACATGGTCGTGGTCGGCCGCATGAACGAGGGTATGTCGCACCTGATCCTGCTCGCCGTGCCCCTGTTCGTCTTCCTCGGGCAGCTGATGGAGATGACCGGCATCGCCCGCACCATGGTGGCGTTCCTGGTCAGCCTGCTCGGGCATGTGCGCGGCGGCCTGTCCTACGTGCTGGTCGGCGCGATGTATCTGGTCTCCGGCATCTCCGGCTCGAAGGCCGCCGACATGGCGGCGGTGGCGCCGGTGCTGTTCCCGGAGATGCGCGAGCGCGGCGAGAAGCCGGGCGAGCTACTGGCCTTGCTGGCGGCCACCGGCGCGCAGACCGAGACCATCCCACCGAGCCTCGTGCTGATCACCATCGGCGCGGTGACAGGCGTGTCGATCGCGGCGCTGTTCACCGGCGGCTTGCTGCCGGGGCTGCTGCTCGGCCTGGTGCTGTGCCTGGTGGTGCGCTGGCGGCTACGCGGACGGGAAGGGACACGCACGCAGGAGCGCGCGTCCTGGCAAGAGGTCGGCCGCACCTTCGTGATCGCCGTGCCGGGCCTCGCCCTGCCCTTCGTCATCCGCTACGCCGTGATCAGCGGCGCCACCACGGCGACCGAGGTCTCCACCATCGGCATCGCCTATGCAGTACTGGTCGGCCTGTTGGTCTATCGTAGCTTCGAATGGCGGCGGCTGCTCCCGATGCTTACCGAGACGGCCTCCTTGTCTGGCGCCATCCTGCTGATCATCGGGGCGGCCACGGGCATGTCCTGGGCTCTGACGCAGTCCGGGTTCAGCCAGGCACTGGCGTCCTGGATGGGGTCGCTGCCGGGCGGGCAGGTGACGTTTCTGGCGGTGTCGATCCTAGCTTTCGTGGTGCTGGGCAGCGTGCTTGAGGGCATTCCCGCCATCGTGCTGTTCGGCCCCTTGCTGTTCCCGATCGCAAAGGCCATGGGCGTTCACGAGGTACATTACGCCATCGTGGTGGTGCTGGCGATGGGCGTGGGGCTGTTCGCGCCGCCCTTCGGGGTGGGCTACTACGCTGCGTGCGCGGTCGGCCGCATTCATCCCAATGACGGGCTGCGGCCGATCATTCCCTATATGCTTGCCCTGGTGATCGGCACCGTTGTCATCGCCGCGGTCCCCTGGTTCTCGATCGGCTTCCTGTGATCCCTGTGCGAGGCGGCAAAACAGGAAAGTGCGCCAAACGAAACTGGTGAGCGGTGCGACAATGTGCGCCGCACAAATCCCGAGCGATCTAGGTCCGAGTCGGGTCATTTTCGACCGAGTTGGTCTGGACTAAACGCGCGCTCAGGTCAGCTATGCCTCCAATAGCGACCGAATTTACGCGTCACGACGAATCGTCGCGAAGTGCCAGACCGGACTCCTGCACTGCAACAAAAAATCATTCAATAACCTCGTCGGCAAGCGCGAGCACCGTCGGGGGAAGTTCGATGCCAAGCAGCTTGGTGGTCTTGAGATTGATGACGAACTCGAAATTGGTGGGTCGCTCAACCGGCAAATCGACAGGTTTAGCACCCCTCAGTATCTTGTTTACGTAGCTGGCAGCACGTCGATACAGGTCCGCATAGTTTGGCCCGTAGGCCATTAGACCACCCGCCACAGCATCCTCTCTCAGGCCATACATCGTCGGCAGTTGGCTCTTGTTCGCAAGGTCTGCGATCCGCGCCGTGTAAGCCGAGAATACCGGATCAGGCAGGACCAGCAGCGTGGCGGCGTTCGCGCTGGTGATCGCTGCAAACGTGCGGTCGAACTCGTCGGGACCTCGCACCCCGAAGGTCTGGAGTTGAATACCCAATTTCCTGGCCGCAACCTCGGTCTCTCGTAATATTTGACCTTGGTAGGTCACGTTATCGGGATTCCAGAGGACTGCCATAGGGGAGGCCTTGGGAACAGCCTGCTTTAGCAGGGCCAGCGATTTCCCGATGACCTCAATGGTCATCGAGGAGTTTCCCGTCACGTTGGCGCCCGGTCGCGCAAGACTTGCGACGAGCCCTGCCCCCACAGGATCGCCAACGCTGACAATAACGATCGGGATCGTCTTGGTCGCGTTCTTGGCCGCCAACGATGCTTGCGTTACCACCGAAACAATAACGTCAACATTGAGCTGGACCAACTCCGCCGCAAGCTGCGGGAGTCGATCGAACTTCCCGTCGGCAAATCGGTAATCGATGACGATGTTTTGTCCCTCGATGTAGCCAAGCTCGCGCAGCTCACGCCGGAATTCATCGTAGTAGTTCAATGGCCCGGATGAGGCAGAACCCGGGGAGAGATATCTGATCCTAGGGACGCCGCTGACCTGCTGCGCGCCCGCCGCGAGGGGCCACGCTGCCGCGCCACCAACCACCGCGATGAACTCGCGTCGTTTCAGCCGATCCAACTGCATGTGGCTCCTCCCACCAGTCTGGGCAGGGTCGGAGGATACGAAACTCGACGGGGGTCAGTCACGCGCCAAGCGTTCTTCGGCACTGCACACAGGCGGTCAGCAACGGGTCATTTTCGTCAAATCGACCCGCTTCTCACGCTCTCGGCATGTCCGCTTCGCTCCGATTGCGTCCTAGAGTGCCGTCCGCGCCGATTAGAAGCGGGAGCGTTACGGCCTGTGCGCCTCGCCGCTCGCGGAACAGCGTTGATAAGGCTTGAGGCTGTCGAACGCCGGGCCCACGGAAATCTGGTTGGTATCGCCCGGCCGGATGATGAGATTAGCTACCTTTTTCGGCGACTGCCCTGCTTTGTTGGAGCATTGCAACTGCGCGGAGTAGATAGGGCCCTTCGAGCTAGGTGTTTCTGCCACATAGTCTACGACGCAGCTCACCGCCGAGGTGACATACGCCTTGGCCGAAAGGACGATGCCCGATTTGTCCGCGTCCTGGCAGATTTCAGCGGTGGGCACCCAAGTTCCCCAGTATGCT
>DATMND010000347.1:0-24013 GCA_035569235.1 Acetobacteraceae bacterium | reverse complement strand
GCCGATTCGGCATTGCGCGCCTGCGCTACGGGGAGAGACTCACTACCCAGTCCAACCAATGGAAAGGCGACACGCATGACTTGGGGTAAGCTGATGGGTACAGTCGCGGCTGGTGCCGTGGTGGTGACCGCCACATGCAATATGGCACTTGCGCAGCAGGTTGCGCCTGAGGGCCGGGTTTACGTGTTCCATTCAAGACCAGCCGGCCAGTGCCCGTCACTCGATTGGCATGTGGTGGTGGGCGACAACAACACCCTGTCTGGGATGGTTGCCTGGAACAACATGAAGAGCATGGCCAATGTATCCGGGACGATCAGCCCGAACCGGACCTTCACGATGCAAGGGAAGGAGGTCGGTGGGTCGGGGCGGACGGCTACGATAACGGGCGTACTTAGAAGCGACGGCTGGCTCACCGCCAATGTCAAAGGCCAGAACCTCGACTGTCAGGGCATCATCGTTCAGTTCTTTGTACCGCCTCCGCAGGGCGCTGGCTGACACGAGTCTACTAGGTTCTGTGTCGTTACGGCGGAGCCGTGACTGTTAGCACGGTCACGGCTTCGCCGTACAGAAGCTGGTCTTGAAGACAGTTTGTCACTTCGCTTGCGTTCGGCGTCGGGGTCGTTCGTCTGCCGGTCATTGACGCGTTGTTCCATAAAGGAGCGGCGCGACTGCTGGATTTATCCGAGACATAGGTCAGAGCAATCGTCCTGGCAGCAATAGGCTGGCAGATGCGGCGATGTGGTTTGATGGTGACTTTACTCACCACTCCGGCCTCCAATACGCTCCCCCGACATGGTCGGGCAGAACGGCATGAAGATGACCATGAAATCGATGGGGCACTGACGGTGGATACCGACAACGTCGACACGCGGACATTCTGGACCCGTGCCCGCCGGCACCTGCTGGGCTATGGCGGCGACTTCGTCCCGTTTGTGCCGGTGCGCGCCGAGGGGTCGTTTCTGTATGACGCCTCGGGCCGACGGGTGCTGGATTTCACCTCCGGCCAGATGAGCGCGATCCTCGGCCATTCGCATCCGGAGATCGTCGCCACCGTGCGCGAGTCGGTGGGGACGTTGGACCATCTGTTCTCGTCGATGCTGTCGGCGCCGGTGGTCGATTTGGCCGAGGCGCTTGCAGGGTTGGTGCCGGACCTGCCGCGGGTGATGCTGCTGTCGACCGGCGGCGAGGCGAACGAGGCGGCGATCCGGCTGGCCAAGCTGGTCACCGAGAAGTGGGAGGTCGTGGGGTTCGCGCAGTCCTGGCATGGCATGACCGGTGGCGCGGCGGCGGCGACCTACAAGGCGGGGCGGCGGGGGGTCGGGCCGCTCGCGCCCGGCAATTTCGCGATCCCGGCGCCGAACGCGTACCGCCCGCGCTTTCCCGGGGTGAGTTGGCAGCAGGAACTGGATGATGCGTTCGACCTGCTAGACCGACAGTGCACCGGCAATCTCGCCGCGTTCATCGCGGAGCCGATCCTGTCGAGCGGCGGCGTGATCGATCTGCCGGTGGGGTATCTGGACGCACTGACCGCGCATTGCCGGGCGCGCGCGATGCTGCTGATCCTGGATGAGGCGCAGACCGGCGTGGGGCGGACCGGGCTGATGTTCGCATTTGAACGCGATGGCGTGGTGCCGGATATTCTCACGCTGTCGAAGACGCTGGGAGCGGGCCTGCCGCTGTCGGCGGTAATGACCGGCGATGCGGTGGCGGCGGAAGCCCAGGCAAAGGAGTTCCTGTTCTACACGACGCACGTGAACGATCCGCTGCCGGCGGCGGTCGGGCTGAAGGTGCTGGAGGTCGTGCAACGCGATGGGTTGGCGGAACGGGCCAAGGTGATGGGGGCGCGGCTGTCGGCCGGGCTGCGGGGGCTTCAGCAGCGCTACGAGTGCATCGGCGATGTGCGCGGACGCGGGCTGTTGCTGGGGCTGGAGTTTCGGGACGCAGGCGGGCGCGATGCGGCGACGACCTCGGATGCGGTGACGGATGTGGCGCTGGAACTGGGGCTGTCGGCCAACATCGTGCGGGCGGGGGCATCGGGCGGCGTGATGCGGATCGCGCCACCGCTGACGGTGAGCGGGGCGGAGGTGGATCTGGGGGTGGAGCTGCTGGGTGAGGCGATCGAACGGGTCGTCAGTATCAGCCTGCCCTGACCATCCACGCGGAATCCCCGCTACGCCCGAAGATTTGCCCACCACAGCGGCCTCCCGTACGCTGCCGCTGCGCAAGGGAGACACTCCATGGACCGCGACCTCGACGCCCTGCTCGGCTTCGCGCCGGATTACGATGCGCCGATCCCCTATATGCAGCGAACGCGCGACTACTACGCGGCGATCGGCTACACCACGCCCTATCGCTGGGCGCATTACATCGAGGCGCCATTCCAGCCACTGAAGAAGCCGCTCGCGCAATCGCGGGTGACGATCATCACCACGGCTGCCCCATTCCGGCCGGACAAGGGCGACCAGGGACCCGGCGCTCCCTACAACGGCGGCGCCAAATTCTACCAAGTCTATTCGGACGACACGTCACAGCGGCACGACCTTCGCATCTCGCACATCGGCTACGACCGAGTGCACACCAGCGCCGAGGACAGCGGCACTTGGTTTCCGCTGCCGCAACTGCTGCGGCTGCGCGATCAGGGTCGCATCGGCGCGGTGACCGCGCGCTTTCATGGCGCGCCCACCAACCGCAGCCATCGCGTCACGATAGAGACCGACGCGCCGGAGATCCTTCGCCGTTGCCAGGAGGACGGAACCGACGCCGCGATCGTGGTGCCGAACTGCCCGGTCTGCCACCAGACCTCCAGCCTCGTCGCGCGCCACCTGGAGGCCAACGGCATCGCCACGGTGGTCATGGGCTGCGCCAAGGACATCGTCGAGCACGCCGCCGTGCCGCGTTTCCTGTTCAGCGATTTCCCGCTCGGCAATAGTGCGGGTAAGCCGCACGACGCCGCATCGCAGGCATTGACGCTGGAGCTGGCATTGCGAGTGCTGGAATCTGCTCCGGGTCCGCGGACGACGATGCAATCGCCGCTGCGCTGGGCTGCCGATCCGTCGTGGAAGCTCGATTACCTGAACATTGACCGCATCCCACCCGATGAACTGGCCCGTCGCCGGCGCGAATTCGACGAGCAGAAGGCGGTGGCGCGCAGCATTCGCGAGGGCGTGGCGGCGTGATACGCCCCTTCTCCGGCGTCCGTGTGCTGGACTTCACCCAGGTGCTCGCCGGCCCCTATGGCAGCTACCAGCTCGCACTGCTCGGCGCCGATGTCATCAAGGTGGAACGGCGCGAGGGCGAGGACATGCGCCGCACGCCGCTGTCGCGCGAGTGGGCCGAGCGCGGCATGGCGCCGGCGTGGGTCGCGATCAACGGCAACAAGCGCAGCCTCACGCTCGATCTGCAGAAGCCGGCTGCCATCGAGATCGTCAACCGCCTCGCCGCCAAGTCGGACGTGGTGATGGAGAATTTCCGGCCAAGCGTGATGGACCGCCTTGGCATTGGCTACGAGGCGCTGCGGGCGATCAACCCGCGCCTGATCTACTGCACGATCTCCGGTTTCGGCGCCACCGGGCCATATCGCAACGAGGCCGGCTACGACGGCAAGATCCAGGCGCTGTCCGGCGTGATGTCGCTCACCGGGCACAAGGAGATGGGCCCCACCCGCGCGGGCTTCGCGGTGTGCGACGTGCTGTCGGGCATGACCGCCGCCTTTGCCGTTTCCTCCGCACTGTTTCAGCGCACCCACACTGGTCAGGGCCAGTTCATCGATGTCTCGATGCTGGAGGCAAGCCTGAGCTTTCTTTCCACACAGGTTGCCGACTTCACGGTGGCGGGCCATCGGCAGGAACAATTCGGAAATCAGGCAATCAGCCGCAAGGTCACCGCCAACCTGTTCCGCGCGAAGGACAGTTTTCTCCTGCTGGCGGTGAACAACGACCGGCAGTACGACGCCCTGATGACGACGCTCGGGCGTGCCGATGTGCTGGATGATCCACGCTTCGCCGACTGGTTCCAGCGCAAGGAGCACGAGCAGGCATGGCGCGCGATCATCGAGGAAGCGCTGGCGAGTGACGATGCCAAGACCTGGGAGAAGCGGCTGAACGACGCTGGCGCACCGTGCGCCAGCATCTGGCGGATCGAGGAGATCATCGACCATCCGCAGATCGTCGCGCGCAACGCGATGCAGATTGTAGAGACCGAGTACGGCCCGCTTCGGCTGATGGGCTCGGGCTTCCAAATGGAGCATGGCGGTGGACAGCTCGACCATGCACCTCCGCCGCTTGGCGCGCATACCGACGAGGTGCTACGGGAAGTGGGTTACACGACCGACGAAGTGGCCGCTCTGCGTCGCGAGGCGGTTGTCTGACGCTTCCGACCTGAAACCGTCCGCCGTCGCGGATCTATGCGTCTTGACTAACCCGCCCGGTGTTGCGCGAATCGCGCGGGGGGAACGCCAAATGAATCTATCCAATCAGGTCGCATTGGTGACCGGCGCCGGTCAGGGCATCGGCAAGGCGTCGGCGCTCGCTCTGTCCGCGGCCGGTGCGCATGTTGTCGTCGCTGACATCGCTGCACCGAAGGCCGAAGAGACAGCGGACGCAATCATGTCCCAACAACGCCGGGCACTTGCCGTGCAGGCGGATGTCGGCGACCTGCGCGACATCGATCGCATGGTGCGCCAGACGCTCGACGCGTTCGGACAGGTCGACATCCTTCTGAACAACGCCGGCGTGACACGTCGCGCCGACATCATGGAGTTGACCGAGGAAGACTGGGACCGCATCCACCGCGTCAACGCCAAGGGCGTCTTCTTCTGCCTGCAGCGCGTTGCGCGCGAGATGATCCCTCGGCGCAGCGGGCGGATCATCAACATCGCGTCCATCGCCGGCAAGGGTTACGAGGGTACCTCCAACGCGGCATACGCTGCCAGCAAGGGTGCGGTCATCAGCCTGACGAAAACGGCCGCGCAGCAACTGGGCAAACACAATATCAACGTCAATTCCGTCTGTCCCGGCGTCACGCGCACCGCGCTGTCGGACGCGAACCTGCAAATCCGCGCGCAACAGGCAGGCGTGACCATCGAGGAGATGGAGCATCGTCGAGCCGAGGTCATCCCGCTACGGCGGGCAAACGATCCGGAGGACATCGCCGCGATGGTGGTGTTCCTGGCATCGGCCGGCGCGCGCAACATCACCGGCCAGTCGTTCAACGTGGATGGCGGCCTGATCCCGGACTAGCTCCGTCATCTGCAAAGTACATCAGGAGGTTTCACAATGAGCGTTGCGGACCCCAATCAGCTGATCCTTACAGGCGAAAACCCCTTCATCCGGCTGAGCGCGACCGACGGTGCGCCAAACACCACGAACGCCAGCTTCTGGCGCATCATCCTTTGTCCGGCAGGCCCTGGACATGTACTCTATATCAAGAGCGAACTAACGGATGATAGCTGGCGCATCTACTCGGACAACATCGCGATGGCGCGGTGGCTGCAATCCACCGTCCAGGGCATGCTCAATGCCGAACTGGCGGATCAGACGATCCCCGTGATCGACGCGGAATTCAGCAAGTCGGGCGATGCGCGCGATTTCTGGACGGAGCGGCTGGTGACAACAGAAGAGGAGATTTCCCTCACGTGGTACAGCATCGGCGAGCCGTTGCTGATCCATACACAGCCGAATGCCGAGCCCGGACGGCCCTACGGAGTATGCACCGTGCTGATTCCGGCGCTCGGTGCGCGCCTGTCGCGGAACGGCATCCAGGCGGTCGGCCAGCCGTGGCCACGGGAGCGCGAGGGACGGCCCTTCAGTACTTGTGCGCTGGCATTCTCCGAAAGCTGGACGGCGGCAAGGTAGGAAGTAGGACCGGCACGCATGGAGATACATCATGGGTCAGCTCGACGGTAAGATCGGCATCATCACCGGCGCAGCCTCCGGCATCGGCGCGGCCTGCGCACGGGTCATGTCGCGCGAAGGCGCACGGCTAGTGCTGACCGATCTGGACGATGCAGCTGGTCAACGCGTGGCAGAAGCGACCGGCAGCATCTATCTGCATCACGACGTGACCGACGAAGCCGGCTGGCCGAACGTCGTATCGACGGTCGAGAAACGCTTCGGGGGGCTGCATGTGTTGGTCGCCAATGCCGGCATCGGCATCATGGGTCCGGCGATCGAAATGTCGCTGGCCGACTGGCGGCGCCAGATGGCGGTGAATGTCGATGGTGTTTTCCTGTCGGTCAAGTACTGCGTTCCCGCGATGCGCCGATCCGGCGGCGGCTCCATCGTCATGCTATCCTCGGTTGCCGGGCTGCGAGGTTCCGCCGGGCTGGCGGGTTACAGTGCGACCAAGGGTGCAGTGCGATTGTTCGCCAAATCGATGGCGCTTGAATGTGCACAGGCGCGGGACGGCATCCGGGTGAACTCGGTACATCCGGGCATTATCGACACGCCGATCTGGACCAAGCTGCCGCCCGGCGCCAACGCACAGTTGGATCCAAAGAAGATCGCCGAGGCGACAGTGCCATTGGGAAAGGCTGGCCAGGCCGAGGACATCGCGAACGGCATCCTGTTTCTTGCCTCGGATGCATCGAGCCACATCACCGGATCGGAACTCGTCATCGACGGCGGCATCACCGCTGGACGTGTCAGCAGACTGGGAGGGTGAGACCTCCACTGTATTTGTCATCCCCGCGAAATTTGTCATCCCCGCGAAAGCGGAGATGACAACAAGAGGCGCCATCACGGCCACCTAACTAGCAGGTGGCACACCCGCCTGAGTCAGCGCCGCCGCCTGCCGTTGCGCCAGGACGCCCTCATCAAAATCGGCAATGAGCCCGTGGAACAGCCGGCTCCAGTTCAGCTCCGCCTTCAGACGCAGAAACACGCCGCCCAGCCCAATGGCCGAGCGGTCCATCAGCACAAATTCGCGCGGTGGTTTCACGCCGCCGGTCCGCTTCAGTCCGGCATGAACGCGTTCGGCCACTTCACGACCGAATTGCGGATCGTCGGTCTCCTGGATGCGGCGGACCCGGTCATCGCAAAGCGGCTCATAGAGAAAGCGCGCCCACAGGTTCAACGCGGCCATCTTCTCATTTGACAGGTCGGTAAAGCCCCACGTCTCGTATGCGTGGTGCGCCTTCGCATCGTCCTTGTCGCGCACCGCCTCGAACAGATCGATCACGCCACGCACAAACTTCGCGTCGAACACACGGATAGCGCCGAAGTCGAGCAGGTTCACGGTGGCATTCGGCCGCACCTGGTAATTGCCGAGATGCGGATCCCCGTGGATCACGCCGTAACGGTAGAACGGCACATACCAGGCGCGGAACAGCGCTTCGGCGATGCTGTTGCGCTCCTCCTGCGGCGGATCCTCCGCCAGACGGTGCATCAGCGGCCTGCCCTCGAGCCATGTCATCGTCAGCAGCCGGCGCGTGCAGTAGCCCTCGATCGGCACCGGCACATGCACCGTAGGATCGTTCGCGAGCATCTGGTGATAAAGCCGCATCTGCGCGGCCTCGCGGTCGTAGTCGAGTTCCTCACGCAGGCGCTCGGTCAGTTCCTTGTAAACCTCCTCGTGCTGGATGGCATTGTCCATGCGGTGATATATCGCCAGTGCCAGACGCAACTGGCGTAGGTCACCCTCCACCGTACTTGGCATGTCGGGATACTGCAGCTTGCAGGCGACGTCGGTGCCGTCATGCAGACGCGCGCGATGGACCTGGCCAAGGCTCGCCGCAGCCGCCGCTTCACGGCCGAACGTCGCGAACTTCGCCTGCCAGTCGGCGCCGAGTTCGCTCACCATGCGGCGGCGGACGAAGTTCCAGCCCATCGCCGGCGCGTTTGCCTGCAGTTGTGCGAGTTCCACGGCGTATTCCGCCGGCAATGCATCAGGGATGGTGGAGAGGAACTGCGCCACCTTCATCAGCGGCCCCTTCAGTCCGCCCAGGATGGTGCGAAGGTCCTCGGCGTGGCTGGCGCGATCGGTCTTGATGCCGAACATGCGCTCACCAGCGACGCGCGCGGCAATTCCCCCCATCGCGCCCGAGGTCCGCGCCATGCGACGGAGTTCGCCGAACAGGTTGCTGCGGTCAGACATCGAGTTGGTTCAATGCAATGCGTCGGTGGAACGCAGTCAAAGCGATCATTACTCCCCCTCCCCTTGCGGGAGGGGGTTGGGGGGAGGGGTCGGCTGCGCGGCCTGCCGGATGGCAATCAACACACCGTGCAGGTTGCTCAGCACATCAAGGTTGGTCACGCGGAACACCCGGATGCCCTGGTCCCTTATCCAAACGTCACGGCTCGCGTCAGTCGGCGAATCGATGTGTGAAACACCGTCAACTTCAACGACGAGGCGAGCTGTGGGGCAGTAGAAGTCCGCGATGAACGGACCGAGTGGCATCTGCCGCCGAAACTGCAGGCCCCCGAGCTGATGCTTACGAAGTGCCTGCCACAACCTGCGTTCGGCGGGCGTTGCGGCACGACGCGTTGTTTTGGCATGGGCAATCAAAGACGTTTTAGCAGGTTGCTTGGTCCCCTCCCCCCAACCCCCTCCCGCAAGGGGAGGGGGACGATGCGGTTGCGTCACTCTGCCGCCTCCAACTCGTCGATGAAGCCGGCGATGACATCCAGCCCCTTCTTCCAAAACGCCGGATCGGACGCGTCGAGACCGAACGGCGCCAGCAGCTCTTTGTGACGCTTTGTTCCTCCGGCACGGAGCATGTTCAGATACTTCGCCTGGAAACCCGGATGTCCCGACTGGAACACCGAATACAGCGCATTCACCAGGCAGTCGCCGAATGCATACGCATAGACATAGAACGGCGAATGAATGAAGTGCGGCACATAGGCCCAGAACACGTTGTATTCCGGCGTGAACTCGAACGCCGGGCCGAGGCTTTCCTTCTGCACCTGCAGCCACAGCTCGCCAATGCGATCGGGCACCAGTTCGCCGGAGCGGCGCTCATCGTGCAGCAGCGTCTCGAAATGATAGAATGCGATCTGCCGAACCACCGTGTTCAGCATGTCCTCGACCTTCGCCGCCAGCATGATGCGCCGGCGCTTCGGATCGGCTGCGTCCAGCAACGCGCGGAATGTCAGCATCTCGCCGAACACGCTGGCGGTCTCGGCCAAGGTCAGCGGCGTGCCCGCCATCAGATAGCCCTGCTCGGCCGCCAGCACCTGGTGCACCCCGTGGCCAAGTTCATGCGCCAGAGTCATCACGTCGCGCGTGCGGCCGTGGTAGTTCAGCAGCAGATAGGGATGCGCCGACGGCACGGTGGGATGTGCGAACGCCCCGCCCGACTTTCCGGGTTTCAACGTCGCGTCGATCCACGGCCGATCGAAAAAGCGCTTACCGACATCGGCAAGTTCAGGACTGAACGCGGCATAGGCCGTCAGTACCCGCTCGCGCGCATCGTTCCACCTGATCGAGCGATCGTCGTCATCGGGCAGCGGCGCATTGCGATCCCAGTGCTGCAGCTTCGGCAGGCCGAGCCATTTCGCCTTCATCTGGTAGTAGCGATGCGCAAGCCTTGGAAAATCCGCCCGCACCGCTGACACCAACGCATCGACGACCTCGTCTTCCACCATATTGGAGCGATTGCGATAGCTGCCGGGGCGCGGATAGTGCCGCCACGTGTCGACGATCTCCTTGTCCTTCGCCAGCGTGTTGGTCACCAGCGAGAACAGCCGGACATTGGCGCTGAACGTCGCGCCGATGGCGCGCCCGGCGGTCTCGCGCACTGACCGGTCGCGATCGGACAGTCGGTTCAGCGCGTCGCTGACGGTGAGCTCGTTGCCGCCGATCGGAACTCGCATCGCGGCTACCGTCTCGTCGAACAGCCGGCTCCAGGCACTGCGACCGGTCACTTCCTTTTCGTGCAGCAATTTCTCGAGTTCGTCGGCGAGCTGATGCGGCCGGAACACGCGCAGATCACGCAGCCAGGGCCGCCACTTCGCCAGTGCCGGGTCCGCGCATTTCTGCTCCAGCGCGGCCTCGTCCAGCCGGTTCAGCTCCAGGGCGAAGAACAGCAGATTGCTGCTGATCGTGGTCACCCGCTCGCTCACGGTCTGGTAGAAGCGGCCGATCTCCGCATTCGTGGAATCGGCGGCGAACAGCAACTGGGCATACGACGCCAATCGGCCCAGCACCTCCTCGATGCGTTCGTACTCCGCGATGGCGGCGGCCAGCGCTGCACCCGACAGGGATGCCAGCCTGCCCTGATGCCCGGCCGCGAACGCTCGGGCTGCCTGCTCGGCCCTGGCAAAATCCGCCTCGACTGCGGGGCTGTCGGGGGCAGGATAGAGATCGCCGAGGTCCCAGGTCGGCAGCCCATCCACAGCCTGTTGGCTGGATGCGGCATCGGCCGGGGCGGTATTGGGCATCATTGCTTCCTCGTCAGGGTGCGGTATTCCATCCATGTAAGGTAGTAGGGGTCGAGGTCAAAGGGTTGCGCCCGGTGCAAGGCGCCCCAGAGAAGCGGGAGGTGACGTGGAGCTCTATCCAACCTGGCCCAATCTTCCCACAATGATGTTCGCGCTGGCCCGCAGCTGGCCGGACAAGTCCCTGCTGCGCTGGTTCCGCGGCGGCACCTGGCATTCCATCACGTGGAGCGAGTTTGGCCGGATGGCGGCATCGTGTGCCAGGCACCTGCGTGCGGCGGGCGTGGCGGCCGGCGATCGCGTGCTGATCGTGTCGGAGAACCGGCCGGAATACCCAATCGCCGAGACGGCTCTGATGGCGATCCGAGCCGTTCCCGTGCCGACCTACACAACGAATACCGTGGCCGATCACGCGCATATTCTGCGCGACGCCGGGGCACGGGCCGCCATCGTGTCCTCCCCTGCCCTCGCGGGCGCGGTGCGGGAAGCCGGCAGGTTGACGGGCGGCCTCGATCTGCTGGTGGTGATGGATGGCCCGTCCAACCCGGACGGTGAGCTGCCCGGGCTGCTGCACTGGACCGATCTGGTGGCCGACGCCGAGCCACCTGACGACATCGCGCTGGAAGCCGCGGCCATACCAACGACCGGGCTCGCCTGCCTGATCTATACGTCCGGTACCGGCGGCGCGCCCAAGGGGGTGATGCTGCCGCACCGTTCGATTCTATCGAACTGCCGCGGCGCGGTGGAGCTGCTGCGCCCGCTCGAACTGCGCGACGAGGTGTATCTGTCCTATTTGCCAGCCTCGCACAGCTACGAGCACACGGTCGGGATCTTCTTTCTGCCCAGCATTGGCACCGAGATTGTCTATGCCCGCGGCGTCGAGCATCTGGCCGCCGATCTGCTGACGGTTCGCCCGACGATCCTCACCGCGGTGCCGCGGGTGCTGGAAATCATCCGCAGCCGCGTCCTAACCCAGGTGGCCCGCCAGCCGGCCTGGCAACAGACGTTGTTCCGCTGGGCGCTGGACATCGGGTTGAAGCGGGCCGAGGGCCGACGCCTCAGCCTGGGCGAATACGTGCTGGATCCGCTGCTCGACCGACTGGTGCGCACCAAGGTCCGGGCACGCTTCGGCGGGCGTCTGAAGGCGGCGATGTCGGGCGGCGCGCGGCTGGAGCCCGAGGTTGGCCTGTTCTACCTGGCGTTGGGGCTGCTGATCATGCAGGGCTACGGCCAGACCGAGGCAGGCCCGGTGATCAGCGCCAACCCGCCGGATGCGATCCGCATCGACACGGTCGGCCGCGTGCTGGAGGGCGTCGAACTGCGTCTCGCCGAGGACGGCGAGATTCTGGTGCGAGGCGACCTCGTGATGGACGGCTACTGGCGCCTGCCCGGGGCGACAGCTGCGGCAATCCAGGGCGGCTGGCTGCACACCGGCGACATCGGTGAACTGGATGATGACGGCTATCTGCGCATCACCGATCGCAAGAAGGACATGATCGTGCTGTCGGGCGGCGAGAACGTATCGCCGGCGAAGGTCGAGGGCATGTTGATGGCCGAACCGGAGATTGCGCAGGCGGTGGTCGCCGGTGACGGCCGCTCGTCACTGACCGCCTTGCTGGTTCCCGCCGACGGTTATGACGACGTGGCCGCTGCGTTGGCGGTGACGCGCGTGAACCATCGGCTGTCGGTGACTGAACGCATACGCAAGCAGGCAGTCGTGCCGCCATTCACGCTGGAGAACGGCTTGATGACGCCGACGCACAAGATCAAACGGATGATGGTGATCCGCTCGAACACTGAGGTGCTGGCGAAGTTGCACGGCTAACCCGGTCTTCACCAAACGGCCCTACACCGCTTGTGCGGCATAGGGCCGCCACTGGAGACGGGTACAATGCTATGCATTGCGCTGCGCATCCGGTGGGGTAGGTGGCGGATGAAGCTGAGCTTCTTCATCCGCCGTTAGCCTACTCGACCGGCCCCGGCGGGCCCGCCTTTTGGTGAGCTCGTCGGGTGCCCGGTTTACATAGCAGACCGTTCGACCCGCTTCAACGCCACACTACATGCCCAGCGCGCGCCGGTACACATCCAGCAGCGTCTCCTGCTCTTCGACGTCGGCCGGCTCCTGCTTGCGCAAGCGGATGAGTTGACGCAGCACCTTCACGTCAAAGCCTGCCGACTTCGCCTCCGAGTAGATGTCGCGGATGTCGCTGCCGAGCGCCTTGCGTTCTTCCTCCAGCCGCTCGATGCGATCGACGAGGCTTCGCAATCGGTCGGCAGCGATGCCGCCGGCCTTGGTGTCAGGCTTTTCCACCGCGCGCAGCGCCATCGTTCCCCTCCGATCCGGCAAGGCCGGCGGGGATAGCGGTCACCCTCAGTGCGGTCAATGACCCGGATTGGACTTGGCGAAAGCGGCCTTCTGGTCCGGACTTGCATCCTTCTGATACTTCGCCTGCCACTCCTTGTAGGGCATGCCGTAGACGATCTCGCGCGCGTCCGGGTCGGCAAGGGTGACGCCCTTCACGGCGGCCTCCTCGCGATACCACCGGCTCAGACAGTTCCGGCAGAACCCGGCCAAATTCATCATGTCGATGTTCTGCACGTCGGTCCGTTCGCGCAGATGCTGCACGAGGCGGCGGAAGGCGGCGGCCTCCAGTTCGGTGCGGGTCGTTTCGTCGAATTGCGGTGCGGTCATGTCGTCCCTCCTCTGCACCCCCCGAAGATGGCGCGTCCGGGGCCGGTTCGCCATACTCCGGCGCGAGCGGACAGAGGGAAAGCGAGTCGGATGGTCTGGGACGATGCACGCGCTCGTTCGGCACTCATGGGGCTGTTCGACGCGGCGGTAGCGGCGGCCGACCCGCGCAAGGTCCTGGCGGGGCATTTGCCGCCCAGGCCCAAGGGACGCTGCGTCGTCGTCGGCTGCGGCAAATCAGCCGCGGTGATGGCCGCCGCCCTGGAGGACGCCTGGCCCGATACCGCGTTGGAGGGAACTGTCGTCACACGCTACGGCCACGCCGTGCCGACCAGGCGGATCGAGGTGATCGAAGCGTCTCACCCAGTGCCCGACGCCAACAGCGAACGCGGCGCACACCGGTTGTTGGAACGTGTGCGCGGCCTCGGCCCCGATGACCTCGTCCTGGCGCTGATCTCGGGCGGCGGTTCGGCCTTATGCGCCGCATCCGCGCCCGGCCTGACGCTGGCCGACAAGCAGGCGATCAACCGCGCCCTGCTTGCCTCGGGGGCCACGATCACCGAGATGAATTGCGTGCGCAAACACCTGTCGGCGATCAAGGGCGGCAGGTTGGCCGCCGCCGCGCTCCCGGCGCGTGCCGTAACGTTGGCGATCAGCGACGTGCCAGGCGACGATCCGGCGGTGATCGCCTCAGGCCCGACAGTGCCGGATCCCACCACCTTCGCCGACGCGCGCGCGATCATTGCCCGCTACGGCATAGAGCCCCCCGCTTCGGTTGCGGCACGGCTGGCACAGGCAACGGATGAGACGCCGAAACCCGGAGAACTGCCGAACACGGAATTCGATCTGATCGCCACGCCGATGATGGCGCTGACCCGCATGGCTGACACGGCGCGCGGCTTCGGCCTGACGCCACTCGTGCTGGGCGATGCGCTGGAAGGCGAGTCGCGGGAAATCGGCACCGTCATGGCCGGCATCGCACGCAGCATCCGCACCCACGGGCAGCCGCTGCGACCGCCTGCCGTGGTGCTGTCAGGCGGCGAGACCACCGTGACGATCGGCCGCGGACCCGCCGGCCATGGCGGCCGCAACACCGAGTTCCTGCTGAGCCTCGCCGTGGCACTCGACGGTGCGGCGGACATCTGGGCGATCGCCGGAGACACCGACGGACTGGACGGCATTGACGACATCGCCGGTGCCATCGTGACGCCCGACACGCTGTCGCGCGCCCGCGCCAAGGGCCTCGATCCGCGGGCAGTGCTCGCCGGCCACGACAGCCACACGCTGTTCGACACGATCGGCGATGCGATCCGCACCGGACCCACTCTGACCAACGTCAATGACGTCCGCGCCATCCTGATTGCCTGAAGGAACCCAGATGGCCACACGACCGAAGCTGCGCCGCCGCCGGCGCACCAAGATCATCGCGACGCTGGGCCCCGCCAGCTCCTCGGCCGAGGTGTTGACGCGCCTGTTCCAGGCCGGCGCCGATGTGTTCAGGCTCAATTTCAGCCATGGCACGCACGAGGATCACGCCGCGCGGTTCGCCATGATCCGCCAGTTGGAGGACCGGTTCGACCGTCCGATCGGCATCCTGGCCGATGTGCAGGGCCCCAAATTGCGCGTGGGGCGGTTTGGCGGCGGACGGGTGCATCTGCAAACCGGCCAGCCATTCCAGCTCGACCTCAACCCGACGCCGGGCAGCGCATTGCGTGTGAACCTGCCGCATCCGGAGATCATCGAAGCGGCCTCGATCGGCTGCACGCTGCTGCTGGACGACGGCAAGCTCAGGTTGCGCGTTGCACGCAAACGCGGCGACGCGCTGGAAACCGAGGTGCTGGTCGGCGGACCGCTGTCGGACCACAAGGGCGTCAACGTTCCGGACGTCGTGCTACCGATCCCCGCGCTGACCGCGAAGGACCGCGACGACCTGGCGTTCGCGTTGGAGCACGGCGCCAATTACATCGGCCTGTCGTTCGTGCAGCGGCCGGAGGACGTGGCGGAAGCCAAGGGACTGATCGGCGACCGCGCCTGGGTCATGGTAAAGCTCGAGAAGCCGCAGGCGCTGGAGAACCTCGACGCGATCATGCATCTTACCGATGCGGTGATGGTCGCGCGCGGCGATCTCGGCGTGGAGTTGCCGCCCGAGGAGGTGCCGCTGGCGCAGAAGCGCATCGTCCGCGTCGCTCGCCAGTTGGGCAAACCCGTTGTCGTGGCGACGCAGATGCTGGAGAGTATGATCAGCGCGCCGTCACCCACCCGCGCCGAGGCGTCCGATGTCGCCACCGCGGTGTACGATGGCACCGATGCGGTGATGCTGTCGGGGGAGACCGCGGTGGGACAGTTCCCCTACGAGGCGGTGAACATCATGGACCGCATCGTCGCGCGCGTGGAGCAGGACCCCGGCTGGCGCGCGATGATCGAGGCGAGCCGGCCGGACCCCGAGCACGTGACCGCCGATGCGATCGCCGCGGCGGCGCGGCAGGTCTGCCACACAATCAGCGCGCAGGCGGTGGTGGCGTTCACCGCGTCCGGGGCGACCGCGCTGCGGGTGGCGCGCGAGCGGCCCGAGGCGCCGATCATCGGTCTGACCCCGAATTTGGCCACGGCTCGGCGGATGGCCGTCGTGTGGGGTGTGCACGCCGTGGTGTCCGCAGAGGCACATTCGATGGCGGACGCGATCACCAGGGCGACGCGCGTGGCGCAGACCGAGGGATTTGCACAGCAAGGCGAAGAGATCGTCGTGGCTGCCGGTGTGCCCATCGGCCATTCGGGAGCGACGAACTCGCTGCGCGTCGCGACCGTGCGGTAGTGTAAGCGTCAGCGAGTTCCGCTGAGATGGCAGAAGCCGCAGCCATCGCGTTCGGTCTGGGCGAGTCGGTCGCCAATCTGGGATCGATTGCCTGTCCGCACCGCTGCGAGCAGTGCGTCCGCGGTTCGCTTCATTGCCTCAGGGGCGCCGCGAACCCTCTCGGCGCTCATGTCCACATAATCCGTCGATGCTTGCCCGGGAGGAAAAAGCTCGGCCATGCGCTGCGACCATGACACAAGGCTCGCAGCCGCCTTGTCGGCGTCGGCCTGAGTACCGCCCCCGTACACAAAGGCACGGATCTGGTCGATGTCCGCGAGCATGAGCTGCATTGATTGCCCTTGGATCGTGGGTTGGCCTGCGTTCGGTGCAGCACCCGTCCCGGTGCAACCGCCCAGACATGGCAGCGTCGCGAAAACAAGGAAGGCTGTTGGTATCCTCACGGCAGTTCGGCTCCGGACGAAGATTGTGATCTCAATCGTGCGAACAGGGATTCTTTCCTCGGTTCAGCGCGGCTTCGGGAGTTCGACGATCTTCCACTCGCCTCCTTGGACTTTGCACCAGTTGATGACGTAACGATTCGGGCTGTTTCGCTCAGTTTCAAATCGGATTGTATAGTCCAGTGTCCGACACGGCATTCCACGTGCATCGAAACTTCGGATCAATTTGACCTCGCCCGCATCCTTGGAGTCGGGGCTGCGCCATCGCTCAACCGTGCCGATCGACCGGCCCTCGTACAGCCTGGCGCCCGCGGCGTGCATGCGGTCAAGATCATCCTGCGTCAGACCGGGCCAGGCAACGTCACCGGTTATCACCGGAAGCTGGGCCAGCGACACGTCCACCGCGGAAGTCAACAACAGGGCGGCTGAAACGCCAAGCGCGCGCTTCCGGAAGAAAAGTGCAATTGGACGCATGAGACTCATTTCCGACCGACCGGCGGCACGGTATGTGAGAAGGCACCATGCCGCAATCCCCTCATCCCGCGCATCGTTTGATGCTAAGCGGCCCGCCTGATGCTCGCCGCCTTCGTGTCTTCCAGGATCATGTCCGCCGCCTTCTCGGCGATCATGATGGTCGGCGCGTTGGTGTTGCCGGCGATGATCGACGGCATGATCGAGGCATCGACGACACGCAGGCCGCCGATCCCGTGCACACGCAGCCGCGGATCGACCACCGCATTCGGTCCATGCCCCATGCTGCAGCTTCCGACCGGATGCAGGTTTGACACGCCGCGCCTGCGCACTTCGTCGGCCAGTTGCTCATCGGTCGTTACCGATGGGCCGGGCAGCACCTCCTCCGCCACAAGTCCCTTCAGCGCCGGCTGTGCGGCGATGTGCCGAGCGATGAGTATGCCCTTGATGACCGCCTGCATGTCGTAATCGCTGCGCAGGAAGTTGAAGCGGATTTCCGGCGCTGCCAGCGGATCGGGGCTTTTCAGCCGCACCGTGCCGCGACCCTCGGGGCGCAGATGAACCGGACTGATCGCGAACGCCGGGAACGGATGCGAGATGATGCCGTCACGCGTGCGGTCGATCGTGCTCCAGGCGGAGATGTTCATCTGCAGGTCGGGCCGTTCCAGGCTCGGATCGCTGCGCACCAGCGCGCCGACATAGAGCCCGTTGCCGGACATCGGACCACCGCGATAGAGTACGTATTTAAGCCCCGCCACGAGCTGGCGCGGGATGCTGTGATGTAGAGGGTTCAACGACAGCGAACGCGAAATGCGCCAGGCGCAATAGGTGTTGAAGTGGTCGTGCAGGTTCGACCCGACGCCCGGCAGATCGTGGATGACCGCAATGCCCATGTCCTGCAGATGCTGCGCCGGGCCGACGCCTGACAGCAGCAGGAGCTGCGGCGAACCGTAGGCGCCGCCCGACACGATCACCTCGCCTTTGGCCCGCGCGGTGCGCAGCCCTTGCGGTGTGCGGAATTCGACGCCGACGGCGCGGCCGTTCTCGATCAGCACACGCGTGGCATGCGCGTGGGTCTGCACGACAAGGTTCTGCCGCCCGCGTGCCGGACGCAGATAGGCTGCGGCGGTGCTCCAGCGACGGCGGTCCTTCGTCGTCGTCTGGTAATAGCCGGCGCCTTCCTGCTGCGCGCCGTTGAAATCCGGATTGGGCTTGATGCCGGCCTGGATGCAAGCCTCTAGCAATAGCTTGCCGATCTCCCATTCATAGGGCTGGTTGGAGACGCGCAGCGGCCCCCCGCTGCCATGGAATTCGCCCGCACCGCGTTCATTGTCCTCGGCCTTGCGGAAATACGGCAGCACGGAGTCAAAATCCCAGCCTTCGCAGCCGCGCTGCCGCCACTCGTCGTAATCCGCGTGGTTGCCGCGCATGTAGATCATGCCGTTGATCGAACTGGTGCCACCCAGCACCTTGCCGCGCGGCTGATACATCACGCGGTTGTTCAGGTTGGCTTCCGGCTCGCTGTCGAACATCCAGTTGACGCTTGGGTTGCAGAACGTCCTGACGTAACCGAGCGGGATGTGGATCCACGGATTGCTGTCCTTGCCGCCGGCTTCCAGCAGCAGCACGCGGTGGTGTCCGGACTCCGACAGGCGCGCGGCCAGCACGCAGCCCGCGCTGCCGGCGCCGGTCACGATGAAATCATAAGTGTCGCCACCAGTTTGCATCTCTACCTCTGGGCCCGTTGTGCTTCAGGCTGCCGCGCGGGCGGGGATCGCTGTTGCATCCTCGAGGATCATGGCGGCGGCCTTCTCCCCGATCATGATGGTGGGCGCATTGGTGTTGCCGCCGACCGCGACCGGCATGATCGAGGCGTCCGCCACGCGCAGTCCGCCGATCCCATGCACGCGCAGGCGCGGATCAACCACCGTGTTCGGGCCATGCCCCATCGCGCATGAACTGGTGGGATGCTGATTGGATACGCCGCTCTGGCGCACATACTCGGCAAGCTCCGCGTCGGTCGTTGTTGGTGACCCGGGTGCAAGTTCGTGCACGATGTATGGCTTCAGGGCCGGCTGATCTGCGATCTTCCGCGCCAGCCGGATGCCGAAGATCACCGCCCGCATGTCGTAGTCGGTGCGCAGGAAGTCGAACAGCACCGATGGCGGCGTCAGCGGATCGGGACCGGCGAGACGCACGGTGCCGCGACCATCCGGCCGCAGATGCACCGGGCTCATCGTGAAACCAGGGAACGGGTGCGGCACGATGCCATCCTTGTTCCGTTGCAGCGTGCTCCATTCGAAAACATTGATCTGCACATCGGGACGCTCCAGCCGCGGATCGCTGCGGGTGAACAACCCGGTGTGGATACCGTTGCTCGCCATCGGGCCGGAGCGGAACAGCGCGTAGCGCACGCCCGCCGCCAGTTTGCGCATCGGACTGCGCTCCAGGTCGTTCAGCGTGATCGCCTTGCTGCAACGCCAGCTTACGTAGGAGTTGAAATGGTCGTGCAGATTGGATCCCACCGCCGGCATGTCACGGACGACCTCGATGCCCACGTCCTGCAGGTGCTGCGCCGGTCCCAGTCCAGACAGCAGCAGAAGCTGCGGGGAGCCATACGCACCGCCGGAAACGATGATTTCTCCCCGCGCGTAGGCGGTGCAACGGCCTTCCGGGGTGTGGTACTCGACGCCGACGGCGCGGTTGTGCTCGATCAGCACGCGCGTGGCGTGGGCGCCGGTGCGCACCACCAGATTCGAGCGCTGCCGCGCCGGCTGAAGATACGCCTTTGCGGTACTCCAGCGCCGCCGGTTGCTGGTCGTGGTCTGATAGTAGCCGCAGCCTTCCTGCTGTACGCCGTTGAAGTCCGGGTTGCGCGGGATGCCAGCCTGCACGCAGGCCTCCAGCACAGCGTCCGCCAGTTCGAACCGGCCGGGCTGGTCGGAGACGTGCAACGGGCCGCCGACGCCGTGAAACTCGTCGGCGCCGTGCGTCTGATTTTCGGCTTTCTTGAAATAGGGCAGGACCGAATCCCAGTCCCACCCCTCGCAGCCACGCTGGCGCCATTCGTCGTAGTCGCCGTGATGGCCGCGCATGTACACCATGCCGTTGATCGAACTGGAGCCGCCGAGTGTCTTGCCGCGCGGCAGATATAGCTTGCGACCGGCGAGTTGCGGCTGTGGCGCGCTCTCGAACCTCCAGTTCACCGCCGGGTTCACATAGGTCCTGGCGAAGCCGAGCGGGATGTGAATCCAAGGGTTGCGATCTGGCGGTCCGGCCTCGAGCAGCAGCACCCGGTGGCGGCCGGATTCCGACAGGCGCGCGGCGAGCACACAACCCGCGCTGCCCGCGCCGGTGACGATGAAGTCGTAAGTTTCCCCCTCGGTGGTCATTGACGTCCCTTCGTTCTCCAGGCGTCAAGGATCAGCCACCCCGATCCATGCCGCAATCCCTGTTGCAACCCGGCTCGGCTTGCCACGGACGATAGCCCCAGTTATTATCCAAGTATGGACTTGGATAATAAATCGAGAACCGCCGCAGCCGACCGGTTACTCGGCGTGATCAAGCGCCGAGGTCCGCAGTGTATCGCCGAGATCGCTGGGTTGCTTGGCATCACGCCCGAAGCAGCGCGGCAGCAAGTGACAAGGCTGGCCACCGACGGACTGGTGGTGGCGGAAACCGAAAGGCGCGGTGTCGGCCGTCCGACCCAACGCTGGCATTTGACGGACGCTGGTCACGCCCGGTTCCCCGATACGCATGCCGAATTGACCGTTCGGCTGATCGACGCGGTACGATCAGCGCTGGGCGAGGCGGCTCTGGAGCGGCTCATCCAGGTGCGTGAGACAGAAACACTGCAAGCCTACCAAGAGGCCCTGCGCGGCGTCACCACGCTCGCGGACCGGCTGGCCCGATTGGCGGAAATGCGCTCACGCGAAGGCTACATGGCCGAATGGCGGTCGGATGATGCGGGCTTTCTGCTGCTGGAGAACCACTGCCCCATCTGTGCCGCGGCGACCGCATGCCAAGGTTTTTGTCGTGCCGAACTTGATGTGTTTCGCGCCGTTCTGGGTCCCGCCGTCATGGTCGAGCGAACCGACCACATCCTCGCCGACGCACGCCGCTGCGCCTACCGCATCATCCCGATCACCACTGCCATCTCGGAGACAAAGGATGACCTGGATCAACGCCCTGCCGCTGGATGAACTCGCGGCGAGAGGAAAAACCATTCTGCGCCACGACGGCCGGCAGATCTTGCTGCTGCACACCGAGCGAGGGGTGTTCGCCTGCGCCAACCGATGTCCGCACGAAGGCTATCCGCTGAGCGAAGGCTCGCTGGCCGATGGCTGCGTACTCACCTGCAACTGGCACAACTGGAAATTTGACCTTGTGTCGGATGTGACGATTGTGGGCGGCGATAAACTGCCGCGCTATCCGGTCCGTCTGGAGTCCGGCCGTGTCTGGGTGGACGTCACGCCGCCCGATCCGGCTCTGCGTCGCCAAACCGCGCTCGCCGGTATCGTGAAGGCACTGGAAGACGTCGACCAGCAACGCCTGGTCCGCGAGGCTGCACGATTGGTACGCGTGGGCGCCGATCCAGCCGATGCCATCGCAATGGCCGTTGCCTGGGTTTCAGAGCGGCTGGAGTTTGGCACCACGCATGCCATCGCCGGCGCGCCGGATTGGCTCCGCCTGTCCGAGCAGGCAGGCGTCAGCGACACGCAGAAGGTTGCCGCACTTGGCGAAATCCTTGGGCATATCGCCGATGATGCACGCTCCTGCCGCTGCTTTCCTCTGCCGCAAGGTGAGGCGCCGTGGAGCGAAACGGCGTTCCTCGACGCGATTGAAAGCGAGGACGAAGCGACCGCGATGGCTCTGTTGCGCGGGGCGCTTGCAGCAGGCCGCACAGTTGCCGAGTTACGGCCGACACTGGTGGCTGCCGCCCTGAGCCATTACGCCGATTTCGGCCATTCGCTGATCTATGCCGTCAAGACCGCCGACCTTGCCGAACGCCTGGGACGCGCGGCCGTGGAACCGCTGCTGTTGATGCTCGCGCGCAGCCTGGTTTATGCCACGCGCGAGGACCTGCTGCCCGAATTCCGTGACTACCAGTCGCGTCTGGCGGCCTGGGGAGAGGCAGACGATCGGTGCCCGCCGCTCGACGCCGATGCGCTTCGCCGCACGACGCCGAAGTCGGCGATGGCCATCGTTGCGGCCTGGGGCAGCCGGCATCCGCCCGAGGCAATATTCGCTGTGTTGGTCGAAAGCGCGGCTTCGATCCTGCTGCATGTCGATGAGCGGTTGCTCGTCAGCGTAGAGGCCAAACTCGCTGACAACATCAACTGGCTCGATTTTACCCACATGCTGACCTTCGCCGACGCCGCCTCCACCGCGGTGCGGCTTCGGCCGGCGCTTTGGCCGGCGGTGCTGCTTCAGCTTGCCTGCTTCATCGGCCGCAATGCCGGCTATGTCGATGCCGGACTGGACACCGGCGAATACGCGGTTGCCGATGTTGCATGCTTCACCGCCGAACGGCACAGCGCACTGTTCGACCACGGCCGCGAGCGGTTCATCATCTCTGTGCATCTGATCAAGACGTTGCTGGCCGGGGAGGCGTTGATGAAGGCGCTGCCGGAGCAGACGCCGCTGCTGGCCGCATCGCTCAACCGGTTTCTCACCGCGCCGATGAAGGGCCGCCACGTCCTTCGCACGGCGCGCCAGATGTGGGAACTGGTCGAGGAGGAATGATACCAGTGAAATCAGGCAGGCCGCGCGTTGCCACAGCGATTCAAGTCAGACGCTAAGGATCCGCAGCGGTATAAGTGCTCCAAGTGGCGCAATGGTCTCACCACCATCGTCATGGCCGGCGCAGGCCGGCCATCCACATCTTCTCTCTGTGCTGGCAGCGAAGACGTGGATGGCGGGCCTGCGCCCGCCATGACGATGAAGCATGAACTGCGACCGGTAAATGAATCGGTTGTTTCCCGGCAGATCCTAAAAGCACGCGGCAACCCACCTTCCCCACTACTCCGCCGCAAGCCCCAGCCGCGCCTCATCCTCCAACAACCGCTCCACCGTCCGCCGCATGTGCAGCCGCGCCGCATCAGTGGCGATGTCCACCAGCGCGCCCTCGCCCAGCTCCGCCAGCCGGGCCTGCTGGCCCTCCACCACCGTCTTGTCCTCCATGAACGCCGCTGCAACCTGCTCGAAGAACTGCTCCGTCGCGGCCGGCTCGTCCTGCCGGAAGCCATTCGCGGCCGACCAGAAATAGAAGCACGACGTATCTGTCTCCGGCGTCAGCGCGTGAAACAGACGGAACTCCAGTGGGCTGCTGCTGGTGTCGCCGTTGCGGTAGGCCCCTGCCTCACCCGCGCCGGTCCATTGCAGGACAGATCCGGGGGCGATGAACTCGAAGCGCTGGCAGCGGTCGATCCGCCCTTTGAACCCCACCGCCTTCACATAGGTCGGCGGCGGCACCGAATTCAGCATCCAGCGGGTGAACTTCAGCCCGAGCGGCGTGCGCTCGGTCTCCATCTTCGCCTCGACATGCTGCGCGGGATTGCCGCCGATGGTCGAGACATGGACGTAGCCGAGATGCGTCAGGTCCATCAGGTTGTCCACCATCAGCATGGCGGCGGCCTTGATGGGATACATCGTGTGCCGATGCGGCCAGTTCGTCGCATCGTTGTGGTAGGGCCACGACACGATCGTAGATACATCCGCCTTGGCGGGATCGCCCATCCAGATCCACACGAACGCGTCCTGCTCCACGACGGGGAAGCTGCGGACGCGGGCGCGTTCGAGGATGTGTGTCTGGCCGGGGACGCTGACGCAGGCACCGGAGCGGTCGAAGATCAGCCCGTGATAGCCGCATTGCAGGCCTTCCTCGACGACCTTGGCCATGTGCAGCGGCGCGCCCCGGTGGCAGCACATATCGAGCAGCGCCGCGACGCGGTTCTGCTGGTCGCGGAACAGCACGACGGGCTCGTTGCAGATGCGGCGGGCGAGGGGGGCGTCGCCGATCTCGTCGTCCCAGGCTGCGATGTACCAGGCATTGCGGATGAACATGGCGCGTCTCCCTGTCGCGGCGTTTTCGCCAGCGTCCGTCGTCGCGGGAGTTTGCGCAAGCTAGCCGGCGATCAGGCGCGCTTCCCGCACGGGACAGGCCTGATCCGCCACACCATCCATTCCGAGTTGCACCGAGCCGACGCCATTATGGCGAATGCCGAGT
>DATMND010000346.1:0-13704 GCA_035569235.1 Acetobacteraceae bacterium | reverse complement strand
GGTTGAGTGACTGGAGCGCAATCATCGCGCCGACGTTGGTGTTAACAGAATTGAGGGACATGGTGTCTTACCCTATTTACTCAAAGAGTTACGCATGCCCCGCCTTTTGCGGGAATGGGGACATACTGCGCCCCCTGTGTTAACGGCCGATGAAGCCGAAACGGATTTCATCACGAAACCGGCAGGAACTTCACCAGCGACAGGCTGCTCATCGTCGCGATAAGCTGATAAGATGCCTGCATCTGCGTCTGAACCAGTGAAAGCTGCGACATGGTCTTCGCCATATCGACGTCCTCGGCCGAGGAAACCTGCCCGGCCAGCGCCGTCTGGGTATCCGCAAGCTGGCTCTGGGTGGCGGCGAGCGACGACTGCACGTTGCCCAGCACGCCGACGTCCTGCGCCATGGCCGTAATCGCCCCGGACATGCTTGTTCTGGTGTCCTGCACAAGGGCCTGGAAGTCGCTCTTACTTGCCAGGCCACTGCTGAGCGAGCCGATCGTGGCCAGCGCCCGTAGCAGGTCGCACATATAGGAGCCAGTGCTCGCGGGTGGCCCGCCGGGGATCGGCGGGTTGGCCGGGTCAATCACAGAGGGCGGTATCAGCGCATTGGCATTGGCAAGCAGGCCGATTTTCTCGATGTTGTTCTGGCCTACCTGCACCGTGGGAAGTGTCGGCGAGATTGTTGGAGAGAATGGCAATGGTCCGGCCGTAGCGATGCTGTATGTCTTGTTGGCGACCGCCGCAGCAGTCCCCCACGCCGAGACCGCCGCATTGATCTGCGTATAGAACCCGGACGTGAGGATGTTGTCCGGATCGGGCACCGGTGGATTGCCCGTATCCTGCCCGGCGAACACATAGACGCCGCCGTTCTGCGTATCCAGCTGGCTTGCCACCTGGGACAGCGCGTCGCGCGCGGAGGCGGCAATGCTGTCCACCGCGCTGGCGTTGACGCCGTCCACAGTATTCAACTGTGTGTAGAAACTTGCCGCGATCGACTGGATGTTGCTCATCGCGGACTGCGTCACGGCCATCCGCCCGGTGCTGGCATCCACATTGTTCTGCCAGGTCTGCACGTTGGCCATCTGCGGCCGGAGGTCGAGCGACACCGAAGCTCCGGTGCCCAGTCCGGCATAGGTGTCGCCGACCAGCCCGCTGCTCGCCTGATTGGTGAGCGTATCGAGCTTCTGCTTCACCGACGACGCGTTGGCGATCAGGCTGCCCAACACGCCATAGTCGGCCGGGCCGACAGCGATGCTCATGCCCGCCTCCTCATTGCACGGTGCTCAACAACTGCGTCCACATCGCCTGCACGGCGGCGATCACCTTGGCGTTCGCGCCGTAGGCGTTCTGCAACTGGATCATGGTGGACATCTCGGTATCCATGTTCACGCCGCTCTGCGCCGACAGCTTGGTGGTCAGCGTAGTCTGCACCGCCTGCTCGGTGCCGAGTTGGCTGGTGGCGGTGGCGCTGTCCTGCGCCTGTGCCGCGAGCATGGTGGAGGCGATGCCGATGAGCGTGGGCGGCGCGGTATAGGGTGCGTTGAGCGTGCCGTTCACGCCTAGACCGCTGGTATTCGATGCCGGCCACGGAGTGCTAGGCGCCTGGTCGGCTCCGAAGGTGTAGTTTAATACGCCGTTAATGATGGCGGTGTTGCCGGCGAGTGGGGACGCCGGTGGCAAGTCGCCGTCGCGCACACTCGAAGGGTTGTCCTGTACGAAGGAGCTAACCTGCACTGTGGCGGCGAAACCGACATAGCCGTTCTGCACCGGCGGCGTCGGCGTACCCAGCGGTGGCGGCACGTTCCCGTTCGGATCAGTGAACAGCGTGAGCCCCTGCACCTGGAACCGGCTCGACAGGTTCTGCGCCAGTTCGTCGAGCTCCGCCTGGTCGGTCGGCATCGTCGTGTCGCGCAGCGTTACGTTGGCGCCGATCTGCCCACCCTGCATCCGTGCCGTCACATCGGCGCCGCGAAGCATGATCGCCGGCGCGCCGCTTCCCGGCGCCACATTGGCGCCGCTTCCCGGCGCCACATTGGCGCCGCCAATACTGAACGGGCTGGCGCCGCGGATCGGCAGCGTCAGGCCGGATTGCGTGATGATCAGCAGATCGCCGTTGGGCTGCTCCAGCGCCTTCACGTCGAGCAACTGCGACAGCGATGCCACCGCGGAGTCGCGCTGGTTCTCCAGGTCCGCCGTGCTCTGGCCCCCGGCCTTCAGCGTGACGATCTGGTCGCTGAGGCCGCCGATCGTGCTCAGCGTGGTATTCAGCGTGGCCACCTCCGCGACAATGGAATCCTGCGCCGTCTGCCGCTGCGACGTGTAGGCGGCGCTGAGCGCGTTGATGCCCTGCGCCACGTTGGTCGCGGCCGACACCACCTGGCTTTGCTGCACCTGATTGGAGGGATCGTTCAGCAGCGTCGAGAACTGGTCCTGTAGATCGCCGAGCAGACTGGCGATGTCGCCGCCCTGGCCGGGCGTGCCCTGCACCGCGTCGATCGCCTGCAAGGCGTTCTGCCGCGTCTGCAAACCGGCGACCGTCGCGTTCTGGCTGAACGTCTCCGCCTGCAACGCCCTGTCGATTGTCCGTATTGCGGGTCCGCTGTGGACGCCCAGCCCGTCGCCATCGGCCGTGACGCTCTGCTGCGTGCTGATTTCGACCGCGTAGCCCGGCGTGGCTGCATTCGCCACGTTCTGCGACACCAGGGCCATCTGGCGATTGATATTGGCCAGACCCCCGGCCGCGATCGACAGTGCGCCGTCGATGTTCACGTCTCAGTTCCCGACGCGCTCGCCTACTGCTTCATGTTGATGGTCTGCTGGAGCATCTGGTCCGCCGTTGTTACCATCTTGGCGTTGGCGCTGTAGGCTTGCTGCGCAACGATCAGCTTGGAAAACTCGGTGGCGATATCGACATTGGAACTTTCCACCGATTCGGTGACGAGATTGCCGGCCCCGTTACTGCTGGGGACCTCGGCAAGCGGTGTGCCGGATTCCAGTGTGGCAGTGAAAGACTGCCCATCCTGACGTTGCAACTGGTCCGCGTCGTTGAAGGTGACTACCGGCACTTGGGCGATCGTGCGGCTTTGGCCGTTGTCGTAGTTCACCACGATGTTGCCGTTTGCCTGTGTGGTGACGGACGAGAAGGCGCCTGGCGGCACGCCGTTCTGCGTTATCCCGCTAAGATTGTACTGCGTGCCGGCATATTGCGTGACACCGTTGGCCTGCCCGTAGGTGCCGAGATTGACCGTGATGGTCTGATTGCCCGAACCGAAGTTGCTGACGAAACTCAGCGTCGCCGCGGTGCCGCCGCCTGCCGCGTAGGGCGTCGTCTGAACGGTGCCGGCAAGAACGGGGTCGGGCAGGACATTGCCCACCGTCCCCGAGGAGACGCCATTGGAGCCGAATGTTACGTCAGCCGTGCCGCGATCGGCCTGGGCTGTATCGTCTGGCACGTTGACCTGCACTGTCCAGTTGCCCCCCGAAGCTTGCACCCAGTTAAGAGTTACTGTGTGCAGGGTACCCAAGGCATCATAAACATCGACGTCGGACGAGATCGGCGCTGCGGCTGTCGCCGTCCCTGCGGCAGGCGTCGCCGGCAGGTTGGCCGAAATTGTCACGTTCGACGTGGGCACTGGATTGTATACAGTCTGTGCAACCTGAACCGGTCTAAGCTGGTTTTGGTTCACTACGCCGGTCGCCTGATCGACCGGCCAGCCGTTTAGGAACTGGCCGGCGCTATTTACTACATAGCCGTTCTTGTCCATCTGGAAATCACCGGCGCGCGTATAGTATTCCTGCGCATTGAACGTGGGAATGTTATTCACCTCACCGGTCTGCTGCGACACGGCGAAGAAACCCTGGCCAGCGATCGCCAGACCGAGCGGATTGTCGGTCTGTGTGATGGTGCCCTGTACGTTGTTCACGTAATCGGGCCGTGCCACGACGGCGCCGGAGTCATTCTCCCTGGCGTCACTGGTGGTGAGATAGTCGATAAAGCTGGTGTCCACCCGCTTGTAGCCGACGGTCTGGCTGTTGGCGACGTTGTCGCTGATGTTGCCGAACGCGCTGGACTGAGCGCTCAGTCCGCTGATTGCGGTGTTCATCGCGCCGAACAAGGACATTGGTTCGCTCCTGCGAAGGCTGTGGCGACGGTTCGCCCGCGCACCGCACCGCAGGAATCGTGCCAGCGTGACCGGTGTGAGTCTGTTGGCATTTATGTGCCACGCCATTCCGATTTGCGCGGGGCCGGACACAACCGGCCCGGCATTTCCTGCCGAGTCCGGTTCGAATGCCCGGCTCGATCACCGCTTACCGGTCACCAATCGCTGGCATGCGCCTTGCTGTCCACTCGCCTCACCGGAGTGATCGTGATGCAAGCAAGCCTTCCTGCCGCCCCCCAAACGCCAGCAACCACGCCAGTGCCATTGCCTGGTCAGGCACCGGCCGTCGGCGGGGTCCGGGTGTTGCCTGCCGTGCCGCAGTTCGACGCGGCCATGGTGAAGGCGGTGGCGGACACGGCAGCGAAGGCAATGCCCGGCATGCCACTGGCGGATCCGTCGGCGGTTCCGGCGGCGCAGCCCGCCGCTAATCAACCGATTGCCCAGCCACCGGCGCCCGCAGCGCCGACAGTGGCGGTGCCCCAAGCATTGCCGCTGCTCCAAACGTTGCCGCTGCCCGTGCCGGACCCATTGGTCGGAACGGAGCAGGTCCCACCGTCAGTTGGGCGCCCCGCCACCGCAGCCACACGGAAGGGCGCAACCACCGATCGCCAACCGCCCGCGCAAACGGGACCGCCGTCACAGGTTGCGCCGTCCGCCATACGTTTGGTCCAGTGCATGCCTCTCGCCGCACCATCCACCGATACCGGCACACCGCCGCAGCCGGCAGCATCCTCCCGGCCGTCCGTGGCGGCGATCGAGGATGTTTCTGTTACGGCCAGGAAACCTGCCGACAGTATTCCCTCGCATCTCGTGGCACCGAGCCCAGTCGAGCCGCAATCGACCGTACCAGATGGCCCATCACCGCCTCCCCATGATGCCATCGCCGCAACAGACATCGCCCCACCAGCGCAACCCGCATCACAGGTCGCAACGGAACCGTCACTGGCAGTGCTCCCAGCAAGCGCGGAGCCGCCGGCCCCGGTGCCTGCCACGCCGCCGGCGCCCGGCTCATCCAGGCCCGCCGTCGCCTCACCCGCCGGGCAGGTCGCCCCCGTTCTCGTGTCAATGGCCCACGCTCCGGATGGCACGCAGCGGCTGACACTCAGGCTCGACCCGCCGGAACTCGGCCACCTGCAAATTCGTGTCGAACGGCCGCCGGATGCGCCAGCGCATGTGGACATCACCGTCGAGAAGGCCGAGACCCTGATCCTGCTGCTGCGCGACCAGCCGCAATTGCAACGCGCGCTGGACCAGGCAGGGGTTCCGCCTGACGGCCGCAGTGTGACATTTCACATAGCCTCCGCCGATGCAGGCCCACGCTACGAGCTGGGATCGGCGTCCGCCACGACCGGAACGGGCTCGTCAGGCGCTGGAGATGCTTCATCTGGTGCATTCCATCAGGGCGGCAGGCCGGCGCGCGGGGGATTTGCCGACGCAGACGACACGACAGCCGATTTTGCATTGCCCGCGCCGCCAGAGTGGGCGCGCGCCGGCCTCGACATCACCGCCTGACATGAAAGTCACCCCGCCATGAGTATCGCCTCCGTCGCCGCGCAGCAGAACAGCCTGATCACCTCGGCCAATGCAGCCGCAGCCGCCGCCCCCAACACGACAGCAGGCGCCTCGTCCGGCACATCGGCAACCGCCCAGACCGGCACCACCGCGTTGAGTTCGCTGTCGGGCAACTTCAGCGATTTTCTCAGCATGCTGATGACGCAGTTGCAGAATCAGGATCCAACGAGCCCCATGGACACCAATGCGTTCACCACGGAGCTTGTGCAGTTCTCCAGCGTGGAGCAGCAGATCAACACCAACACGAGTTTGACATCGCTGATTCAACTCACCCAGGCCGGCGAGGTGATGCAGGGCTCCAACATGACGGGCAAGCAGGTGACGGTCACCTCGGATCACCTGGCATTGCAGAACGGCAAGGGGACCATCCAGTTCACCACAGCGTCTGCGCAGCCGGTGGCGATCGCGATCTACAACGACAGCGGCACGAAGCTGCAGGACGCGACGCTGACCTCGGTCAAAGGCACGAACACCTGGACCTGGAACGGAAGCAACGCCTCGGGCGCGACGATGCCGGACGGCGCCTACAAGGTCGCGGTGGCCGCGGCCGACTCCAGCGGCACCGTCTCGGCGCTGCCGTTCAGCGTGGTCGGCACGGCGACCGGCGTGCAGAGCCTGTCGACCGGCATGCAGCTTCAGATGGGCGCGCTGTCGGTCGACTTCAGCAAGGTGCAGTCTGTGGGGAACTGACCCTGCGGACCGAAGCTCAGCGTGGGCCCATGCGCGCCGAGGCGGGGTGGCCCTCCACCTTGAAGCGCTTGCCGGTGTCGGTGACCTCCGTGCCGTCCACCTTCAGGATGGAAAAGTCCTGGTCGGAGAAGTTGCCCACGTAGATGTAGCTTCCGTCCGGGGTAAACGCGGCTGCTTCCGGCAGGACTCCCACCTGGATCGTCTTGATCGGCGTCACCGTCTTGCCCTGGATGCGCAGCACCGTGACGCTGCCGGTCGGTTTATGGAACCACGCCTGCGCCATGTTAGACCCGTTCACGTTGACCGCCACCGCGAGGTCGCCTTTCGGACTCATCGCCAGTCCCTCCGGCGCGTCTTCCACCGTTACGTGCGATATCACGTGCGGATGCGCACCCTCCAGGTCGATCACGCTGACCGCATCGGCGTTGCCGTCCGACGAACCGCCATTGCCGTTGTCCGCGGTGATGGCCAATTTGGAGTCGGGCGAGACCACCACGTTGTACGGGAACGCGTAGGTCGGCAGATCGAGCTTGTTGTAGGTGACCTTGTCGCCGTCGACGTCGAGCACGGCAAGCTTGTTGTCCGGAGACTTCACCGCCAGCGCGTGTTTGCCGTCGGGCGTGAACTCGACATGCGCGACGCCGGGGCTGATCGGAATGGTCCCGGTCTGCGTCACCTGCGTGCCGTCGATCTTCAAGACGCTGATGGTGCCGTCCGCGCGATTGGCCACCAGCGCCATGTCGCCCTTGGGGCTGAATGACAGGCCGGAGGGCTGCTTGCCGACGGTGACCGTCTGGACGAGCTTAGGCGGGCTGGCCTTCAGGTCGATGACAAACACCTTGTCGGTCGGCACCTGCTTGCGCACGCCATTCTCCTCGGCAACCGTCATCGAGTCGGCCACCAGCGCGATGCTGCCGTTTGGCGAGATGGCGAGATTGGTGGGCGGCCCGACGATGGAGTTCTCGAGCGGCAGCGTGGCGACGACCTTCGGATCCTCGGGTTTTGCGACATCGACGATCAGGATGGTGTCCTTGCCGGTCGGATTGACGATGGGCTTGCCCTGCGCGTCGGTGCCGCCCGGCTTTTCGTCATTCCCGACGATCATGTAAGGCGCGGCCAGCGCCGGGATTGCGGTGGTGGCGAGCAGCGCAAGGCTTGCGGCGGCGCAGTGCTTCATCAGCGGCGACGGCATGGTATCCCTCCCCTATGTATTCTTTCTGCGCCGGAGTGTGGGAAGGATCGCCCCCGCCGGCAAGCCTGCGTTTGGGCCAGCGAGGGGCAGAGGCGCGCGCGCCGTCGCGCCGAGGCATCACTGGGAACGGGTCGGTCACGCAGGACACTCGGGCACTCGTATCGCGGGCGATCTGGCGTGGAGGTGCGCACGCCTGCACTTCCGATGCCAACCCGGCACAATCTGCCCGGCCGTTAACGGCAGGGTAAGTACGGAAGCGCAATCTTCGCTCCACGGCATACGGCCCGGCTGCCGAGAAACGAGCCAGGCTACGGAGCACGCGCCTTACCGAAGGCGCAGAGGTGGATGACGATGAACGCCCTCGTGCAGGGGCTGCGAGCGCTGGGCCCTGCTCGGCTCGCCGCGATGGGCGCCGTTGCGCTGGGCATGCTCGGCATGCTCGCGCTGATGATCCTGCGCGGCGGCACCGAGCCGATGGCATTGCTCTACGGCGATCTTGACCTGCGCGACTCCTCCCAGGTCGTGGACCAGCTCGCCCGCCGCCACATCCCATACCGCATCACCGGCAACGGCAGCCAGATTTTGGTGGCGGCCGATCAGATCCCGGAGGCCCGCCTGGCACTCGCGAAGGAGGGCCTGCCCGCCGGCGGCTCGGTCGGCTACGAAATCTTCGACCGCGGTGACAGCCTCGGCGCGACCGAATTCCAGCAGAAGATCAACGAGACCCGCGCGCTGGAAGGCGAGCTTGTGCGCACCATCCGCATAATCAATGGCGTGCGCGGGGCACGCGTGCACCTTGTTCTGCCGCGACGCGAGCCTTTCGCGCGTGAGCGACAGGAGGCCCAAGCCAGCGTGTTGCTGACGATGACCGGCGTAGCCCGGCTGGACCGCGAGGGCATCCAGGCGATCCTCAACCTTGTCGCCGCCGCGGTGCCGGGACTGCGCCCGCAGAACATCGCAATCGTCGACTCGCGTGGCGATCTGCTGGCGCGCGCCGGCGAGCCGGTGGGCGAGGCCGCGGCTGCCCTTAGCACCGAGGAGGTGCGCCGTGCCACGGAACTCCGACTGGCGCGCGCTGTGGAGGAGATGCTGGAGCGCACCCTGGGCGCCGGCCATGTGCGCGCCGAAGCCTCGGTGCGCATGAGCTTCGACAAGGTGAACCAGACCGAGGAGCGCTACGATCCAGAAGGGCAGGTGACGCGCAGCACGCAGACCGTCACCAACAACACCAAGAGCACCGAGGCCTCCAACACGGTGACGGTGCAGAACAACCTGCCGAACGCGGACGCCGGCAAGGAAGGCGCCGGTTCGCAGGAAGCGCGGCAGGAGGAGACAACCAACTATGAGATCGGCCGGACCGTCCGCACCCTGATCCGCGAGCAGCCTCAGATCGACCGGATCAGCCTCGCGGTCATGATCGATGGCACGGACGCCGTGGGCGCCGATGGCAAGCATGCCTGGCAGCCGCGCGCGGGCGAGGAACTCGACCACATCACGGGCCTGGTGAAAACCGCGATCGGCTATGACGAGAAGCGCGGCGACCACGTCGAGGTCGTGAGCCTGCGCTTCACCGCCGAGGATGCGGCACCCATTGCCGACACCGGAGGGCTGTTCGGCCTGCATCTGGAGAAGGCGGATCTGCTGCATCTGGCGCAGACCGCATTGTTTGGCGCGATCGGTGTGATGACGCTTCTGGTGGTATTGCGGCCGATGGTGCTGCGGCTCACCACACTCGGTCCCGGCGCATTTGCTGGCGGCGACGCAGCGCTGCCCGCGCTCAGTGGACCAATGGCCCCCGCGTTGACCGGCCCCACTTCGGCTGCGCTGTCGGTCGCATCGGCGCCGCAGCGTCTGCTCGAGGACGAGAGCATGGTGAACATCGCCCAGATCGAGGGACAGATGCGCGCCTCCTCGCTGCGCCGGATCGGCGAACTCGTGGAGAAGCACCCGGAGGAGACGCTGTCGATAGTTCGCGGCTGGATGGTGCAGGAGAACAGCTGAAGTGCTCAAGTCCGAAGACTTCCGCGCGCTGGCCGGACCGCAAAAGGCGGCCATCTTCATGATGGCGCTCGGCGAAGAGCAGTGCACGCGGCTGTTCGCTATGATGCACGAGGACGAGATCAAGGACATCTCCACCGCCATGTCGCAGCTTGGCGCGGTGCGGTCAGAGGTGGTCGAGCGGCTCTGCCTCGACTTCGTCGACGGCATGGGCGCCGCGGGCAATCTGGTCGGCAGCTATGAGAGCACTGAGCGGCTGCTGCAGAAGTCGCTGCCGCGCGACCGAGCCTCCCAGATCATGGAGGAGATCCGCGGTCCCGCCGGCCGCACCATGTGGGACAAGCTCGGCAATGTGCACGAGGCCGTGCTGGCGAATTACCTGAAGAACGAATATCCGCAGACGGTCGCGGTGGTGCTGTCCAAGGTGAAACCCGAGCATGCCGCGCGCGTGCTCACTCTGCTGCCCGACTCGTTCGCGATGGAAGTCGTGATGCGCATGCTGCGCATGGAGAGCGTGCAGAAGGACGTGCTCGATGGCGTCGAGCGCACGCTGCGCGCTGAATTCATGTCGAACCTCGCCCGCAGCACGCGGCGTGACTCGCACGAGATGATGGCGGACATCTTCAACAGTCTCGACCGCCAGGCGGAGACGCGCTTCCTGGCGGCGCTCGAGGACCGCAGCCGCGAGTCCGCTGAGCGCATCAAGGCGCTGATGTTCACCTTCGATGACCTGATCCGGCTCACGCCGCAGGCGGTGCAGATCCTGCTTCGCGCGATCGAGAAGGACAAGCTGCCGGTCGCGCTGAAGGGTGCTTCGGAGAAAATACGCGAGATGTTCTTCAAGAACATGTCCGAGCGCGCCGGCAAGATTCTCAAGGACGATATCGAGGCGCTTGGCCCGGTGCGGCGGCGCGACGTCGACGAAGCGCAGTCCGGCATCGTGTCGCTTGCCAAGGAGCTGGCGGCGCAGGGCGCGCTCGAGATCGCCGAAAGCAAGGACGAGGAGCTGGTTTACTAGATGGACGGATCACTGCACTTCACACCGTCATCGCGGCCGCTAGGCACCTTGTTTGGTGACGATTTCGATCGGCCGGAGATTGCGCCCGAGCCCGAGGTGATTGAGCCCGTTTTCTCCGCGGCCGAATTGGCCAACGCGCGTGAAGAGGCGTGGCGAGAGGGCAATGCCGCCGGACTGCGGGAGGCTGCCGAAAGCGACGCTGCCGCGACGCGGCGCGCAATCGAATCGGTCGCCGCTCAATTCGCCGGCGCCCGTGACGCGGCGGCCGCACATGCCGAACAGTCGGCCGATGCGATCGCCCGGCTGCTGCTTGACAGTTTGGCGGCGGCCTTCCCGGTGCTCTGCGCATGCTATGGCGAAGCAGAAGTGCAGGCGATCGCGCGTTCTGTCCTGCCGGCGCTGACCCAGGAGCAAGTGGTGACAGTGCGCACGAACCCACTCACCGCGCGTTCCCTCTTGCGCGAGATCGGTCGGCTCGATCCGGACTTTGCCGCACGCGTGCAGATCGTCGAATGCGATGCGATGACGCCGGGCGATGTGAAAATCTCCTGGCGCAACGGTGCGGCGGTCCGCGACGCCACAGCACTTTGGGAGCAGGTGGCAGCGGTCCTGGCGCCTGCCGGACTGCTGCGAACCGATGTCGTGTTCAGCAGGGAGACCGTTAATGGCGACTGACATGGAACTGACCGAACTCGCCGAGCCCGGTGCATCCGGCAACGAAAGCGGGGCACCGCGCAGCGTCCGAGAGTTGGAGGCGGTCTATGACATACCGGTTACCGTGAGCGCCGTGCTCGGCAAGGCGACGATGCAGGTAAGCCAGTTGCTCAAGCTCGGCCGCGGAGCCGTGGTCGAACTTGACCGGAAGCTCGGTGAGGCGATCGACATTTACGTCAACAACCGCCTGGTCGCGCGCGGCGAGGTGGTGATGGTGGACGACAGCCGTCTCGGCGTGACCATGACGGAAATCGTCAAGACTGACCGGACGACGTGAGGCAGCGTCGATGCGCGTCCTGATCATCGGCTCGCTGGCTGGCGAACTCGGCCAGGCGGCGCGGATCGCTATCGCGCGCGGCGCGAAGCTCGACCAGGCGGATGACGCCGATACCGGCCTTGCGCGTCTGCGCTCGGACGGGCGCATCGACCTCGTGCTGTGCGATCTGGCACATGACGTCGGTGCGGTGGTGCGCGCGCTCGCTGCCGAACGCATCGCAGTGCCGGTTGTCGCCTGCGGTACAGGCGACGACGCGGTGGCGGCTGCCCGCGCCATTCGCGAGGGGGCACGCGAGTTCCTGCCGCTGCCGCCCGATCCCGATTTGATCGCCGCCATCCTGGAAGCCGCCGCCGGCGAGACCCACGCGATGATCGTGCGCGATCCCGCCATGCAGGAAACCGTGCGCCGCGCCGAACAGGTCGCGACCTCGAATGCGTCGGTGCTGATCATGGGTGAGTCGGGCACCGGCAAGGAGGTGCTGGCGCGCCACATCCATCGTCGCTCGCGCCGCTCGGCGGGGGCGTTTGTTGCGCTGAACTGCGCGGCGATCCCGGACAACCTGCTCGAGTCCGAGCTGTTCGGCCACGAAAAGGGTGCGTTCTCCGGCGCGGTGGCACGCCGGGTGGGAAAATTCGAGGCCGCGGATGGCGGGACATTGCTGCTGGACGAGATCAGCGAAATGGATATCCGCCTGCAGGCGAAGCTGTTGCGCACCTTGCAGGAAAGGGAGATCGACCGGCTGGGCGGGGCGGCACCCGTGCGCGTGAACGTGCGCATCCTCGCCACCGCCAACCGTGATCTGCTGGCCGAAGTGCAGCGCGGCACGTTCCGGGAAGATCTGTATTTCCGCCTCAACGTGGTTTCGTTGCGGATTCCGCCACTGCGCGAGCGGCCTGGCGATGTTGCGGCGCTCGCCGAGCACTTCGCCCGTCGCTATGCCGATGTGAACGGGCTGCCGTTCCGCCCGTTATCGCGCGAAGCGATGCTTCGTCTCACCTCGCATGGCTGGCGCGGCAATGTGCGCGAGCTGGAGAACGTCGTGCACCGCGCCGTACTGCTTGCCGATGGTTTGGAGATCGGCATCGGGGCGATCGAGCTGGGCCCCCCGGCAGCCGTGTCTCAAGGGTGCGGTGCAATGGCGGGTGCCGGCGGCATCGCCACGCTGGTCGGGAGAAAGATGGTCGAAGTCGAGCGCGACCTGATCATCGGGACGCTCGGACACACGCTGGGCAACCGCACGCACGCGGCGACCATCCTCGGCATTTCGATCCGCGCGCTGCGCAACAAGCTGCGCGATTACTCGGCGCAGGGTGTCATGGTGCCGCCCCCTGGCGCTGGCGTCGCTGCCTGACGCAGCATGACCGAGGCGGTCGCCAAACAAGGAATGCTGCCGGCACTGACCGCCCGGCTGCGCCAGTATGCGCCGGGCAGCGACATCGGCCTCGCACTTGGCGTGATCCTGTTGCTGTCGGTGCTGATCCTCCCGCTGCCAACGCTGCTGCTCGACCTCGGCCTGGCAATGTCCATCACGTCCGCCGTACTGGTTCTCATGGTGGCGCTGTTCCTCAACCGGCCGCTCGATTTTTCCTCCTTCCCCACGCTGTTGCTGCTGACCACGCTGCTCCGCCTGTCGCTCAACGTCGCCGTCACGCGCCTGATCCTGTCGCACGGCAACGAGGGACCGCTCGCAGCCGGCCGCGTGGTCGCGGCATTTGGCGGTTTCCTGATGGGCGGCGACGTGGTGATCGGCCTGATCATCTTCTCGATCCTGCTGGTGGTGAACTTCATGGTCATCACCAAGGGATCGGGACGCATCGCCGAGGTGGCCGCGCGATTCAGCCTGGATGCGATGCCGGGCAAGCAGATGGCGATCGACGCCGACCTTTCCGCCGGCCTGGTCGACGAGAAGGAGGCGCGGAGGCGGCGACGCGAGCTGGAGGAGGAAAGCAGCTTCTACGGCGCGATGGACGGTGCCGCGAAATTCGTCCGCGGCGATGCGATCGCGGCGCTGATCATCACGGTGATCAACATCCTGGGCGGCCTGGCGATCGGCGTGGTGCGTCACGGCATGTCATTTGCCGAT
>DATMND010000345.1:0-31203 GCA_035569235.1 Acetobacteraceae bacterium | reverse complement strand
GTGACGGCCAGGGTGTTGGCAGTGCTGACGGTCCTGCTGTCGATCGTGATGCCATTCGCGGTGATCGAAGCACCGTTGCTGACGAACACGGTTTCATCCGCCAGCAATGTGATCGTCTTCGGGATGTTGATCACGACGGTGCCGTTCACCGCCACATTCGCCGCGCTGATCGTTATGTTGTTGTTCACGCCGGACAGGTTGATGGCTGTGTCCGACACGGTGGCGTTGACGTATGAGGTCGGTGCAAGGTCCACAACAGGCAGGGCGCCGTCGCTAGTGCCGGAGCCTCCGTGGACGATCGTGATCTTGGCCGGATCGAGAAGAATAGAACCGGGTGCACCGTACGGCGCGCGTGCATCGGCATAGGTTGTTCCCACAAGGCCGAGTGTCTGTCCGGACATCTCGACCGTACCGCCATTGCCGCTCTGCGGGCCACCGCGGGCAGTGATCGCACCGTTGTGCTGCGTGGCATTAGCGCTCAGCACCGTCACGTTGCCGCCCCGCCCGTACTGTGTCGCGTCCGCGGATACGGTTGCGCCCTTTTTGATCGTCGTATTCCGTGCCAGCACGGACGGCGAGACCGACGGGCCGCCCTTCGCGCGTGCCAGCGTCGTGCCGATCGCGACGGTTCCGCCCCCGGCGCGACCCGATGCGTCCACCCGTGCGCCCGCGGCGACCATCGCATCGCCGGTGGATGCAACCTGAATCTGCCCACCGGTCGTTCCAGGTGCGTGCCCGTCCGCGGTGAGGGTTCCCGCGACCATCAGCGAGCCGCCGGTCCCGCCGAGCACGATCGTTCCCGTCTTGTCGCCCACGCTCGACGCAGAGATTTTGCCGCCCGCGGTGACAAGGTTCTGGACGACGCCGTCCACCGCCAACGCGGTCAGCAGCACCGTGCCGCCATCGGCCTGGATCGCGCCCGTATTGGTAACGAGCGTGGTCTGCGTCTTGCCATACTTGTCGACGGGCGCCTGCCTGACCTGCCCGGTAACGTCGAACGACAGCAGCCCGTCGCCGTAAAGGTCGAGCGTATGCGTCTCGGCGCCGCCGAGAATGACATGGCCCAGCTTGGCGCTGATCATGCCGGCGTTCTTGACCTGCGGCGCCACCAGGGCGGCGAGGCCCGCCTGCTTCACGGTGATGCGGCCCTCGTTGACGATCTGCGCATCCGGCCGCGCTGGCTGGTCGAACACCATCCGCCCGGCCATGAAGTTCTGATTGGTGATCCCGGCGGCCGACACGACGACGCTTTGCGCGTTGACCTGGGCGCCCTTGGTGAACAGGACGCCGGACTGGTTGACCACTACCACCTGTCCGTTCGCCGTGATCTTGCCGGCGATCTGCGAGGGATCGGCACTGGTGACGCGGTTGAGCGTCACCGCATTGGCTGATGGCTGCTGGAATTGAACCTGCTGTCCGCTGTCGACATCGAAGCTGCGCCAGTCGATGGCGGCGCGCTGCGAACTTTGGTCGATCCGCGTCACCGCATCGGTTCTGCTGATCTGCGCGGCGCCTGCGACGACCTGCCCCCCCTGCGGCCGGGCGGTCGCGGTGGGCTGCGCAGCGGCGGGGAGGGATATGGCGGCGACGCTCGCAAGCAGTATCGCACGAGTTGCCAAACCACTGGTACAGCACCTAACCATGCTTAATCGCTCGTTAGGCGATCCCACGCAGACGAACGTCATGGTTGTTCTCCCGCGCTCAAGACTACGCGAGCAGCACCATCTTACGCGAGCATAACCATGGGAAATGCGCGAACGCGGACGGATCTGAGCGTCAAAACCGCGCGATGACACGCCAATAAACCGCGTCCGACTGTAGCGGCGTGACCCCTGCGCCGGATGGATTGAGAACGAAGCGGGAGACGCCGACCACGTCGAACTCCAAATATCGTGTCAGGGTCAGTCGTATCCCGCCTCCCCCGGACGCGACGCGGCGGTTCGGTTGGAGCGCCGAATTGTTCCACGTCTCGCCCCATGACCCGAATCCGAACAGTTGTGCGCCGATATCGAACGAACGGCCGAGCAGCGAGAACTCCCAGGAGTCGTCCAGCCGCAGTTCGCCATAGGCCGCCAGCGCACTGTCGCCTGTCACTTCGCCGGAATAGTACCCCGGGTTGAGCCGCAGGCCGCCGAGATAGAATTGCTCGACCTGCGGCAGGACATCGTCGCTCCACTGTCCTGCCAGCAGGCCGAACAGTGAGACGCTGGCGCCGGACCATGGCTCGAACAGCGCCTGGGTCCGGCTGATTTCGGCGTTGAGCTTGGTGAAGCCGACCACCTCGCCCGAGGGCGCCGCGACATTGCCGATGCTCGCCGACGCGCCAAGCCCGGGCAGCCCTTTGGAAATGCGTGCGGACACGGCGTTCGTGGCGCTCCGCTCATCGCCGAGCAACGTGTCGTGCAGTGCATACGACGCGCCGAACCGAAGCACGCGAAGCGAGTCCCTGCTGACCGCTATGTTGCCGCTCTGGACATCCACGCGGCTCTCGATCACGTCGAACGAGGCGGTAAGATCGAGTGTCTGCTGGCGTCGTCTGATCACCGGGTAGCTCGCGCCGAGGCCGGCTACGGTCGTTGTGCCATGATAACCGATGTCGCGCAAGGGTGAGGACGGGTTGGTCGGTCCGTAGCCACCGTAGATGCGAACGCGCAGGCCGGATGCGCCGACGTAAAAGTCCGACTCCGCCTGGCCGAAATTCTCCGTATTGCCCGACGTGCGATAGAGCGAGACTTCGGTCTTCTCGCCGAACTCCGTGAAGCTGTTGGCATCCAGCACCATCAGGCCCTCGGCGGGACCGGTCTGCGGAAATGCCGCGTTGTCGGCGACCAGCAGGCCGGAGAATGGGGCGCGGCTGACTTCCGCGATCATCGTCAACGCCCCGGGCTCGTCGGTGGAGGGGCGCAGCACGGTGCGCAGGCTCACACCTGGGATCTCTTCCGCGAGAAGCAGCCAGTGCTCGAGTGTCGCGATATCAATCGGGCGCTGTTCGGTCAGATGGTTCAGGAATTTCAGGATCAGAGTGCCGGCTGGCCCGATGTTGCCATCGAGTTTCACGTCGGCGATGCGGCCTTCGGATACGACGAAGGTGACGGTTTCCTGATCGTCGACGCTGGCGGAGACAGCAGTCAGAACGAAGCCCTTGTCGCGGTATCGGCCGAGGATCGCGAGCCGCGCTGCTTCGATCTTTGGCAGCGACGTCGAACCGACCAGGCCGTTGGTAATCGCGCCGAGATCGTCCGTGGTGAAGGCCGTCGCCCCGCGGATGACGATGCGGCGAATCGTGACCTCGACGTTTGGTACAGCCTCGGGTGTGGCCGGTTGTGGTGTCGTCAGGCCAGGGCTAACCGATGGCGGGACTGACGGGACAATACGGGGGATCGGCGAGCCCTGCGGCACCGGTCCCTGAGCGTGTGCGACGCAGATCAGCAGCCCGGCCGTGACCAGCCCTAACATTCCCCGGGGGAGCCACATTTATTTCGCTTTCAGGCGAGATGACTCTTGTATTGGCGAAACATTAGGGACGCCGGGCGTAGGGCGCAACATGTTTTGCCAGGGCAATTTGATCTGTCGCACCGGCAATCCGCACAGGCGGACCACAAACGAACAATCCACAGGGGCCGCCAACACCTTGCGAGAGGCCTGCAGAACGGTCAAATGCACTCTCAGAGGCCCGGCCAACGGGAAATGCTGTAGAAAGGTGCTGCCAATGCGGCTGCTCACCCATCTGCTCAATCGGTTCATCCGCAATGGCATGCTGCGGCTGATCGCCGCTGACGGAACTCTGCACGTGTTCGGCGGCCACGCCCCGGGCCCGACCGTTACCATCCGTTTGCACGATCCAAGGCTCTACACCAAGCTGTTCCTCAACCCAGAGCTTCACGCCGGCGAAGCCTATATGAACGGCACCCTTACCTTTGAAGACGGCTCGGATGTGGGATGCTTCATGGAGCTGTTTGCCGCCAACCGTGGCGGGCTCGCGGCACATCCCGGTCAGACACTGTTGCGGCGCCTGTGGCGCGCAGCCAGGCGCTGGCACCAGGCCAATCCCGAATCGACCGCGGCCGCCAACGCCCGGCATCACTACGATCTCTCTACTGAGCTCTATCGCCTGTTCCTCGACGACCGCCTGAACTATTCGTGCGCGGTGTTCGAACATCCGGAGACCGACTCGCTGGAGCAGGCGCAGCAGCGGAAACTGGAGCGCGCGACAGCCAAGTTGCGTCTGCGTCAGGGCATGACAGTGGCCGAGATCGGCTCGGGCTGGGGTGCCTTCGCCATCCACATTGCCGCTGTCACCGGGGCACGGGTGACCGCCATAAACGTCTCGCCAGAGCAGCTCCGCGTTGCACGCGAGAATGCCGCTGCCGCCGGCGTCGACGGCCTGGTTGAATTCCGCCAACTTGACTACCGGGCGCTCGAAGGCCGCTTCGACCGGGTGGTTTCCGTTGGCATGATGGAGCATGTCGGCATCGGCCAGTTCGACGCCTATTTCGGCAAGATCCGCAGCCTGCTCAACGCCGACGGTTTTGCCTTTGTGCATTGCATCGGGCGCATGCGTCCACCCGGCAGTACCGGCCCGTTTATCCGGAAATACATCTTCCCCGGCGCTTATGTGCCGTCATTGTCCGAGGTGTTTTCCTCCACAGAACGAACCGGCCTATGGGTCGCCGACATGGAAGTACTGCGGCTGCACTACCATTACACGCTGCAGCACTGGCGCCGGCGGTTCGCCGCCAACCGTGCCCGTGCGGCCGAGCTCTACGACGAGCGCTTCTGCCGAATGTGGGAATACTATCTTGCCGCCGTCGACGTCGGCTTCTTGAACGGCAGCAATATGGTGTTTCAGCTGTTGCTATCGGCCAAGATCGACGCAGTGCCGATCCTGCGCGACTACGTCGTCGATGATCTCCGCGCAGCTTCGCTCAGTCGAGACGGAGTAGGCACGTGAAGCCGGTTTTGCTTGCTGCCCTGTCGGTGCTGCTGCTTGGTGGGAGCAAACATGCTCTCGCATCGCTGCTATGGGACTGGAGCTGCACCGGACGCGGGGTGAATGCCTCCGGCAATCTTACGACTGACGACATGCCGGACGATCACGGCTTCTATAGAATTGTCGGCATTGCAGGGACCGTGAACGGAGGAACCACAACACGGCTTCAGGCAACCGGCACAGCTGTTCCCGGGAATTCAGGGTTTCCCGTCGACAACCTCGTTGCCTTGTCTGGGCCGCAACTCACGTCGCACGGGTTTGGATTTGCGGTTTCCAACGGCGAGTACCACAATCCATTTTTCGACAAGGACTACCTCGACTACATTTCGATCCCGCCGTATGTCGATGGTGCGGGGGCGGAGCCGGCGGTCCACTTCACGGCCGCCCTTGTGCCAGGCCGGGTGCGCTGATGCCGGTCTCGATTGGGCTCAGGGCCCGGGATGAAATAAGTGTGTCGGTTGACAGTGACATTGCACCTCGCTCTCGTCATCCCTGTATTCTACGCTTCATCGGCAGCGGAGGAATCAATGGCGGAGCCATCACGCAGCTTCAAGTTCGCCGCGATCGGTCTTGATCATCGTCATATTTACGAAATGGCCGGGCGCCTAATGGAGCGTGGCTGCGAATGCGTCGGCTATTGGACCGACGGTGAGCCACAGCCGCTGGCCGGATTCGTCAGCCGCTATCCGCACGTGCCGCGGGCCGACGACAAGCGTCGCCTGCTCGAAGACCCAGCAGTGAAATTGGTACTCACCGCTGCGATCAACAGCGACCGCGCGGCCATCGCGGTTGAAGCGATGTGCCATGGCAAAGACGTGATGACCGACAAGCCCGGCTGCACCACGGTTGAACAGCTCGCGGAGCTGCGCCGCGTTGTGGCGGAGACCGGCCGCATATGGTCGGTCAACTACTCCGAACGATTCGAGGTCCCCGCGGTGACGCGCGCGATCGAGTTGATCGCGGTCGGAGCAATCGGGCGCGTTGTGCAGACGGTCGGGCTGGGACCACATCGGCTGAACCGCCATTTGCGACCGGATTGGTTTTTTCAACGCGAACGATATGGCGGCGTGCTGTGCGACATTGCCAGCCACCAGGTGGAGCAGTTCCTGACTTTCACGGGCTCGACCGATGCGGAGGTGGTTTGCGCCTCTGTCGGCAACTTCGCAAATCCGTCCGATCCGGAACTGGAGGATTTCGGCGAGATGCTGCTGCGTGGCGACCGCGCGCAGGGCTATGTGCGCGTCGACTGGTACACCCCGGACGGGTTGCCAACCTGGGGCGACGGCCGCCTGACCGTCCTTGGCACCGAAGGGTATATCGAGCTTCGCAAATATGTGGACATCGCCGGCCGGCCCGGCACGGATCATCTGTTCCTGGTGGATCGTAAGGACACGCGTCACATCGATTGCCGCGACGCCGGCCTGCCTTATGCAGCCAACCTGATCGCGGACGTGCTCGACCGCGGCGAGACTGCCATGACGCAGGACCACTGCTTCAAGGTAATGGAGCTCGCGTTGCAGGCCGAGGTGATGGCGACGCGACTCGGCAACCTGCCATGAGCCGGCAGTTCCGCGTGGCGGTGATCGGTGCCGGGATCGGGGCGGCACACGTCGAGGCGTATCGCGACAATGCCGCTTTGTATCGCGTCGCGGTGGTCTGTGATCTGAACTCTGCGCGCGCGGCGCAGGTCGCCGCCACAGTGGATGCCGTGGTGTCTACCTCCTACGAGGCCGTGCTGGCGCGTGACGATATCGACATCATCGATATCTGTCTGCCGCCATCGCTTCACCTCTGGGCAGTCGAACAGGCACTGCAATCCGGCAGGCACGTGATCTGCGAAAAGCCATTGGTCGGTTCGTTGCGCGATGTCGAGCACATCGGGCGTTTGGCGGCGAGCGCGGCCCGTGCCGTCGTACCCGTCTACCAGTATCGCTACGGAAACGGGTTGGCGCGGCTACGCCGGCTGCTCGACGCCGGTGTGGCCGGCAAGCCGCTGGTCGCCAGTATCGAAACGCATTGGAATCGCGGGGCGAACTACTACGCTGTGGCATGGCGCGGCCGTAAGGCAACCGAACTGGGTGGGGCGATCGTCGGACATGCGATCCACGTGCACGATCTGCTGACCTTCACGCTCGGGCCAGTGCGGCGCGTGTCAGCCAAGGTTGCGACGCGGGTCAACCCGGTTGAGACCGAGGACTGCGCGGCCATCTGCTTCGAGATGGTGACCGGCGCGCCGGTCACGTCATCCATCACTCTGGGTGCGGCAGAGGAACTGACACGGCTGCGCTTCTGCTTCTCTGGCCTGACGGCGGAAAGCCCTGGAGTGCCACCCTACAGCCCAGCCGAAGGGGACTGGCGCTTCACGCCGCGCGGCGTGACGCAACAGGCGCACATCGATGAAGCGCTGCGAGGGTTTGTCCCGATGCGCGAAAGCTTCGCCGGCCTGTTCGAGGCGCTGCATCCTGCGCTGGAGGGGACCGCGCCTTGGCCACTGACCTTGCAGGACGCCTATCGTTCGCTGGAGTTGATTTCCGCGATCTACTTCAGTTCGGCCACCAATACGGTGGTCGAACTGCCAGTGCCGTCTGACCATCCGGTGCGCGATGGCTGGGGACCATGGCTGGCGTGACGGTCGCGAATGAATTCGAACTGCCATGCGGCGGCCGGATTCGTCAGGCGCTGCCAAGACGGCAGCCGCCGGCTTTGACGTGCCAGGCCGGTACTTTTTTGCTGACTCACCCGGGTAACACAGTCACAATTCTCGGACCATGAAGCACATCGCGGTCCTTACGAGTGGTGGTGATGCCCCCGGCATGAATGCGGCCATACGCGCCGTCACGCGCAGCGCACTCGATCAAGGCATGATGGTCGACGGCGTGCCCCAGGGTTGGCAGGGGCTGGTCGATGGTCAGTTCCGACAGCTCAGTGCACGCGACGTGGGCGGCATCATTCAGGTCGGCGGCACGTTCCTTGGCAGCGCCCGGTCCGCGGAATTCCGCGAGGAGAGCGGCCGGTCCAAGGCGCTTCGCAATCTCGCCCAGCGCGGCGTCGATGGTGTGGTGGTGATCGGCGGCAACGGATCCCAGACGGGCTCCTATATGCTCAGCCAGCTTGGAATTCACGTGGTCGGCGTCGCATCCACCATCGACAATGACCTGCTCGGGACGGATATATCCATCGGCTGCGACACCGCCATCAACGTCACGCTTGAGGCGATCGACCACTTGCGCACGACGGGTTCCTCGCACAATCGCGCTTTTTTGGTCGAGACCATGGGGAGGGACTGCGGCTATCTGGCAATGATGGCGGGTCTCGCGGGCGGCGCGGAAGTCATCTCAACGCCCGAGTTTGAGGTCTTGGCAAGCGAGATCGCGCAGCGGCTGCGCGCCGCATATGAGCGCGGCAAGACCCATGCGATCGTGGTGATTGCCGAAGGCGTCAAGGAAAATGCCGCGAAAATCCTGGCCTATTTCGACGCGGATAAGCAGAGGACAGGTTTTGAACTGCGTGCCACCACGCTTGGGCACGTCGTGCGCGGCGCTCCGCCCAGCGCCTTCGATCGCCTGTTGGCTGCAAGGTTGGGGGTCGGTGCGGTCAAGGCCCTGAGCGATGGTGAAACCGGCGTATTGGTCGGCTGGCAGAAAAACGAGGTCACGCGAACGCCGCTCGCGGACATCGTCGGACGCACCAAACCGGTCGACACGGAACTGGTCGAGCTTGCGCGCATCCTGGCAAAGTGATCGCTTCTACTGGTCCGCCATACGTGCCTGAGCGCCCGCGAACAACCCGGTGGGATAAGGGCCATTTTGGCCGGGCGTCACGCGTGAAGGGGAATCGTCGTGAAGCTTCCCAAATTCGAATATGCGAACCCGACAACTTTGCAAGAGGCAGTGGCACTGCTTGCGGCCGGAAGCGGCAACGCAATGCTGCTGGCCGGCGGCCAGAGCCTGGTGCCAATTTTGGCATTTCGCCTGGCCACTCCGAGCATGCTGGTCGATATCGGGCGCATAGCAGGCCTCGACACGATTGAAATCGACGATGCTGGCATCCACCTTGGCGCACGAGTGCGTTGGTGCGACATCGAAGCGGATACCAATCTTGCGACTGCGCATCCGCTGCTTGCCGCTGCCATCGCTCATGTTGCGCATTACTCGATCCGCAAACGCGGCACCGTCGGCGGCAGCCTGGCGCATGCCGATCCGGCCGCCGAAATGCCCGGCATAGCCGTCGCCTGCGATGCCGAAATCACGATTATCGGTCCGGCTGGTAGCCGATTGGTCCCAGCAGGGAATTTCTTTCTGGGCCCGCTCACCACGGTGTTGGCACCCGACGAGCTTATAACGGAAATTCGCTTTCCGCCGTGGCCCACCGCGCGTCGTTGGGGCTTTCAGGAGTTCGCCCGGCGTCGCGGCGACTTCGCCCTTGCCGGCGTCGCGGCCTTCTACGACCTCGACAGCTTGGGCCATGCTGTGAACACCCACATCGGCGTAATTGGTGTCAATGATCGCCCCTTGCGTCTGACCACGGCTGAGGCAGTACTTGACGGTCGTGCAGTCGATGTGGACACGATAACGGCGACCGCCGAGATGGCGGCGCAGGCTGTCGATCCACCCAATGACATTCATGGCACCAGCCGCTATCGCCGCGCCTTGCTCGGCACCCTGGTCGAACGCGCTCTAACCGACGCCGTTAACAGAACCTGAGGTATCCATGATGAACGTCGCGTTCGATGTGAACGGCCGGCAGGTCGATGTGCAGGTCGAGCCACGCATCACGCTGGCGGATTGCCTCCGTCATGATCTGCGTCTTACCGGGACGCATGTCGGTTGTGAGCACGGCGTCTGCGGCGCCTGCACCGTCATGGTTGACGGCGCCGCTGTACGATCCTGCCTGATCCTTGCGGTTCAGATGCAGGATGCGAAGATCATTACCGTCGAGGGCATCTCCGGCGACGACGCTCTGACACCCTTGCAGGCTGCTTTTCGCAAACACTTCACGGTGCAATGTGGCTTCTGCACGCCTGGCTTCCTGATGACAGCCCATGCACTTCTCACCGATGAGCCCGACGCGTCCGAAGAGCGCATCCGCGACGTGCTGTCCGGGAATCTCTGCCGCTGCACCGGATATATCCCCATCATCCAGGCAGTATTGGATGCGCGGGCTGCCTACCAGAACCAGGCGCGGAGCGCGGCGACATGACCGCGCTCAATTCCTATGTCGGCCAAGCTGTGGAGCGCATCGAGGATCTTCGCCTGCTGCGCGGCCGTGGTCAGTTCGTTGATGACCTTCATCTCGATGGCATGCTCCACGCCGCGATACTGCGCAGCGCCATCCCGCACGGCCGCATCCTGGTCCTGGACACAACGGCCGCCTTGGCGCTACCGGGCGTCGTCGCTGTCATCACCGCCGCCGACGTCGGCAGTCCGATACCCACTATCCCGCTGCGCCTCGCGCCACAAATCGACCTCGTTCCCTACGAACAGCCGGTGATTGCAACCGGGAAGGTGCGTTATGTCGGCGAACCCATCGCTGTCGTGGTCGCCGAGTCTGCCGCGATTGCCGAGGACGCACTGGACTTGATCGTTGTCGAGATCGGGTCCCTACCGCCCTGCGTCGACACCGGAACCGCAATAACCAACCAATCTCTGCTGTTCGAGGAAACGGGTACCAATCTCGCCTTGACCTATACGGCCGTCCTCGGCGACGCCGCAGGCGCTTTCGCCGCCGCGACGACAGACGAGTTCTATGTCCGCTGCGAGCGCCTCGATACCCAGCGCCATACCGCGACCACAATGGAAACACGCGGCCTCATTGGCCAGTGGGACAGCAAGAAGCAGCACCTGACCGTCTACGGTGCCGCAAAGGTTCCGTTCGCGTCGCGCGCTATGCTGGCTCGGCAGATCGGTTTGCCCGAGTCTTCCATCGACCTGATCGCAGGCGATGTCGGCGGTGGCTTCGGCATGCGCGGCGAGTTCTACCCGGAGGACTTTTTGATCCCCTTTGCCGCCCGTCACGTCAATCGTCCGGTAAAATGGATCGAGGACCGCCGGGAGCATTTGCTGACCTGCAACCATGCGCGCGAATTCGACTGCGAGATCGAGCTGCTTTGCCGACGCGACGGCACCATTTTGGCCGTGCGAGGCAACGTCAACGGCAATATCGGCGCCTACATCCGCTCCAACGCGACCATCGCTCCGCGCAATCTCGCACAGTGCTTCTCCGGCCCCTATCGGATTCCGAACATCAATATCGAATCGACCATGGTCGTCACGAATAAGACCCCCACCGGGACGTATCGCGGTCCCGGTCGCTTCGAGGCGGATTTTTTCCGCGAACGCATGTTCGACATCGTCGCTGATGACCTTGGGATCGATCCGGTGGCATTCCGTCGACGCAATCTTCTCACGAAGGACGAAATCCCGGCCAAATTGGCCACCCTCACACCGGTCCTGAGTGAAGACCACCTCGACAGCGGCGATTATCTCGAGACACTTGACCGCTGTCTCGGGGAATTTGGCTGGGCGGAGAAAACCAAACTCAAGGGCAGGCTGATCGGCGGCCGTTATCACGGTGTCGGCGTCGGCTGTTTCGTCGAAGGCGGCGCCGTGGGGCCGCGCGAGAACGCCCGCATGGTCGTCGAAGGCGACGGGTCAGTCTCCGTCTATGTCGGTTCCACCATGGTCGGCCAGGGCCTGGAAACCATCTGCGTGCAAATCGCCGCTGATGCGCTCGAATTGCCCATGGAACAGATCAGGATATTCCATGGGTCAACGACGTATCTGCACGAAGGCTTCGGCTCCTTTGGTTCGCGTTCTACCGTCATGGGCGGCTCCGCCATCATCGCTGCCGCGGAGAATCTAAAACACAACATCCGCACTGCCGCCGCCTTGCGCCTCAATTGCGCGGCGGAAGACATCATCCTGGAAGCAGGGCTGGCCACATCGCCTGACGGTAACGTTGTTCGCTGGACCGAGCTTCCACCGGAAAATCTGCAATCCGCCGGCACGTATTCGAGCAATCAACGTACCTATGCCTATGGCACGCACGCTGCACACGTCGCCGTCGATGCGAAAACAGGCCACGTCGAGGTGGTCGATTACGTGGCGGTTGGAGACGTGGGCCGCGTCATCAATCCGAAGACACTGCACGGGCAGGTCGTCGGCGCCATTGTGCAGGGCCTTGGCAGCACCTTTCTCGAACATCTTGTCTACGACACGGAGGGTCAGCTTCTCACCGGATCGCTGGCCGACTATCTGCTGCCGACCGCAACCGACTACCCGAACATCCGCGTCTATGATCAGGAGAATTACCCCTCACCCAACAACCCGCTGGGCGCGAAAGGCGCGGGCGAGGGTGGTCTCATCCCCGTCGGTGGCGTTATTGCCAACGCGATTGCCTCAGCGCTCGGCGTGCAGCCGAAGTCACTGCCGATGTCGCCTTCGCGCGTGTGGGAGCTCATCAATTTCTAGTAGCCGTGCACAGTGATTCCGGCCGATTGAGCATGTTCAGGCCGTGACCAGGAGAGGCTGCGATCGGGTACGGTCTCGGCCCGCATTGCGAGCCTTGTGACGCCTCGGGATAAGAAAAATTCTTAGCGCAGATGAAGGCAGATGCACGCAAAGCACGCAGATGGTTCAGTGTGGTTCACAGACCACGGACCACGCGTTTTATCACCCGACGTAGCTTGCGCGAGGCCAGCGGCGCGCACTTCAATTGCCACTACATTCTCATAGACCTTTTGCAGGAGCCCCGTCCCAAGCGTATTGAGTACAGTAAACGCGCAGCCAATCACATATCTCGACAGATCGTTCAGCCTGACGCCATCTGCGTGTTCTGCGTGAATCTTCTTGTATCTGCGTTTAAAACCTTGCTTTGCATGCCGCCAACGAAAGGCTGCGGAGGTGTTGACCAGCGCACCCGCCACCGAAACCTTCAGTTCGCGTGATGCCCGCGATAGTAGGAATTGCGCAGCACCCGCCCGGGCAGCGCGCCGCGGTGCTTGCCGTCTTCCATTAGCACGTGGCCGTTGACGACAGTCATGTGAATGCCCTGCGCCGGCTCCTTGATCCGCATCGCGCCAGTGGGAAAATCGTGCACGACCTCGTGCGGCAGCGGCCGGACCGTGTCGGGATCGAAGATCACGATATCCGCCGCCATGCCCGGCTGCAGCAAACCGCGGTCATGCAGTCCGAAGATCGACGCCGATTCGAATGTCAGCCGGCGCACCGCGGTCTCCAGCGACATGATCTTCCGCTCGCGCACCCATTCGGCAAGCAGACGCGTGCTGAACCCGAAGCCACTTTGGAACTGCACGTGCGCGCCGCCGTCCGACAGTCCAATCACCGCGTTCGGATAATTCAGAATCTTCGCAACCGCCTCGTCATCGACGTTGTTCTCGCCGTGCAGGAATGCGGTGTCGAGATTCTCCTCGACGACGAGATCGAGGAATGCATCGATGATGCCCTTGCCCTGTTCCTTGGCGATCTGACCGACGGTCTTGCCCTCGAGCCCCTTGTTCTTCGGCAGCACCGCGTGCTGCACGGTCATGTAGTCCCACCAGGTGCGGCAAATCCCCGGAGGCATCGTGTCAACCTTGAACTCCACCGCCTCGGCGTCGAGCTTCCTGCGTACCTCCGGATCGCTGTAGGCGCGCAGCTTCTCCTCGTCCGTGGCGAGCAGGATCGGGTGCCAGGTCGGCAGCCCGCGGAAGGTCTGGGTGTTGCGCATCGTGAAGAAGTCGGTGATGCGATTGGGCGTGCAGGTCGGATAGGCGCGGATCCCCTTGGCGACCGTCGCGTCGACGTGGTCCATCTGCTCCTTCCACTCGTTCGGACGGCGCATGGATTGATTGAGATTGTTGTAAACGAGCGGGCGTCCCGTGGCCTCGGACAGCCGGCTCATCAAGCTGTTCTTCATCTCGGCGCCGTTGCCGCCGCCGCACTGGATGATGCCGGAGCCGAGTTCGCGCAGCACGTCGCACAGTGCGAACATTTCCTTCTCGTCGGCCCACAGTGCCGGAAGGTGCACGCCCTGCGGATCGTAGTGGCCCTGATTGCGTGAGACCGACAGGCCGAGCGCGCCGGCACGCATGCCGTCGCGCACGATGTCCTGCATCGCCGTGATCTCGTCATCCGTCGCGGTGCGCTTCTGACATTCATCGCCCATCACGTAATAGCGGATCGCGGTATGACCGATCAGGTTGCCGACGTTCACGCCGAGATTTCGGTCGAGCAGTTCGATGTATTGCGGCACCGTCTCCCAGCCGAATTCGACGGTGCGCAGCACCTCCATCGGGATCGCTTCGACATACGACAGGAACTCGGCCAGCCGTTCCGATTTGCCCGGCCGGACCGGCGCCAGCGAGAGCGAGCAATTGCCGAATATCACCGTGGTGGCACCGTGATCGCATGAATACGAGCACAGCGGATCCCAGGTCACCTGCGCGTCGTAGTGGCAATGATTGTCGATGAAGCCGGGTGCGACGACGGCGCCGTGCGCATCGACGGTGCGCGCCGCCGCCCCGCTGAGCTTGCCGATTTCGACGATCCTGCCGTCCTTCACCGCGACATCGCCGCGGTATGCCGGCATCCCAGAGCCATCGACGATGCGGCCATCGCGGATCAACAGATCGTACGTCATCGGCTGTATCTCCTTCCCTTGTGCACGGAACTCCAAACGTCGTGCTTGGCGCCAAGTGTAGCGCACGAGGGCGGAGGCGCATACCCTGGGGCCGACACGCACCAGGAGGCAGACCATGCGCATTGGCCTGTTCTATCAGATCCAGGTTCCGAAACCCTGGACCGCGACCAGTGAGTCCGAACGTATCCACGAGGCGCTGGAGCAGATTCCATATGCCGAGCAACAGGGCTTCGATAGCGTGTGGTTCTCGGAGCATCACTTCCGCCCGGTCTGGTCGCATAACAGCGCGCCCGATCTGACGCTAGCAGCGGTCAGCCAGCGCACCAGCCGCATCCGGCTTGGCATCGGCGTTGTGCTGGCGCCGATCCATCACCCGCTGCATGTTGCGGCACGCATGGCGACGCTCGACATCCTGAGCCGTGGACGCGTCGATGTGGGACTCGGGCGCACCGGCTATCCGTACCAGCTCACGCCGTACGGTTCGGACCTGAAAGACACGCGCGGCATGTGGCTGGAGTTCGCCGACGTGCTGCCGCGCATCTGGACGCAGGAGGAGATCGAATATCAGGGGACGTACTACAAGATCCCGCGGCGCGAGGTGCTGCCGAAACCGGTGCAGCGTCCGTATCCTCCGCTGTGGTCGGCCTGCGGCAGCGATGAGACGGCGCGGCTTACGGGCAGTCTCGGCATGGGCGGACTGTTCGGCAGCGAAGGCGGGCCGCAGCGCGTCGAACAGCTCATGGCGATCTATCGCGACGCGTTGCAGACCGCGCCGGCCGACAGCGCCGGGACGCGCCGCGCGGCACTGATGACGGCGGGCTACTGCCACGAGAATCCACGGGTTGTCGCCGAACGCGGCACGGAACTTGTCAGCTGGTACATTGAGCAACAGCGCGAACGCGCGCGTCTGGTCTGGCGCGACTACGATCCTTCCACCGTACCGCCCGATTATCAGGGCTATTACGCGCGCGATCAACGCCTCGCCGCGGGTCCACATCCCGGAGAGCCGACGCCCGAGCAGGTGCGCGAGCAGGGCACCTCATTCTGCGTCGGCACACCGGCAGAATGCATCCGGTCCCTGGAGCTTTACGAATCGCTGGGGATCGAGGAGGTGATCCTGCTGTGCGCCATTGGGCCGGCGCGGCATGACGAGGTGGTGCACACGATGCGTCTGTTCGGCGAGCAGATCATCCCGCACTTCCGGACGAAAGGGCGGCATGCGGGGCGTGCCGGTGAATACCGACCAACAAGATAGAAACAGACTTTGATTCTTGCAAAGTAAACCTGTTACGCTGACAGCACCTCGACGCCACATCGCTCCGCCGCTCTGACCAACGCATTATCACAGGTCGCAATTGGCCCGCCGAGCCGCACCGCCAGTTCGAGATAGGCCGCATCGTACAGGGTCAGATCGTACTGCCGCGCCAGATCCAGACTTGTGCTCCAGGCATGACTGTCAGTTTCTGGATCTGACCTGATGGCGAGACGGCCAAGGCGATGGAGCGCCCAGTCCACATACTCGTCATCACAGCGCCCCCGGCGCGCGGAGGCGCGGAGCACGTTGGCAATCTCGAGCCGCCAAAGTGACGGGACGGTTGCTCCCTCGGTGACAACACGGCGCAAAATGGATTGCGCGGCTTGCGTCCGCTCGCTCCTGAACAACCACGCAATCGCCATGGAGGCATCGATGACAAGGCTCACCCGCGGCGGCCTTCCTCCAGAAGCTCGCGGATCGTGATGTCCCCTAGAGTATACCGCTTGCTTTCGGCCATGATTTCCGCCGCCGCCGCTTCAGCATCGCTCCGCACCCGCGCGCGCGCCTCCGGCCGCCGGATCACCAGATCGCCGTCCTGAACCTCGATCTCGACACGTTCGCCGTCATTCAGCCCTGTTGCCTTGACCACGCTGAGCGGAATGCGGATGGCGAGGTTCTTCCCCCAGCGTCCGACGATTGCCTGTGACATTGGCGGGAACTCCGGATGATGGGATATCCTGGCATATCCCGGACGTCGCCGCAACCGGACGCCGACATGGCTGCAACCACAACTTGCACCTTTACAAGCCAGCATTTTCGGCAATGGATGCGCCCCGCCGGCACCGATGAGGAATCCACAGCGCATGAGCACAACCGTCACCAAGCCCCGCGGGCGTCACTTCTTCGCCAATCCGGGGCCGACCAACATTCCGGACAGCGTTCTGCGCGCCATCGACCGGCCGTCGATCGACTTCCACGATCCCGACTTCCGCGAGGTTTACGACGCCTGCTTCGAGGGCGTGAAGCGCATCCTGCGAACGCAGCACCGGTTGTTCATGTACACGGGGTCGGGCCACGCCGCGTGGGAGGCCTCGCTCACCAACCTGCTGTCGCCGGGCGATACGATCCTGCTCCTGGAATCCGGCTATTTCTCCGACGAATGGGCGAAGATGGCGCGCGCGCTGAAGGTCGAGGTGCGCCCGGTCGCCGCCGATTGGCGCCACGGCGTGGACATCGCCAACGTGAAGGCGGCGCTGGCTGAGGACACCGCGCACGCGATCAAGGCGGTGTGCGTGGTGCACAACGAGACCGCCACCGGCCTGTTCATCCCGATCCCCGAAGTGCGCGCCGCGATCGATGCCGTGAAGCATCCGGCGCTGCTGCTCGTGGACACGATCTCCTCGCTCGGTTCGCTCGACTTCCGCATGGACGAGTGGAAGATCGACGGCGTGGTCGGCGGCGGACAGAAGGGTCTGATGCTCCCCACCGGGATGAGCTTCACCGCCGTCTCGCCGAAGGCCCTGGAAGTGCACAAGAACGCGAAACTCGCGCGCTTCTATTTTGACTGGACGCTGATGCTCGCGCGCAATCCGCAGAGCTTCATCGGCACCATCCCGGTGAACTTCTTCTACGGTCTGAAGGAATCCATCCGGCTGCTGGAGGAGGAGGTCCTGCCGAACGTCATTGCGCGCCACCACCGCCTGGGCGAGGCAGCGCGCCGCGCGGTGAAGGTCTGGGCCGGCAACAATGGGCCGCAGCTGTTCTGCACCAATCCCGGCCGCTTCTCGGACTCAGTGACCGCGGTGCAGATGCCCGAGGGCCATGACGCGGAAGCCCTGCGGCGGACGGCACGCCAGAGGTTCAACGTCTCGCTCGGCGGCGGGCTCGGCAAGCTGAACGGGCGCGTGTTCCGCATCGGCCACCTCGGCGATCTGAACGAGCCAATGGTGCTTGGCGCATTGTCGGCGGTGGAGATGAGTCTGCGCATCAACAACGTGCCGCACGGCAGAGGCGGCGTCGACGCGGCGATGGATTATCTCACCGGCTGAATTGGTTGACTGAGGCGTAATTTGGTTGCGCAACGGCCGAGTGGAACAGGAGCATGGACGACAGCGAGATTGCGCGGACCACGGCGTGGCTGATCGAGAGTGGCCTTCGTGGAATGACGGAAAGCGAACTGCTGCAGCAGTTCTGCGAACGCTCGGTTCGAGCCGGACTGAATCTTTCGCGTGCGACTGCCGCCATCGATACGCTCCACCCGATATACGAGGGCCGTGCCTTCCGTTGGCGCAATGATGGCGTCGAAGAGAGCAGTCTGTTCGAATACGGCCGCACCAACGAGGGTGAGGCCGCGGCGAATTGGCAGCAGACGCCATACTATCATCTGGTGATCACTGGCAGCGACGAACTGCGCCGGAGAATCGGATTTGGTGAGCCCGCGGACTTCCCCCTGCTCGACCAAATGAAAGCGGAGGGTCACACCGATTACGTCGCTCTCGTCCACCGTTTTTCGGGCGACGGCGCGATCGGCGAGATGGATTGCCTCTATTCAAGCTGGGCCACGCGGCATCGGGACGGGTTTCACGATCGCGAGATTGAGGCTCTGCGGCGGCTCGTGCCGGCCGTGGCGCTGGCGATCAAGTGCGCCTCGCTCGCGCGGATCGCCGGCACATTGGTCGAAGTGTACCTGGGCCGCGGCGCGGGGCAGCGCGTTCTGAGCGGGCGAATCCTGCGCGGGGCAGCCGAGCGCATCAATGCAGTGCTGTGGTTTTCGGATTTGAAAGGCTTCACGACGATCGCCGACAGCGTTGCTCCCGAACAGCTCATTCCCCTGCTCAACGACTACGCCGATGTCGTCATCTCGGCCGTGCATGACGGCGGAGGGGATGTTCTCAAGCTGATCGGCGACGGCGTGCTCGCAATCTTCGAGGCCGATGATCCGGTCCAGGCCTGCCGCTCCGCCCTGCGTGCCGAGGCGCGACTGCGATGCGGGATGCGAACGTTGAACGAGCGCCGAGCCGCCGCAAGCGATGCGGTGACATCGGTGTATCTCGCGCTGCACATCGGCGAAGTGTTTTTCGGCAACATCGGCAGCGACCAGCGTCTCGACTTTACTGTTATTGGGCCGGCGGTGAACGAGGTCAGCCGGATCGCCGCAATGTGCCGTTCAGCCGAACGCAGCATGCTGGTTTCGTCCGCATTTGCGGCGGCGTTGCCGGCGCCGGAGCGCGACCGGCTCGTTTCGGTCGGGCGCTATGCGTTGCGGGGAGTGGGCCGCGCGCAGGAGCTGTTCACGCTGGACCCAGCAGTGCTGCAGCCGCGCTCCGGCTGATCGACGCAAGGGTCCGCTTTGGACAGACAACCTACGAAGAGCGGCTCCCTCTCCCGCCTGCTTGTTCTTGGCGTCGCGACTGTTGACGCATGCCGCTGCTCGTACACCGTCATGGCTGGGCCAAACCATCTCCTCCCCCACTGGTGCCACGACTAATGGCCGGGACTGATCCCCAGACCAGGTCCCATAGGCCCGAAATAGCCGCTGGTGCTTTGGAAGAGCCTTCCCGTCGATCGCGACAACACCTTGCTCAGTTTTGGAAAACACTGCCACGAACCGCTGGCCGGGCAATTCAACGTCGGCGAACACGCTCTCTGTTGGATCCACGCCGAGCGCCTAGTACCGCTGCACAGTGATTTTGACCGGTTGATCGGCGCGGGCCATGGGTGCCCGGATTGGTCGGCTCGGCCCGTTCAATGAGTCAAAATCACTGTGCAGGGGTACTAGTGCACAAACTGGAGACCTTCACTGACCAGCAGCGTGTCGCGCAGCAGCATGTCCGCAGGCTGATCTCGTGGTTCTATGCCGACCTGAAGGCCTACCGGCTCGCGCCGACGCGGCGGCGTCGCAGTGAAATGCGGGCGCGCTTCGATCGCATCTTCCAACGCCGTACAGGCTTCGTCACCCTTGATCGCCTGCTGCAACGGTTACACCTAACAAAGACGAACTGCTGATGGTGCTCGATCACCCGGAAATTCCGCTGCACAGTTGGGCTGCGAAGCAGACCAACGGCTCGGAAAACGACATCCGCTGCCAGGTGACCAAACGCCACATCAGCGGCGGAACCCACAGCGACATCGGTCGCGACTGCCGCGACGCATTCCTCGGGTTCGCCAAGACATGCAGGAAGCTCGGCATCGCGTTTTGGGACTATCTCGGCACCAGGCTCGGTGGCTGCGGCGGTCCTTCCGTCCCGCAGCTTCCAGACCCCATCCGCTGCCGCAGCCAACCCGCCTGAGGCCACTGGCAACCCGGGGTTATGCCCCGAGTACCTTGCCACTCAGGAATCTCGGTCTAGTCGGGGCCGTAAATTCTTGACGAACCAGTACTTGGTCTCCATCCCGCCCAACTACGCTCCCCCGCCTCGCCGCACGACGAAATCAAGCGTCGCCTCGGCCGCGCGGCCCGCATTGGTCGCGGCCACGTGGTACGAATCCCCCGGCAGAACCAATAACTCCGAATCGGGAATCTGCTGCTGCCAGGCCCGAGTTTCCTCAACCGTGCCGAGCCCGCTCTGCTCAGTGGTGATCACCAGGGTCGGGCAAGCGACCTTTGGTAGGTCGGCCCGGATGTCGGCGCAGGCAATCGTGCCCATGAAGCCAAGCTGGGTAGACACCGCGGTGCGGCCCATGAACCGCGTCCACCAGTCGAACCCCTCGGGTGGAAAGGCGCTGCCGAGCCGGCCGGCCATGTTCTGCCGCGCCCAATATTCGACGCCATGTGTCTCGAAATCGCGAACCAACTCCGGCACGCGCTCGGCGGCGCCCGCGCGCAACGGCGGCGGCGTGCCGACGACGGTCAGCGTGATGAGCCGGTCCGCCCGGCGTGCGGCAAAGGCGCGAGCGATCGTGCCGCCGATCTTCGCGCCGACGAGGTGGAAGCGCGCGACGCCGAGATGGTCCATCAATAGACAGAAATCCTCGACCAGCCGATCGAGGGTCCAGGGATAGTCGCGCGGCATCGCGCTCGATTCGCCGAAGCCGCGCATATCGGGCCGCACCACGCGGAAATGGCGCGCCAGTTTCGGAACCCAGGCATACCAGGCAAGCCCGCTCTCGGCATTGCCGTGCAGCATCAGGATCGTCTGGGGCGTGCGCCAGGGATCGGTGAAATCATCGACCCGATAGTGCATGTCGAGATCGGCGGTGGGGTGGAAACCAGGCATCGGCGTTTCTCCCTGAAGGCTCGGCGCTGCCGTGACGCCTTCAATTCGCATACACGATCGTGCGCAGCATGACGCGACGCTCTTCGGGGCGGTAATCGCCGGCGCCGCGATGCATCGTCGCCCGCTCGTCCCACATCAGCACATCGCCAACCCGCCAGCGGTGGTAATAGACGAAGCGCTCCTGCGTCGCGTGTGCCGCGAGTTCCTCGATCAGCGGCCAGGATTCCTCGCGCGGCATGCCGACGAAGCCGTGCGTGTGCATCGGGTTGACGAACAGGATCTGCCGGCCGGTCACCGGGTGTCGAACGACCGCTGGCCGAGGCAGTTCGCGATACTCCTTTTCGGTCACGCCCTTCTCGTCGCCATACAGCCGCTCGCCGGCGGGTCCGCTGCTACGACCGTGCAGGCCTTGGAGACCGGAGAGCCGATCCTTCATCGCCTCGGGGAGCGCGTCATAGGCGGCACGCATATCGGCAAACATCGTGCCGCCCCGTTCCGCAGGAACCTCCTTTGCGTGCAGGATGGCCAGGATCGGCGGGTCGTCCTCATAGGTCGAGTCGGTGTGCCAATCGGTGGCGCGCTTGACGCCGTACCAGTCCACCTTGCCGTCTTCCCCGACGTTGGTGAGCCACGAGACTTCCGGATGTTCGGCATGGCGGTACTTGACCAGCGCGTGCTTGCGCGGCGGACCGAAGCGACGGCCAAAGGCGGCGAGTTCGGCGGCGCCGAGGTCCTGGTCGTGGAACACCAGTACCGGATGCTCGGCGAAAGCGCGCCCGATCCAGGCAAAGGTCGCCTCGTCAAGCGGTTTCGACAGGTCGATGCCGAGGGCCTCGGTACCGAGCGTGTCGCCCAGCGGGCGAAGTTGCGGTGCGCTTGTCATGGGGCGATCCTCCGAGTGTTGTCGCCGGTTGCACAATTATGATCCCGATGTCGCCGCAACCGCAATCCGACCGCCGCGCGACACAGGGGTTGTCGACGCCGGCCCTGTGGACAACTATAGGGAGCGCACCCAAACGGTATGCGGGTGGCCCGAGAAAGGGAGCCACAGGCGATGTGGCGTTTCTTGCTGGCTGGAGTGGGTACCATCGGCGGGATGGTGCTGTTGTTTTTCGCATCGTTCGGCGATCCTGCGCCGACGGTGCGTGACCTGGCTTCCAGCCGTGCCGTCGCCACCGTGCCGGCCAGGCCGGTCGATATGGCGTCGAACGCGATTCCCGCGGAGCAGGGTGGGACGGCCCAGAGCACGGCGACGACGCCCGACGCCATGAAGTCGCCAGCCGTGTCACCCCAGCCGCCGGCACCGATCGTCACGCCGCCCGTTTATCACGGACCCGTCAGCTACGCGCTGCCGTGGCGGACATCGCCCGCGCCGGTCCGACACGTCCATGCCGGTGGCCCAACCCCGGGCCCGGTGCGGTTTTTCGCCGCAGTCCGGCATGACCTGAGGGCGCTGTTCCGGGTCGCTTCCCGCTAGTCCGGCGCGCCGCCGTCTTTGCGGCGTTTGGTGGAGACGTTGGGCTCACCGTGGGGTGACGTGATTCGGAACCGTGCCCGTGCTGTGCTGAAGCAGTGCGGACGTGTGCAGATCGGGGAGACCACACCGAAATGACTGACTATGGCCCTCTGAGGCTGCATGTGCCCGAACCCGCGGTTCGGCCTGGCGGCACCCCCGATTTTGCGAGCGTGCAGATCCCAAGGGCGGGAACGGTGGCGCGACCGGAGGTGGACGCCGATCCGGAAACCATCCGCGACCTCGCCTATTCCATCATCCGCGTGCTCAATCGGGACGGCCAGGCGGTCGGTCCCTGGGCCGGGCTCCTCAGCGACGAACAGTTGCTTGTAGGCCTGCGCGACATGATGACGTTGCGAGCATTTGACGCACGCATGCAGATGGCTCAGCGGCAGGGCAAGACATCGTTTTACATGCAGCATATGGGCGAAGAGGCTGTCAGCTGCGCGTTTCGCAAGGCATTGGTTCCGGGCGACATGAATTTCCCAACCTATCGACAGGCGGGACTCCTGATCGCCGCGGGCCATTCGTTGGTGGACATGATGTGCCAGATCTATTCGAACGAACTGGATCCGCTGAAGGGCCGCCAACTGCCGGTGCTGTATTCCTCGAAGGATGACGGCTTCTTTACAGTCTCCGGAAACCTGGCGACCCAGTATATACAGGCGGTCGGCTGGGCCATGGCATCGGCGATCAAGGGCGACACCAAAATCGCCGCGGGATGGATCGGGGACGGTTCGACCGCTGAATCCGACTTCCACGCCGCGCTGGTTTTCGCCTCCACCTACAAGGCGCCAGTCGTGCTCAACATCGTGAACAATCAGTGGGCGATTTCGACGTTCCAGGGGATCGCCCGCGGCGGATCAGGAACGTTCGCGGCACGCGGCCTCGGCTTCGGCATTCCCGCGCTCAGGGTGGACGGCAACGATTACCTTGCAGTCTATGCCGTGGCCAAATGGGCGGCAGAACGGGCTCGCCGCAATCTCGGCCCCACGCTCATCGAACACGTCACCTACCGCGTCGGCGCGCATTCCACGTCCGACGATCCCGCCGCCTATCGACCGAAAACCGAGTCCGATGCGTGGCCGCTGGGAGACCCGGTGATCCGGCTGAAGAACCACCTGACGACACGCGGCGCCTGGTCGGATGAACGCCACACACAAGCAGAAGCCGAAGTGATGGACACGGTGATGGCGGCCCAGAAGGAGGCCGAAAGTCATGGCACGCTCCACTCCGGCGGCAGACCCTCGGTGCGCGACATGTTTGAAGGCGTGTACGCTACCATGCCGCCGCACCTGCGCAGGCAACGCCAGCAGGCGGGCGTTTGAGCCATGCCACGCAAGACCATGATCGAGGCCATCCGCGACGCGATGGACGTGATGATGGAGCGCGACGACAATGTCGTCGTGTTCGGCGAGGACGTGGGTTTCTTTGGTGGAGTCTTTCGCGCGACGCAGGGCCTGCAGGCGAAATACGGCACGCGCCGCTGCTTCGACACGCCGATCAGCGAGTTGGGGATCGTTGGCGCGGCGGTAGGCATGGCTGCGTATGGGCTTCGTCCCTGCGTCGAAATCCAGTTCGCCGACTATATGTATCCGGCGTACGACCAGATCGTCTCCGAGGCGGCGCGGCTGCGTTATCGCTCGAACGGCCAGTTCACCTGTCCGCTCGTCGTAAGGATGCCGACGGGCGGTGGAATCTTCGGCGGACAGACGCACAGCCAGAGTCCGGAGGCGTTGTTCACCCACGTGTGCGGCATCAAGACCGTGGTGCCATCGAACCCAAGCGATGCCAAAGGATTGCTGATAGCAGCGATCGAGGATCCCGATCCGGTGATCTTCCTGGAACCGAAGCGGTTATACAACGGCCCGTTCGACGGTCACCACGACCGGCCTGTCACGCCTTGGTCAAGTCACGAGTTGGGCGAGGTTGCCGACGGTCACTATGCGGTGCCGCTGGGCAAGAGTGTCGTCCGGCGCGAAGGTGCGGCGCTGACGGTTCTTGCGTATGGAACCATGGTGTATGTCGCACAGGCGGCTGCTGCCGAAACCGGCATCGACGCTGAAATCATCGACCTTCGCACGCTGATGCCGCTCGACCTGGAGGCAATCCAGGCATCGGTCCGCAAGACCGGCAGATGCGTCATCGTTCACGAAGCGACGCTAACGTCAGGATTTGGCGCGGAGCTTACGGCACTTGTGCAGGAAACGTGTTTCTATCATCTCGAGGCGCCCATTGCGCGCGTGGCAGGGTGGGATACGCCGTATCCACATGCGCAGGAATGGGACTATTTCCCCGACCCGGCCCGCGTCGGCCGCGCCATGCTCGATGCGCTGGGGGAGTGAGATGGCCGAGTATGTGATCAGGCTGCCCGACGTCGGCGAAGGTGTCGCCGAAGCCGAACTTGTCGAGTGGCACGTCAAGATTGGTGATCTTGTCCGCGAGGACACGGCACTTGCGGCAGTCATGACCGACAAGGCAACGGTCGAAATTCCTTCGCCGGTAGAGGGCGAGATTGTCTGGCTGGGTGGCGAGATCGGCGACAAGGTCGCTGTCGGTTCGGACCTTGTTCGACTGAAGGTTCCCACGGATCGCAAAACGCCCGTTACCACCAACAATGAACCGGAGTTGCCGCAAGCGAGTACTTCCACCGTTGAAGTGGCGGCAAAGCGTACCAAGGCGGAATCCATCCTGCCGGAATCCGTCACTAGCCCGCCGGTGCATGCCGCTCCGGTACATAAATTCGTCCATGGAACTCCGCGTCCAAAGGGCGAAAAACCCGTCGCCGCTCCGGCTGTTCGTCTCCGCGCGCGCGATGCCGGAGTTGATTTGCGGCAGGTTCCGGGTACCGGTCCGGCCGGTCGCATCCTGCATGAGGATCTGGATGCGTTCGTCGACCAGGGGCCGAGCGTGGCGCGAACGCCGGTCCGTCAGGCAAGGACTACGGTCGAAGACATCAAGGTGATCGGGCTGCGGCGCAGGGTCGCCGAGCAGATGGCTATCGCCAATTCCCGCATTCCCCATATCACCTATGTTGAAGAGGTCGATGTCACCGGGCTCGAGGAACTTCGAGGAACGCTGAACCAGCGCAAACGAAAGGATCAGCCAAGGCTGACGCTGTTGCCGTTCGTGATGCGTGCGATGGTGCGGGCGATCGAGAACCAGCCGAAGCTGAATGCGCTATTCGACGACAGTGCGGGTGTCATCCACCAGCATGCCGGCGTGCATGTCGGCATCGCGACGCAGACACCCACTGGCCTTATGGTGCCGGTGGTCAGGCACGTCGAGTCGCTGGACTTGTGGGGCTGTGCAGCGGAGATTGCCCGGCTTGCCGAAGCGGCACGGGCCGGCACTGCGACCCGGGAGGAGCTCGGCGGCTCGACCATCACGATTACCTCGCTGGGCGCCATGGGCGGCCTGGTCACGACGCCCATCATCAATCATCCCGAGGTGGCGATCATCGGCGTGAACAAGATGATGATGCGTCCCGTGTGGGACGGTTCGACATTCGTCCCGCGCAAGATGATGAACCTTTCGTCGAGCTTCGATCACCGCGTGGTCGATGGCTGGGACGCGGCGACCTTCGTGCAGCGCATCAAGGTGCTTTTGGAAACGCCGGCGCTGATCTTCATGGAAGATTGAGGCCATGAGAGACATCTCCTGCAAGCTGCTGGTGATCGGCGCAGGTCCCGGCGGCTATGTCTGTGCCATCCGGGCGGGACAGCTTGGCATCGACACGGTGGTGGTGGAGGCGAAGCGACCAGGGGGAACGTGCCTCAACATCGGCTGCATTCCGTCAAAGGCGCTGATCCATGCGGCCGAGGAGTTCGCCAAGGTTGCGCGGCTTGCGACGGGCGAGAGTCCGCTCGGTATTTCGGTCGCAAGGCCCGGACTCGATCTTTCCAAAACCATGCACTGGAAGGACAGCATCGTCGGTCGCTTGGGTAGCGGTGTTTCGGGGCTGTTGAAGAAGGCCCGGGTCAAGGTCGTCGAAGGTTGGGCACGATTTCTCGACGGCAAGACCGTCGAGGTTGTGACGGAAATCGGCCGTCAGGTCATCCGAGCTGAACACGTCGTGATCGCCACGGGGTCCGACGCCGTCGAACTCTCGTCGCTTCCCTTTGGTGGCAATGTTATCTCGTCGACCGAGGCCCTGGCGCTCACGGAAGTACCGGAAAGGTTAGTTGTGGTGGGCGCGGGCTATATCGGCCTGGAGTTGGGAACCGCCTTCGCCAAGATGGGCGCTGCCGTGACCGTCGTCGAAGCCCTGTCCCGAATCCTGCCTCAATACGACGCGGAGCTTACACGGCCAGTTGCCAAACGTTTGCCGGAACTCGGCGTCACCGTGCTGACCGGCGCCGGCGCGAGGGGACTTGCCCGCACGGGGGATGCGCTCTCCATCGAGAAGTCCGATGGGCAAGTCCTGACGATCCCGGCTGACAAGATCCTAGTCGCGGTCGGCCGCAAGCCGGTGACCGAGGGCTGGGGTCTTGAGGCAATCGACCTCGATATGGATGGGCGGTTTATCCGCATCGATGACAGATGCCGCACCTCGATGCGTGGTCTTTACGCCATCGGTGACGTGACCGGCGAGCAAATGCTCGCGCACCGGGCCTCGGCGCAAGGCGAGATGGTGGCCGAAATCATCGCTGGCAATAAGCGCGCCTGGGACAAGGTTTGCATCCCGGCGATATGCTTCACCGATCCCGAAATCGTTGTTGCCGGTCTGACGCCTGAGGAGGCCAAGGCCTCTGGCGTTGAGACAACGACGGACAACTTTCCGTTCCGGGCCAATGGCCGCGCGATGACGCTGGAGGCTGAAGCGGGCTTCATCCGCATGGTTGCGCGGGCCGACAATCATCTTCTGCTCGGCATTCAGGGTGTCGGCGCGGGCATCGCAGAATTGTCCGCCACCTTCAGCGTGGCCCTCGAGATGGGCGCGCGGCTCGAGGACATCGCAGCTACAATTTTTGCCCACCCGACGCTGAGCGAAGGAATTCTCGAGGCGGCGCTCAAGACCTTGGGCCACCCGATCCACCTTTGATGCCAGTGGCCCACCAGTCGCCGCCGGGGGCGGCATTCACGTCTTTCCCAAGTAACGCGATGTTGGCAGCACTGTCGCCCCCCGTGTCATGGCCGGCGAAGGCCGGCCACCCACGTCTTGTGGTGCTACGCGCGCCGAAGTCGTGGGTGGCCGGCTTTCGCCGGTCATGACACCGGGGCGAATGTCAGCCGCGCATTATTCCGCAGCACGCGCCGACGCTCGATCGGAGAACAGCGGCATCACCTCGCGGGCGAAGCGGCGCATGCTCTGGCGTCCGCGTTCGCCACCGCCCGAACCGCCGCCGTTGATCAACACGTAACCGACCCCGACCTTCTGCAGTGCTTCCAGCCTGCGGGCGATCGCGTCCGGATTGCCGTAGATCGCGCTGTTGACGTTGACCGCATGCGGATCGCCGGTGGCGCGGTCGGGTCCGCCATGCACCGTTCCATCTGGACGCGTGGCAAGTGTCAGCTGTCGCATGCGGTTCTGCAGCCTGCGGTCCAGCGCCGCGTCGCGTTCCGCCTCGCTGTCGGTGACGAAGAAGGCGCGGGTGACGCCGACCTGCATCGGATCGTAACGCCGGCCGGCCGCCTCGACCGCCGAGCGGAACCAGGCGATGCTCTGCGCCACATCATCGGGCGACGCATACTGGCCGAGCAGAAGATTGAAGCCCCGTTCGGCGACGTTGCGGATCGAGCGCTCGCTGCCGGCGCCCATCCACACCTGCGGGTGCGGTTTCTGCGCCGACGGTGGCTCGACGACGATGTCGTTGAACCGCCAGTACTTGCCGTGATGCGAGAAGCGATCTTCCGACGTCCACGCTTTCAACAGGACCGCGATCGATTCCTCGAACCGCGCATCGGCTTCCACCATCGGCACGTCGAAACCGGCGAATTCGTTGTAGCGGTAGCCCTTGCCGATGCCGAAATCCAGCCGCCCGCCAGACAGCAGGTCCAGCGTCGCCGCCTGTTCCGCCAGCAGAACGGGATTGTGCCACGACAGCACAATCACCGCGGTGCCGAGCCGCAAGTGGCGGGTGCGCGCTCCGAGCCAGGTCAGCAGGTTCAACGTCGCCGAAACCTGGCCGAACCCAGTGAAATGATGTTCCACGACGAACGTGCCATGAAAGCCCAGCGCCTCGGCTTCGACGTTGTATTCGATGAAGTCGCGAAACCCCTCGGCGCTGTCGAACTCTCCGCTGCCGCGGCGCGCCGCGGCGCTGCCGAACAATCCGAACCGCATGGTGCAGGCCTCCCGTCATCCTTCGCGCATGAGGCTAAGCGTTGCGCCGCAATGTTCCAAATGCCGGCATTTGTCGGATTTCAGTGCGCGGGCTAGCGTTCGACCGGCAGCATAGGACGTGTCCCATGGAGTTCGGCTGGTACCATGAATTCCACCGCCAGGTCGATCAGCAATCGGACGCGGATGCGTTTGCGCAGGCGCTCGAACAGGTCTCCGATGCCGAGCGATGGGGGCTCGATGCGATCTGGCTCGCCGAGATCCACCAGCAGGCGAACCGCTCGGTGCTGTCCGCACCGTTGACCGTCGCCGGAGCCATCGCCGCGCGCACCAGCCGCATCAAGATCGGCACCGCGGTGCAGGTGCTGCCGCTATGCCATCCGCTGCGGCTTGCCGAGGAAACCGCCACGATCGACCAGATCAGCCGCGGTCGGCTATTGCTGGGCGCCGGGCGCAGCGGCAATGTGCGAGGCTACGCCGCCTACGGTGTGCCCTATGCGGAGAGCCGCGAGCGCTTCTTCGAGGCACTGGAGATCCTCAAGCTGGCCTGGACACAGCCGAGTTTTTCCTACGAGGGAAAATTCCACAGCTTCAACGAGGCGCGTGCGGTGCCTCGGCCGTATCAGCAGCCCCATCCGCCGATCCGCATCGCCGGCGCCAGCGAGGACACTTTTCCGGTGCTTGGCGCACTCGGCTATCCGTTGTTTGTCGCGGTGCGCAGCGGCTCGCTGTCGGCGCTGGCGCCGGATCTGAAGGCGTATCGTGACGCGTACACAGCGGCCGGCCATCCCGGCAGGGGCGAGGTGTATCTGCGCCTGTCGCTACATCTCGCCGATACCGATGCGCAAGCGCTGGAAGAAGCCGAGCCCAGCATCATGCAGGGTTACAAGTCGCTGACCACGCGGCTCGAAGGCTCGCCGAACAGCCGGCGGCGGGCGGAACTGGAGACGGTGCGCACGATCACCTACGACCAGGTACTGAGCGACAAGGTTGTCGTGGGTAGCCCGGAGCGGGTGACGGATCGGCTGCTGCAGTTGCGTGACGAGTTGGGAATTGACGGCATTCTCGCCGAGCTGAATTTCGGCAGTCACATTCCGCCCCAGATGATGATGCGGTCGTTGCAACTGCTGTGCGAGAAGGTGCGTCCGCATTTCGTATAGGCGCGGACCGGCCCGTATGTCGTCATTCCCGCGAAAGCGGGAACCCAGGGCCTGCCACGCGCAAGGGCCGGGGCCGCGAACAGCAATTACGCAGATTCCGCTGGGTTCCCGCTTTCGCGGGAATGACAGCCTTTTTTGATTCAAGGCTCGCGCTCGCCGGTTTGAACGGATAATGGAGTTCGCACATGCGCGACACCACTGATTTCACTGCTCTGTTCACCCCATTCGGGCTGGCCGGCAAACGGTTGCGCAACCGAATCACCCACGCGTCGATGAGCCTGCTCGTCACGCCGATGGCACGGGTGACGGAGCAGTTGATCCAGTACCACGCCAATCGCGCAGCCGGCGGCGCCGCTATGACGGTCACAGAACCGCTCGGCATGATGCGGCACCAGGCCGGCCTGCCGCGCGTGCAGGTGTGGCGCCGCGACGACGCGGACAGGCTGAAACGCTTCGCCGATGCGGTGGAAGGACAGGACTGCCGCCTGCTCGGGCAGGTCCAGGATGCCGGGCGCGGGCGGCACTATCCCGGGCGCAATCCGGAAGCGATCGGCGCCTCCGCGCTGCCCGATGACCTGTCCTGGACGGTGCCGCGTGCGCTGACGGCAGCAGACATCAGCGACCTGATCGAGCAGATTGCGGACTCCGCATTGCACCTGAAGGCGTGCGGCTTTTCCGGCGTCGAAATATCCGCCGGGCATGGGCACCTGTTCCATCAGTTTCTCTCGCCGTGGTCCAACCGCCGAGACGATGCGTATGGCGGCGATTGGGAAGGCCGCACGCGCATTGTCGCCGATCTGGTGATGGCGCTGCGTTCGGCGTGCGGGATGGAATTCATCGTTGGACTGAAACTGCCTGGCGATGACGGGATGCCGGGCAGCATTGGCCCCGCGGAAGCCGGCATCATCGCTGACCTGCTCACGCGACGGCGCAACGTCGATTACGTCTGCTTCGCGGGCGGTGCTCATGCACGCACACTGGAGATGCACACGCCCGACCGGTTCGGGCCGCCTATGCCGTACATGCATTACATCAAGCAACTGCGGCACCGTTTGAACGGAGTGCCGCTGATGGCGCTTGGCCGCATCACCGATCCGGCGGAGGCAGATGGAATTCTGGCGCGCGGCGAGGCGTCACTGATTGCCCT
>DATMND010000344.1:0-12327 GCA_035569235.1 Acetobacteraceae bacterium | reverse complement strand
AGGCGGAGGCGGTAACGGAGGTGGCGGGAACGGCGGAGGCGGTGGCGGCAACGGCGGTGGCGGTGGCGGCAACGGAGGTGGCGGCAACGGCGGAGGTGGCGGCGCGGCGGGTGGTGGCGCAAGCGCCGGCGGTGCTGCCGGGGCCGCTGGTGGATCGGCAGGCACCGGGGCAAGCGGCGCCGGCGCCTCCGGTTCAGGCATCGCGGGCAGTGAAGGCGGAGGCACCAGCACGTTTGAAGGGCGTCTCGGTCCCAGCCAATCGCGCGGCATCGCGACGTCGGTGTCTGGTCGGACGCTGTCGCGGTCTCAGGAACGTGACATCATCGCCCGTGGCTGGGCGCGGTGACTCCGGATCGGGTTCAGCAGGTCATCTGTGGTCAGTCCCGGCCAGACGTGCGCAATCGGTCCAAGCTCCAGGCGCCGCCACCAGCGACGAAGAAATAAAGGAAAATGAAGCAATAAAGGATTGCCGCTTCGCCGCCGTTCGCCAGCGGATAAAAGCCCCTGGGGTTATGCGCATAGAAATAGGCGATTGCCATTTCGCCGGACATGATGAACGCCACCGGGCGGACGAACAGCCCCAGCGCAAGCAGCAGGCCCCCGACTACTTCGATGACGGCGGCAAACCACAAAAGCTGGAACATCGCGGGCTGGCCACTGGGAAACGGGATCGGGAAGCTGAACAGCTTGGAAAGTCCATGCTCCATGAACAGCAGACCAGCGAAAATCCGCAGAATGCTGAGGACACGTGGTCGCCAGTCATCCAATTGTCTTGCGAGTGCCGGCATAGGTTGAATCTCCCTCCCTTTGGTGCTGCGAATCGGTAATCGCGCAACCGTGAGTTTATCGCAACTCTCCCGGCTGACGCCAGACGAGTGGCAATAGTCCTCTACCGCTTGCTCGGCGGGTCCAGATACAGTGGGCTGGCAAGGTAGCGGCGCAGCCAGAAGCGGCACAGCACCCCGATCGTTGCCGCAATCGGCACGGCCAGCATGACGCCGAGGAAGCCGAACGCCGCGCCGCCGGCAAACAGGGCGAAGATGACCCAAACCGCCGGCAGTTCGACCCGATCGCCCAGAAACCGCGGATAGATGACGTAGCCTTCCAGGATCTGGCCCACTACCAGCACGGCGCCCACGACGATCACGCCGCGCCAGTGTGGGAACTGCGCCAACGCCAGCCCGACCGCCGTCACGCCGCCGGTGATCGAACCGACATAGGGGATGAACGACAACAGCCCCGCCGCCATCCCCACGATCAGGCCAAGGTCAAGGCCGGCAGTCGTTAGCGCCGAGGCGTAGTAGAGCGCGAGAATCACGCAGCACAGGGCTTGGCCGCGCACCCAGGCAGACAGGATACGGTCAACCTCGCGGGCCTGGGCACGGATCACGTCGGCGTAGCGATGCGGCAGCCAGGAATCCACCATGCCGAGCACTCGCGGCCAGTCGCGCAGCAGGTAGAATCCCACGACAGGCGTCACCACGGCGAGGGTCAGAACATTGAAGATCGCAAAGCCGGCGCCGGTGACGCTGGTCAAGGCAGTGGCCAGGAACGTCAGCATGTTGCCGGCCTGGCTGCTGACCACGTCGCGCAGCTTGTCGTTCACCACGTCGGACCCGAAATTGGTTTGCAGGTCCATGATGACCTCGCTCGCCCACCGCTGCAGCAGTTGCACGTATTGCGGGATGCGGCCGAGGAGCAGGCCGATCTGTTGCAGGATCAGCGGGTAAAGCAGCAGGGCGAACAGCAGGACACCGGCCAACAGGGCCAGGATCACGAACAAAGCGGCGAGGCCTCGGCTTAGTCCGAGCCGGGTGAGCCGCGTGGTCGGCGGATCGAGCACGTATGCGATTCCCGCTGCCGCCACGAATGGCGCCAGAACCGAGGCGAACAGCTGCAACGCCAACCACGCCACCACCAGGAGGCTGACCACCAGAGCAACTCGCTGCCCGCGGGTGGCTTGGCCCGGAATCGGCGACGGTGGCCCCGGCAACCACGACCGACGCTCGACGGGTGGGGGCGCTTCGGGCGGTGGGAGTTCGACGCCGTCGGTCATCGTCGGCGGGCCGCGATCCAGACATAGGCCGCACCGGACGACAGCGTGGTGACCGCGACGGTCCAGATCAGCGCATCCAGGGCGGCAGGGGCTGCGAGGTCGAAGCCAGCCAGCAGCAGGGACACCGCAACCAGCACAATCTGCAATGCAGTGTTAAGCTTGGAGATGTAGAGAGGACGGAGAATTACCGTCTGGCCGAGCACAGACAGCACGATCACGCCGCCGACGATCACGGCGTCGCGGAACACCACCAGGATAGCCAACCAATCAGGCAGCACGTTCACCGCCGCGAGGGTCACATACATCGTCACCAGCAATGCCTTGTCGGCCACAGGATCGAGCAGCGCACCCACGGCATTGCCTCCGCCGTTGCGCCGGGCGAGCCAGCCATCGACCGCATCGGACGCTCCGGCGGCGACGAACAGGAAGAACGCCTGGGCGAACTGCCGTTCCATCACCAGCCAGACCGAGAGCGGTACCGCGCACAACCGGGCAAAGGTGATGACGTTGGGCAGCGTCAACAAGACGGCCGACGCGCTGCGACCGACTTGCGTTCCGTCAGGCATCAATCCGCCTTTCCCCGCCGTGCGCCCCCTGCATTGCGCGAAGCAGTGGGCCTATGGTTGTTTCCGCCACCGTCCACCCGCCTTGCGCTCGATCGCGCAACTCAGCAAACCAAGGCAGTAGCGTATCGAGGGCCGACATGACCAGAGGTGATAAGGATTCAGGCACGCCGACCGGCAACGGCCTTACGTATCGCGCCGCCGGAGTTGATACCGAGGCAAGCGACGCGCTGGTCGAGTCGATCAAACCATTCGCGCGCGCGACGTCCAGAGCGGGGGTCATGGGCGGGATTGGCGGCTTTGGCGCCTTGTTCGACCTGAAGGCCGCGGGGTTCATCGACCCGATCCTGGTCTCCAGCACAGACGGCGTCGGGACGAAGCTGAAGGTTGCGGTCCAGACCGGCGTCCACGACACGATCGGCGTCGATCTTGTGGCGATGTGCGTCAACGATCTGGTGGTGCAGGGCGCCGAACCTTTGTTCTTCCTGGACTACTTCGCAACCGGGAAGCTCGATCCACGCCAGGCGCGGGAGATAATTGCCGGCATCGCCTCGGGTTGCAACGAGGCCGGCTGCGCGCTGGTTGGCGGCGAGACCGCCGAAATGCCGGGCATCTATGGCGAGGGCGACTACGATCTCGCCGGCTTCGCGGTTGGCGCAGCCGAGCGTGGGCGGTTGCTGCCGCATGGCGTCGAACCCGGAAACACCGTTCTCGGACTGGCCAGTTCCGGCGTCCATTCGAACGCCTATTCCCTGGTGCGTAGGGTTGTGGAAATCAGCGGACTGCCCTGGACCGCCCCGGCGCCGTTCGATCCGGCCGTAACGCTCGGCCAGGCGCTGATGGTGCCGACGCGGATCTACGTGCCGGCCCTGCTCGCGTTGCATCGGGCGGGCTTGCTCAGGGCCGCCGCGCACATCACCGGCGGCGGACTGCCGGGCAACCTGCCACGCGTGTTGCCAGACGAGACGGTGGCCGTACTCGAGCCTTATTGGTCCGTGCCGCCGGTGTTTGCGTGGCTGGCCAGAACCGGGGGCATCGAGGCCGCCGAAATGCTGCGCGTGTTCAACTGTGGGATCGGCATGGCGCTGGTCGTCTCTGACGCAGAGGCGGCCACCGGGTTGCTGCGTGATATGGGTGAGAGCGTCGCCCGCATCGGCCACATCGAAGCTGCGAGTGGCCCCCCGACGGTGCGGATCGAACTGCCCGCCGGCTGGCCAGGGTGAGGCGGCGGACTGCGATCCTGATCAGCGGGCGCGGCTCGAACATGGCCGCACTGATCGCCGCCTGCCGCGATCCAATCTACCCTGCCGAGATCGTGCTGGTCGTCTCCAACCGGCCCGATGCCCCCGGACTGGAGCTGGCGCGGGGGGCTGGTGTTCCCGTGCGGGCGATTGATCATCGTGCCTTCCGCAACGATCGCCCGGGGCATGAAGCGGCAATCGACGCGGCACTTTGCGATGCCCGCGTCGAAATCGTCTGCCTCGCCGGATATCTGCGGTTGCTGACGCCCCGCCTCATCGATGCCTGGCGGGGGCGCATGCTCAATGTCCATCCGAGCCTGCTGCCGGCCTTTCCGGGCTTGAACACGCACGCGCGGGCGCTTGCCGCAGGGGTGAAGCTGCACGGCTGCACGGTGCATCTGGTCACCCAGACGATGGACGAGGGCCCGATTCTGGCTCAGGCGGCTGTGCCGGTGCTGCCCGACGATACCGAGGCAAGTCTCGCCAATCGGGTACTGGCGCAGGAACACGCGATTTATCCGTCCGCGCTGCGTCTGTTCGCCGCGGGAGGCAGCGGAACCGCGCCATCGGCGGGCGCGGCCTTGCTCAACCCCTTGCCGGTTTCTGCCTCGCTGCAATAGAACGGGCGCGAACCCATCCCGCCAAACCGAGGCACCGCATGTCCGAACACAGCGCAATCCCATCGCGCACCGCCGGGGACGAGACCCCTGAGGCATTCCTCGCCGACCGTCAGAGCTTTTGGAATGGCTTTACCCATTTCACCCTAGGGACCGTGATCTTCATGATCGTTCTGCTGGTCGGGATGGCCGTTTTCCTGCTGTAGGGCATTGCCTGCCGGCGTGCGGCGCCGGCGCTCGCACTAAAGTCCCACAGCAAACACAGTGGTGTCGAAGCGGACTTCCATATCGGGCGTCTGGCTCCCCCCGGTGAGCGACGCGACATGGCGGGCCACGTAGTGGGCCAGTGCGTTTGAATTGATCAGGCCGATACGGTCAACGTCGGCGGTGGGATCGTTCAGCGCGTCGAGCAACGCCCGGGTGAACGCACCGTGCTGCCATGCGTCGTCTTCCTTCGAAGGCTCGCTACCGCCCGAAGAGGTCAGAACCGTCACGTTCGCCGCTGCAAGCTCGTGGCGCAGCGCCGCCGCGTCCATCGCCTTGGCGGACCCGTCAAGCGTCGTCGCACCAGAATGGCAGGCATCGAGCAGCACCAGCACGCGACCACGCTCGGCAAGCTTGAGCAGTTCGGTTCTCAGCATGTCGATCGGTAGTGCGGTATTCTTGATCCCGACGGCATCGCGCGCGTCAGTGTCGTACGGCAGCAGATAGAGCGTGCCATCTACCACCATACCGTGACCCGAAAAATGGACCACCGCGAGATCGTTGCCACCGCCGCGTTCCATTTCGGTCCGCAGGAACTGCAGCCCGCGCAGGATGCCGCCCCGGCTCGCGTCCTTGTCCAGCAGCGCCTGCGCGTCAACGTGTGAGTAGAGGCCCGCCTGAGTGTTGACGATCGCGCTCGCTAGATCGTGGGCGTCGCGGTCGGCGTAATGCAGCCGCAGATTCTTACCGTAGTCCTCATTGTAGGCGCTGATGCCGATCGCCAGCAGGTGAAGCTGGACGCCCGGTGGCAACTGGCTATGGGTGCGGATCGCCACGTCCTTGTTGTGCTCGGCGAGAACCGCGAGCCCGAGCGCGCGTGGCGTCTCTAGCTCCTGCAGCACGAGCGGCAGCACGGCGGGGCGGAACGAGCCGGGGATGTCCTCGATCGGGATGCTGTCGGCCGGCGCGTCCCAACCGTGGTTGACGTGCCAGCGGAGAATGCCGTGCGCGCCTGGCGTGGCTGCGAAGAAGCCCTCCGGAGTCCAGGCCATCCAATTGGTCCGGTCGCCAAGCGGCATGAAGGCCAGCAACTCCACCCCATCACTCATCCGATGCCATCGGATCGTCCCGTCGCCGTAAGCGGCCACCACCAGCCTGCCGTCGCCAGTGATGTTGACCGCCCAGACGATCGAGGGGACCGGCCGGGTCCAGAGCGGCGTACCGTTAGCGTCGAAGGCGCGCAGCGACCACTCCGCACCCAGCACGAAGCGATCGCCGGCGGGGTGGACGGCAAGGCTGCGGGCGATTTCGTACGGCTCCAGGTCCAGCGGCCGCCCACCGAGCGTCGGGTGGGTGGTATCGCGCCAGCCCTCGATCGGCAGCCCAGCCTGGCGCGGGGCGGTAATGTGGCTGTCACCGGGCGGGTCGAGCGCGAGAGTGCGTGCCGTCAGATCTAACCACGCCGGTTGCTCGCCGAAGACAGCGAAGCCGAAACCGAGGCGTGCGCCATCGTTCGATACCGACAATGTAAAGTACTGCCCTCGGAAATCGGCTTGCTGCGGCCAATGCGCCCAGGCGGCTGTGCCGTCCGACCGCAGTCTGCCGAGCCAGGGGTCTTGGGCCGCCACGAGCAGGTTGTTTTCAGGTAGCGACACAAGGCTCATCACTGTGTTCAGGGCGGCGGGCATGATGCGCCGCTTGCCCGCGCCGGCATCGCCCCAGGCGAGAACCGGGTGGCCGCCGTTCGTCCAATACCGGCCCGCAGCGAATAGGGTTTCGCCGTCCGGTGACCAGGCGACTCTTCCGATGTTGCCGTCTGTGATGCCTTCGACATCTGGCTCCGGAAGCTCGGCAAGCATTCGGCCGTCCAGCAAGGACACCGCCACGCTGTCGGAATAACCGACGGCTAGGCGCAGTCCGTCAGGGCCGCTGAAGGCGATGCCGTGAGGTCGATGGCCGCCAGGTGCGTCGATCGCAAGGATGGGTTGGACCGTCCCCCGCGGATCGGCAGCATAGAGCCGCACCTTGCCGTCATCTGCTGTCGTCGCCAGCCGCCCATCCGGTGCGAAGGCCGCCCCTAAACTTGCGTCGCCGTAGTCCGCATCGCGGGCAGCCTCGACCCAGCCATTTTCGCGGTCATACAGCCGAATTCCGCCGGAACCCAGCGTCGCGGCCAAGCGGCGACCATCCGGCGAGAAGGTCAGGTGAAAGACAACGTCCGGCAACCCTACGATGCGCTTGACCAGCGCGCCGCTGGCACGCTCGAATAGATAGATTTGCTCTTGCGGGTCAGTATTGGTTCGCCGGGTCCAGCCACCGACGGCGATCAGCGCGCCGTCCGGACTGATCGCCACGGCAAAAGCCTTGCCGATATTGCCCGGCCCGGCGGGCAGCCGGATGGTTCGTGCAAGAGCGCCGTCGGCGAGCGACCAGACCCGCACCGTTTTGTCCTCCGACCCGGTTACCGCCCAACTTCCGGCACTGTCCGCCGCAGCGCGCCAGATGATTGCGGTGTGCATACGGGGATCGACGACCAGCAGCGGCCGGTCGTACAGCCCCGCTGCCGCCGGCAGCTGTTCCGCCGCCAATGCCGCCGCGGCCCACAACATCAGGCTCAGGACGAGGGCACAACCTTTTCGAAAGCAGGCCATGACGTTGCTTCCAGTTGGGTCTGGATCGTCTTACGCATCAGCGCGTCGTCATCGCGAACCCTGGACCAGATCGCCACCACAGCATCGATCACCGGTTTGGCTATACCGGTCACGACTTCGGCGATCGGCCCCTTTTGGCCGCTGTCCTGCGGGACCAGCGGCAGCACGCTCTCGCAGAACACCTCACGCTTGTCGAAGCCGCGTTCGAGCCGGGCCTGCAGATCCGGTAGGCTTTCCGGCTGCCCCTTCCGCGCAAGTGCCACGACCAAGCCGGCGATCACTCCGTCGTACTCGGCCTTTGCTCCGCCGTAAGCGAGCGCACCGCGATTCTGCGCCGCGGCATCGCCGTATTTCTTGAGCCACGCCACGCAGGTCTCGGCGCGCGTGCGCTCCTGCGCCAGCTGCGCCACCGCTTCCTGCCAGCTGATCTTCGGCGCACGCGGTGGCATATCGGCCGCCGCAGCGGCGAGCGAAAGCAGCAGAAGCAGCCATGCAAGCCGCGGCACTACCCGTCTCATCACGCACATCATTCCAGCAAACCGCTGGAGACGTTAGCAAATCAGACGGCGTATGGGGAAAGATTCGTCAAACACCGCAGGACACCAACGCCCCGGTTCACCCCTACCCTACGATGTCCACCTGCGCGAAGAAGAAGGCGATTTCGATAGCTGCATTCTCCGCGCTGTCGGACCCGTGCACCGAATTCGCCTCGATGTCCTCGGCGAACTGCGCCCGTATCGTGCCTTCGGCGGCCTTTTTCGGATCGGTGGCGCCCATCGCCTCGCGGTTCTTCGCCACCGCATTGCCGCCCTCCAGCACCTGCACCACGACGGGGCCGGAAGTCATGAACTGCACCAGGCCACGAAAAAACGGCCGCTCCTTGTGCACGGCGTAGAACGCCTCCGCCTGGGCCTGGGTCAGCTGCAGCCGCTTCTGCGCCACGATCCGCAGTCCGGCCGCTTCGAGGCACGCATTGATCTTGCCGGTCAGGTTCCGCCGCGTGGCGTCGGGCTTGATGATGGATAGCGTGCGCTCGATCGCCATTGGGGGCTCCTGATCCGTGGACGGGTGAGGCGGCTGACTAGGCGTTCCCGGACCCGACCGCAACATTGGCAGTCATTCCCGCGAACGAAGGTTATCCGCAATCACGAGTATGACGCAGCTACGTGCGAGCGGGCTTCACTTACGGTAGTCGATCCCCTTGCGGTCCACCGTACGCACCAGGCCGAGCCATTCCATCAGCCCGTAGTTCTCGGTTCCACGGATCTTCTTCATCCGCTCAGCCGCCTTGCGCACGACATGATCGTCGATCTGCACCGGCGGCGCGTCCATGGTGCGCGCGATCAGTTCGAGCTCGCACGCCCGCTCCATCATGTATAGGCGCATCAGCGTGCCATGGATGGTTTCGCCGAGCGTGAGCAGCCCATGGTTGAGCAGCACCACACAGGTTCCATGGGCGCACGTGCGGCCCAGCGCCTCGCACTCCTCGGGCGTCGCCGGGACCCCGTACGGGTGATAGGCGATGTCGTCCAGCACGTGCAGCGCGTCCTGGCTGATCGGGCGCACCCCGTTGTGCAGCAGCGAGATGCCCGCGCCGGCCCGTGTGTGCGTGTGCATCACGCAGTTCGCATCCGGCCGTGCCTTGTAAACGCCGCTGTGTATGGTGAAGCCGGCGTTGTTGAATCGCCCATCGCCGCCGAGCACGTTGCCGTCCATGTCCATCTTGATCAGCGACGATGCGGTTACCTCGTCGAACATCTCGCCGTAGCGGTTGATCAGGAAGTGGTTCGGCTCACCCGGGATGCGCGCCGACATGTGCGTGTTGATCAGGTCGGTCCAGCCGAGGTGGTCAACCACATGGTACAATGCCGCGAGGTCGCAGCGCGTCTGCCATTCGGCATCGGTCACGTCGGTTCTGGGCAGTTGCAGCGCTGCTGACATCGGTCTCTCCGTGATGGCGTGATCCGGCGGGTCGCCGGTGCGCCTATGGTGCGGGAGATGACCGGTGCGCGCAACGGGCGCGCTGTGTCGCCTGTGTCGCGGTCGCTACGTTCCCTTCAGTTCGCTCCCACCGCCCTGTCGATCTCCGATGCGGTGATACCAATCTTGCCCGCGGCCTCCCGGATTTCTTGCCAGGTGGTCGCGTCCACCTCAACCCCAACCTCGGCACGATGCTGGGCCGCACGACGCTCCGGCTCGCCGGGCAGCAGAACCTCGTCGAAGCCCGGCGCGAGGCGTGAGGTGCGGATGTGCGACTTGGTGGCCTCGATGTTCTCCGCGATCGCCGCGGGATCGCCCAGCCGCGACAGATCGATCACCGTCGCCACCATAGAATTGAGGATCCCGCCCCGCGTCGGTTCGTCCACCCGCTGCCCACCGCCGATCGCGCCAGCCATGATCTCGCACATTACGGCCAGCCCCGAGCCCTTGTGCCGGCCGAACGACAGCATTGCGCCGGTCCGGTCGCGGATGAAGCCGGCGGGATCATTGGTCGGCTGTCCGTTCGCGTCGATCAGCGAGCCCTCCGGAACCGGTATGCCTTTGTTGAATGCGACTGTTGAATGCGACGCGCGCCTTGCCGGCGGCAATCGTGGTGGTCGCCATGTCGAGCAGCAGGGCCGGCGCCTCATCATCCACCGCCAGGCCCGGAACGGCTGCGCAGAACGGATTGGTTCCGAGGCGGGCTTCGGCGCAGGCCCAGGGCGCCTGCACATCGCGGCCATCGGCCACGTTGACGAAGGCAGTGAAGGCCATGCCGGCGCTGGCGGCAAGCTCGGCGTAGGTGCCGATGCGACCGACATGGGAGGCGTTGCGCAGCGCCAGCACGCACGCGCCGGTTTCGCGCGCCCGTGCAATGGCACGGCGCACCGCGTCGGCTGCCATGCGCTGACCGAACCCGCGGCGTGCATCAATCACCAGGAGCGCGCCGGCGTCCAGCACGGTATGCGGCGTCTGGTTGGGTACCAGCAGTCCGTCCTGCAGCAACCGGACATAGGTGGGCAGCATGCCGACGCCATGGCTGTCATGGCCCGAGAGGTTGGCGCGGACCAGATGGTCGGCGACCTCCTCCGTTTCCTCCGGCGCACTGCCCATGCGGCTGACGATCAGGGTGGTGAGAGCGTGGAGTGCCTGCGGCATGAAGCTGGCCATGTGTTGTCGTGTCTCCGTGGTGGCGACTTCAGAAGTCGCTTATAGGCGCTGTTGGCGTACCGCCAGAGCGTGCTTCGGCCGCCGTGATCGGGAAGTCCACGCCGAAAAAAATCAAGATCCTTGATCTGGATCAATGCTCATCGAGGCGGCCCACTGCATTATCCGTCTCGTGAGATCGGCGGGTCAGCCCGCCCCCTTCTCTCTCTTGGACTCCTCCCCATACCCTCGGCGGCGCCTCTGGCGCCGCCACTTTTTTAATTCGCTGCGACAGATCAGGGGATTTCAGGACCCGGTTCACTGATTTTGAACCACTGGCAGTCAGTATCGTTGGAATGGCCGGGGAAGTCCCGGGACGGCGAGGCAAAACGGATATGCAGGTGAACGGCGGCAATTCGAGTGGTGTATCCAGCGTCATTCTCGGCATGGTCGTGGTGGCCCTGGCTGGGATGATTGGCACCATCGGCCTGCTGCGTGAAATAGGCGAATTCGGACCGGGGGTCGGCGACATCGTCTCGTTCGATCCGCAGGAGATGATTTCGCGCGACATGCGGGCGAAGATCGAGGCGACGCGACTGAGTGACCGTCCGGGATCCGCCTGTGTGCTCGATGTGAGCGCCATGCACGCCGGCGGCGGCAGCGTGGTGATCGAAGCCAGGCTGCCGCAAACGGGTAGCGGCTACCGCGTCCATTGGGCCGGAGTTCGCAGCAGCGACGATCCGGCCGATTGCGGCGCCTCCGCCGATCTGTTGTTGAGCCAGGCCGACATCGAGGTCCTGGCACTGGCTGCGGGCGGTTATGGGGTGTCTTACAAGCGATTGATCCCGCATTCGCTCTAGCGTCTCCGGTGGCGCGGTGCGGCCTGAATGGTATGTGGGCTCGTGCCCACTCCTGGTGGATTCAGCTCAGGCCGCCAGCCAGCCTTTCGAGGCCGCGGGGGTCGAGCACCGCCAGCGCGCTCTGCGAGACCAGTTCGATCAGCCCCTCGCCGCGCAGCCGGGTCAGAGTACGGCTGACGGTTTCTATCGTAAGGCCGAGGTAGTCGGCGATGTCGCCGCGCGACATCGGCAGGGTGAAGCGGTCGCGTGACGTGCCGCATGGCAGACCCTGAGAGCTTTGCAGCAGCAGGAACGACGCCAGCCGCTCGCGCGCGGTCTTGCGTCCGAGCAGCAGCATCTGCTCCTGCGCTGCCACCAACTCGTTCGCCGCTACTTCCAACAGCCGCTTCTCCATCAGCGGGAAGTCATCCAGCAGCCCGCGGAGCCTGGCTCGCGAGAACCGGCAATAACGCACGGGTTCCATTGCCTCGGCACTGAAGGCGTACACGTCGGAGACGGCAAGGCCCAAGAAGTGCCCGATGCCGACAAACCCGGTGATCTGGCGTCGCCCGTCGGGCAGCAGCTTGAACAGTTTGGCGCTGCCGGCAGTCACATTGAAGAAGCAATCAGCCGACTCGCCTTCCCTGATGAACGTACGCCCTGCCGGCGCCTCGGTCACTACCGCGACGGCGGCGAGGCGTGCGAGATCAGCATCGCCGATAGCGTTGCAGACGCTGAGCGGCCTGGCCACACAGGTAGAACAGGGGTCGGACCCTCCTTGCGGATCGAGAACGACTGAATGCGCGAGCCAACCGGCCATGAAAACCTCTTGACGGGCCATATTGGCACAGGCGTCAAGTTATGCCTACGCGGAATTTACCGCCGCCAGGTTAATCCTACTGCGTCACTCATTCTGCACGACGGCCTTCTGACGGATTTGTCCGCAACAAGGACATCGCGGCAATGCATGCGCCAAAGTTCGCGCGAGGCGGATACGCAAGGTTGCGATTGAGTTCGGCATGTGACGTTG
>DATMND010000343.1:0-13745 GCA_035569235.1 Acetobacteraceae bacterium | reverse complement strand
GAACCGATTCAGCCTGCCTGGCTGAGATTGGCATCGCGATCATCATGAACACCGCGCGGAACTCCGACGGCAGCGCATCGACCGCATTTTCCAGGATCCGCCGGATTTCGGCCCGTGCCGCCGCCTGCTCCGGATCGGCCGGTGGCGGCATTGTCGCCGAGCCCGCATGGTCGGGCGGAAGCCGCTCGGCCACCTCGGCGACCAGGCAGCTGGGCATATGAGCCACGCGACGTTCCGCCCGGCCTGCGGATGGTCGAATGCTTCAAGCCGTTCCTGCGCGAGCTGCTGGCCCTGTCTCTGTCGCGCAGGACCTTGCGCCTGCACCGCGACAACATCTGGGTGCTTGGCGGTGAAGTCATCCGCCGACTGCAGATGGACAGCAGCCTTCGCAGGCAGCCGATCCAGCAGGTCGTCCGCGCTCATGGAAGTTGTCGACGGCAGGCAATCCAAGGCAGTCACGTCGCCGCTGTCGCGGACCCAATCCCTCGCCACAGTGCCTACATCGGGCAACCGCACGATACGATTATTCGGCTGCCGTGTTGATCACTTTACGCGGTAGGCGCATCATCAGGAGCAGCAGCCATGCCGGCAATGTCGCCATGATCAGCAACACATAGTCGTCGGCATAGGCGACGATCTGCGCCTGCTGACTGATTATCCGATCCAGCAATGCCGCACCGTGCGGGCTCGCCGGATCGAGCCACTGATGCATGGGCCCAGCCGCCTGCAAAGCCCGATTGAACGGGGTGACCGACGCGCCGATCATCTCGTGCATTGCCTGGGTATTGCGCGCCAGCACCGACATAGCGACCGAGACACCGATCGCGGCGCCGAGGTTGCGCAGCAGACTGAACAGCGCCGCGCCCTCGGTCCGCATCGACGGCTCCAACGTGACGAACGCCAGCACCTGGATCGGGGTGAACAAAAGCCCCATCGCGGCGCCCTGAATCACGACCGCAATGATGATCTCTCGTTCCGATACGTCGGGCGTCCAGCCCGTCATCAACCAATAGGTGTAGCTGAGCATCAGGAGTCCGATCCCCACCAGCAGCCGCGGGTCCAATCGGGTCGCCAGACGCCCGGTCAGCATGGTGGTCACGAGGCTGCCAAACCCGCGTGGCGCCATGATCAGCCCCGCGGTTTCCACCGGGTAATGGCTCAACACCTGAAGCCATGGCGTCATCAGCGCGAGACTGGACACCATGAAGATGCCGATCATGAACATCAGCAGGACGCCGGACGCGAAATTGACGTCCTTGAACAGCGCCGGCCGGATCAGCGGCTGGCGCGCGGACGACACGTGGACCAGGAAAAGGTAAAATCCCAGGCCGGCGAACACCGCCTCGGCGATGATCTCCCTGGAGGTGAACCAGTCTTGGTCCTGGCCGCGATCAAGCATCAGCTGCAGGCCACCGATCGCAATCGCCAGCACGCTAAAGCCGAGCCAGTCGAAGCGGAGACCTCCCTGCCCGCCGCCACTCGGCAGGAAGATCATCAGGCCGGCGGCGGCGAGCAGGCCGAACGGCAGGTTGATGTAGAACACCCAGCGCCAGCTATAGGTTTCGGTCAGCCAGCCGCCGAGCGTCGGGCCCATGATCGGCCCGAGCATCACGCCGACACCCCAGATCGCCATGGCGAAGCCGCGCCGCTCAGGGGGGTAGATGTCCAGCAGCGTGGCCTGCGACAACGGCACCAGGGCGGCGCCGAACATGCCCTGAACCACGCGGAATACGACGATTTGGCCCAATGACTGGGCCGCGCCGCAGAGCATCGAGGCGATGGTGAAGCCGAGGATGCAACCGACATAGAGGGGCTTACGACCAAAGCGGGCCGCCAGCCAGCCGACCGGAGCGGTCATGATCGCCGAAGCGGTGATGTAGGAGGTCAGGACCCAGGTGATTTCGTCGAAACTCGAGGAGAAACTGCCTTGCATGTAGGGCAGAGCCACGTTGGCGATGGTCTGGTCGAGCAATTGCAGCACCGTGGCGCCGATCGCGCACGCCGTGATCATCGCCCGATGGGGCGTATCGTGGTGGATCGTTTCTCCCGGCATGCTGGCGGCCTTGTCGTCGTCCGCGACGCAAGCCGCGAGGATGCGGACAAGAGACAGCCACCGTCAAACGCGACGGTGCCGCTGTGATCGTGATCGCGCTTGCCTGGCTGGTGCACGAGGCGCTAGCGCTGCAGAGCCGCCTGCGGCGCAGCGGATCTCGGTTGCGGTCGTGGATTCGCGCACGCTGGTGCTGCGGGATACCGGAACGCTCCGGGGTTCAGTCCGGAAAACGGGCGACCGTGAACGCCGATGAGACCGGGCCGGCAGCCGGATCTTCAGCGGAGGTGGTTTCGGTTCGTAACCCAGTCGCGGGATCCGTGAGGTGATGGAGAGACACAGAAAGGCCGGCAGTCTTTCAGTGTGGATGTCTTGCCACCCATAGCCGCGACGCGATGAACCCGGCGGAAAAGGCGGTGACTGAAATCGTCGGCTCAGAGCGGCGGTCGGGGTCGCTGACGCGACCCCGGGTTCAGGTGGTCACTGAAGTGGCCCGCTAGCGCCAGAGGCTCATCTGCTCCAAACGCTAGTCCTCCTGCTCCTGGTTCCGAATGCAGTTTCGGATCACCTCTTCGTCACGCCCGACAGTCGATACGAAATACCCGCGCGCCCAGAAGCTCTGTCCAACGAAGTTGCGTTGGTTTTCCCCGTAAGCCCGTGCCAGGTGTAACGCGCTCTTTCCCTTGATGAAGCCAATCACCTGCGAAATGGCGTATTTCGGCGGGATCAAGATCATCATGTGCACATGATCGGGCATCAAATGCCCCTCCTCGATCCTGCTCTCCTTCTGCTCAGCCAGCCGACGAAATACCTCCCCAAGGTACTGCCGCAACTGCACGTACAACATCTTTCTCCGACACTTTGGAATGAAAACAACGTGGCATTTACACTCCCATTTGCCATAGCTTAGGCTCCTGTGCGCGTCCGTTGATGGACCTCCTCATGCGTGTGCTTTGGCGGTTCACGATCCGAAGTTTCATCAATGGATAACCGGAGTGCACCCCGGAAATGTCAAACTTCTACTGCCTCCCCGGCAGAGCCGGGGGAACTCCCGTTGCATTAGAGGTCAGATGGAAGAAGCGCGGGTCGAGGGTGGTGGCCTCGGAGGCGACGCCCATGCGCAGATCTGCGGCGGATGCACCAGCGGTGGTCACTGCGACGCAAAGACTGAAACACAATGCCTTGATTGTGTGCATCACCCCGCACCCCTGTCTTTTCTATTGCCGCAATGATCACACCGGCCCCCCGAAAGTGCAATCCCGATCGTCATTCGTGATCTATTCCAGCGGCGAGCCACCGCATGTGTTCGCGATTGCGCGAAGCTGATATGTCGCTAACCTTCCTCGCTAAGAATCCAACATCACAGGAAATGGGGTCGATCATGGCATCCTGGCAAACCTCTCGTCGTCGCTTCATGGTCGGTACGGGCGCAGCGCTGCTTGCAGCAACCCGTCGGGGGGCCGTTGCAGAGACTGCTTTCAAGACGGTCGAGCCGGGGGTGTTGACGATCGCCAACAGCAACGAGATGCCGATGATTGCGATGGAAGGCGGCAAATTGATCGGCTCGGACGCTGAGATCCTCGCGACGATCGCCAAACGGATGGGCCTTGGTGTCAAGTCCGCCCAGATGGAATGGTCAGCCACCGTGCAGTCCGTGAAGAGCGGACGCGCCGACATCATGCTCGGCAACATGGGGTGGACCCCGGCGCGCGCCCAGGCGCTGCTCATCACCGATGCGATCTACTACGCGGGCGCCTTCGTCTGCATGAAGCAGGACAAGCCGTTCACCACCAGTTTCTCGGTGAACGACGTGAAGGGTCGCTCGATCGGCACGGTTAACGGCTTCACCATCGTGCCGGAAATGAAGAAGCTTCCAGGCGTGGGCGAGGTGAAGCTCTACGACAACAGCGACGGTTGCGTGCGCGACGTGGTGGCGGGTCGGCTCGATTTCGCTGTGCTTGACGGGCCGTTGGTCGACTACATGATCCTCAAGAACCCGAACTGGAACCTCAAGCAGGTGCCTCTCGCGGCGGATCCGGCGTTTCCGCAGCTCACCAGCAAGCAGCACACCGTGATGGGCATGAACCAGGAGAATTTCGACCTGTTCGACGCGGTGAATGCCGGCGTGAAATGGATGTGGCAGACCAGGCAGAATGCCGCGCTGATGCAGAAATACGGCATCAGCAATCCGGATTACCTGGTGCCGCCGGAGAAAAACCCGCGCATCGGCGTGGACCGCGACGCTGCCGGCAACGTCCTCGGGGCGGGCGCGCACCCGACCAAAGATTTCTCGGCGCTGTTCGCCTGATCGATGCCTGACCAGACCGACCAGGCTGCGCGGACCGCCCTGGTCGAAGCGGTCGGCCTGACCAAACGCTTTGGTGAGATCGATGTCGTCAAGGACATCGACCTTGCCGTGCAGACGGGCGAGAAGGTGGCGATCATTGGCCCGAGCGGATCAGGCAAGACCACGCTGCTGCGCTGTGTCGCGCATCTCGAGCGGCCGACCTCGGGGTATGTCACCATTGCCGGTGAGCGCATCGGCGAGAAGCTGGTCAATGGACGTTGGCGGGAGATGTCGGACCGCGAGATCGCCCGCATCAGGACCGGCATCGGCATGGTGTTCCAACGCTTCAATCTGTTCCCGCATCTGACGGCGCTGGACAACGTCATGCTCGGCCCCACCCGCGTGCTGCGGCAGAGCCGGGCCGACGCCGAACCGCTGGCACGCGAACTGCTTCGCAAGGTCGGGCTCGCGCACAAGGCTGCCGACTACCCTGAGCGGCTGTCGGGCGGCCAGCAACAACGGGTCGCCATCGCCCGCTCCCTTGCCATGCAGCCGCGGCTGATGCTGTTCGACGAAGCGACATCGGCGCTGGATCCGGAACTGATCGGCGAAGTGCTGAATGTGATGCGCGACCTCGCGCGCGACGGGATGACGATGATGATCGTCACGCATGAGATGCAGTTCGCCGAGGATGTCGCCGATCGTGTCGTGTTCATGGACCATGGCCGCATCGTCGACGAAGGGCCGCCGCACGAGCTGTTCCGCGCGCCATCGCATCCGCGCACGCAGGCATTCCTGCGCGCCGTGGTGGACCGTCAGGTGATGGGCGAGACAGCGGCACCGTGAGCGCCTGGCTGACCGTCTGGCACCTGCTGCCCATCCTGTTGTTCGGCGCAGTCACCACGGTGGAGGTCACCACTGGCGGCTTCGTCGTGGCAACATTGATCGGCCTGGTGTTCGCCATTCTGCAGAGGCTGAACTGGCGTCCGCTGCGGGTCGCGATCGCGATCTACGTCGACGTGTTCCGTGCCATTCCCGTGCTGACCCAGTTGTTCATCATCTATTTTGGCCTGACGGAGATCGGCATCCGGCTCGATCCATTGTCGGCCGCCATTGTCGGCTTCGGCGTCAACGGGGGTGCCTACCTGACGGAAGTGTTCCGGTCCGGTATCGAAGCAGTCCATCAAGGCCAGATGGAAGCGGCGCAAATGCTGGGGATGACGCGACTGGCCGCCCTGCGCATCGTCATCCTGCCGCAGGCCATGCGCGTGGTACTGCCGCCGCTCGGCAATTTCGCGATCGGACTGCTGAAGGATACCGCGCTTGCCTCCGCGGTTGCCGCGCCCGAACTGATGTTTCGCGCACGCACACTGGTCGATCAGACATTTCTCGCCACCCAGATATTCGTCACCGCCGCGGCAATCTATCTGGCGATGAGCCTGCCGCTGGGATACCTCACCCGCCGGGCGGAGGCGCGCCTATCGCGCGGTCGGCGCTAATGACCTGGCAGATCTTCACCGACAGTCTACCGGAGTTACTCGTCGCAGCAGGCGGCACCTTGCGTATGACTTCGTTCGCTTTCCTGCTCGCCGCCGTGCTCGGCCTGGCGCTCGCGATCATGCGCCTCGCAGGTGGGCTGGCCGGGCGCGTGGCGTTTCTCTACATCGAGATCGTGCGCGGCATGCCCGCACTGACCCTGCTGTTTCTGATCTATTTCGGCCTGGTGCCGGCTGGCATCGTGCTGAACTCGTTCCTGGCCGCGGTGGTGGCGCTCGGCCTGAATGGCGCGGCCTATCTGGCAGAGGTGTATCGCGCAGGCATCCAGGCAGTCGATCCCGGTCAGCGTGAGGCGGCCCAGATGCTCGGGTTGCAGCGACCTCAGGTTATGCGCGACGTCATCTTGCCGCAGGCGGTGCCCGTCGTGCTGCCGCCGATGTGCAATTATCTGGTGTCGCTGTTGAAGGATACTTCGATCGCGTCGCTGATTTCGGCGCCCGAGCTGATGCTCCGCTCGCGCGATCTGGCCGGGACGTACTACCTGCCGATGGAGTACTATCTGCTCGCGGGGGCTATGTATCTGATCATGGCATGGCCGATGATGCACGGTGCGCGGCGGCTGGAGCGCCACTTCGCGCGAGGTCGGTTGCAGGGAGGCAGGACATGAACGAACAAGCGATTCCGCAACGGGTCGACGCGGTCGTGATCGGCTCTGGTGCACTGGGTGCCTCCACCGCATTTCACCTCGCCTCGTCCAGTCTGTCCGTGGCGCTGCTCGACAAGGCGGAGCTCGCCTCGCAGACGTCCCCGCGCGCCGCGGGTCTCAGCGGCCAGCTTCGGTCAAATTCCACAATGACGCGCATCGCCGCGAAGGCCGTGCAGAAGATTACGACATTTCAGGCTGACACCGGCGAGCCGATGGTGTTCTTTCAGCCCGGCAGTCTCAAGATCGCACGCCGCCCGGAACACGAGGCGCAATTGCACGAGGAGGTCGCGCGGGGTCGGCACCTCGGCCTCAACGTCGCGATGATCCCGCTCGATGAGGCCACGCGTCTGATGCCGTATCTGGTGACTGACAGCGTGCGGGCGGTAATGCATATGCGCACCGACATCTACCTCGAACCGGTGCAGGTTCCCATCGGCTACACACGCGCGAGCGCACGCCTGGGCGCCACACTGCTGCCCCATACGCCGGTCGAGGAGATTCTCATCGAGGGGGGCATCGTCGCCGGCGTGTGTACGCCGCGCGGGGAAATCCGGGCGCCCGTCGTGGTCGATGCGGCTGGCGCCTGGCTCCGCGTCGTGGCTGCTCAGGGAGGTGCGACAGTGAAGCTCGTGCCCACGCGGCACCAGCTGATGGTGACGGTGCCGTTGCCGGATGTGCGGCCGAGCCAGCCGATCACGCGCATCATCGACGCCAATGTCTATGTGCGGCCGGACAAGGGCGGCCTGATGTTGGGCGGCTACGAGCCGGATCCGATGCAGTACGACATGCGCGATGTACCGGCGGATTTTGATATCGACGGCCTGGAGCTCGACCTGTCGGTGCTGCGGCGGCTGGCCGAGAGCGTGGCGCCGCAGTTCCCGATCTTCCGTCATGTGGCGATCCAGGACCATCGTGGCGGGTTGCCGACGATGACTGCGGATGGCGAGCATGTGCTCGGTCCGGCACCTGGGGTCAGTGGGCTGTATGTCATCGGCGGCTGCTGCGTCGGCGGCCTTACGACCGCACCGGCTCTGGGCGAGTTGCTGGCGGAATGGATCACCCTGGGTCGCCCGTCGATCGACGTCGCGTTCATGGAGCCCGGCCGCCTGGCGACCGGTCTGGCGGAGGACAGCCTACGCGATCTGTGCCGGCTGCAGTATGCGCACCACTACTGGTCGCCCGAATCGATGCCGCGTGCGGCGCCCGGTTAGGCGCGCTGCATCATCACGTCAACCAACTCGGGCTGCTCGAGACCCGCCGCATACGCCGGGATGAATCACCGATGGCGGCGATCATCGCCATGACGGCGACGAACGATAGTGCAAGACACCCGGATGCAGATGAGGGTTGCCGTGCAAATTAGGTCGTGGGCACAACAGGCCTCCGAGTGGGCCGTTTTACGCCGCCACCAGCACCGCATTTCACACGGCGGGCGTACTTCTGTCTTTTGAGTGTTACCAGCGGCGTGGATTTCTCTCAGAACCACCGGGTTAAATTTCGCGAGGCGGGGAGCGCCGGCAGCCCCGATTCGATCGAGGATGCCGCCGTGCTCGGGCCAATCAAGGCCAAGCCCTTCGGATGGCCGCGAAGTCGCGGCCATCCTTGACAGGCCCTGCGCGCGACGGCTGCGAGATTTAGCGGTCGGGACGGAAGAACGCTCGCGGCGCGGGTCGAACCAAAGAATTGCCCGGCAGTCCGTAAGTCCGCGAATCGCCGCGATGACGCGCAAGCGTTCAGCCAAACCGCTGCCCGAATATGCCGTCTCCGATGAAGCCGCCGCTTACATTGCCGACGCGCTGATGGAGCTCGCCTTGAAATTCGAGGCGAGCCACTTCGCCCAGATCCGCCGCCACCACAAATCCATCGCGCCTGAACGTGACGCCGACGCCCCTCGGCAGCTCGACCTGTTCAGCAAACATCCACCCTTCTGAGCGCGGGGCGAGACCATAAGCCCCCATCATCGCGGCGGCGCTACCGCGCAGCACTTCGCAACGACCCAACCGTCCAATATGGCCTCGCCGCTGATATTCCGTACGAGTACGACGGGTCGAAGTTTCAGGTGGCGGCACCGGAACCCAATCCAAAGCGAGGCGGCGTGCTGCGGCCGAGTTCGCCGGTGTCGATACGGTGCTGCATGTTGCAGCGGATCCGAGCCCGCGCGCCGGCGGGGCGCGGATCCAGTCGCGCAACACCGATCTGCTGCTGAACGTCATGGCCGCAGCCCAGCAGCACCGTGTCCGGCGCGTGGTCTTCGCCAGCTCAAACTTTGTCGTCGCCGGCCATCGCTTCGGCCGTGGCGCACTGACAACGACGATGGAGCCGGCGCCGATCAACCCGTACGGCGCGTCGAAACTGTTCGGCGAGCGCGTCGGCAAGATGTTTGCGGAACATTACGGCGTCTCGTTCATCGCATTCCGCATCGGCGTTTGCCAGCGTGCCAACGACAATTTGCAGGGACCCTGGATTCCCTTCGGCCGCTGGGGCCAGGCGATGTGGGTCAGCGACCGTGATCTGTGCCGCGCCTTCGAACACGCGATCGACGATGAACGCATCAGCTTCGGCGTCTACAATCTGATTTCGCGCAACCCCGGCATGCGGTGGGAGATCGATTCCCTGGCGCGCGACCTCGGCTTCGTCCCGCAGGATGGGGAAATGATGCGCGTGCCCATGGCGCAGACCGCGAAGGCTGGCCTGGCCTGGGTGCGGGACGTCGGCCTGCGTAAGTTTGGTGACCGACTTGCCGGGCCCCGCTGGTAATGAGCCGCGGTTCTGGTGCAAAAGGGCGCGCCGTTGTGGCAAGAGAAGCGCCGGTGGGCCGGCGGGGGGAGAGCGTGGCTAACCTGAGCCTGCGGCAGGTCTCCAAACGATTTGGTCATGTGGAGGTCATTCGCGACCTGTCGTTGGAAATTCCGGCGGGCGAGTTCGCTGTCTTCCTGGGCCCATCCGGCTGCGGCAAATCCACCCTGCTGCGCATGGTCGCCGGCCTCGAGGTACCGAGCGCCGGTGAGATCCACCTCGGAGATACCCGCATCGATACCGTGCGGCCAGGCGACCGTGGCGTCGCGATGGTGTTCCAACACTACGCCCTCTACCCGCACATGACGGTGCGGCAGAACATGGCGTTCGGCTTGCACAATATCGGCATCCCACCGGAGGAGATCACACGCAAGGTCGCCGAGGCAGCGGCAATGCTGGAAATCGCACCGCTGCTCGATCGCAAGCCAGGGCAACTAAGCGGTGGACAGCGCCAGCGCGTTGCCATCGGCCGTGCCATTGTCAAGCAGCCCAAGGCGTTCCTGTTCGACGAACCACTCTCCAACCTGGACGCGGCGCTGCGCAGCCGCACGCGCATCGAGTTGGCCCGCCTGCACCAGCGCATGCAAACCACCATGGTTTTCGTCACCCACGACCAGGTGGAAGCGATGACGATGGCAACCCGCATTGTGGTGATGAACCAGGGCCGTATCGAGCAGGTCGGCACGCCGATGGAAGTGTATCAGCAACCGAGCACACGCTTCGTCGCTGGCTTCGTCGGCACGCCGGCGATGAATTTCCTGCCCGTCGCACGCGTTGAGGCGCGGGCCGGCCGTGTCGTGGCGTGCCTGCCCGACGGCACCGAGATCGCCACGCCGGTACCCGCCGGCCGCCTGCCCTCCGGCGACCTCACGCTCGGCATCCGCGCCGAGCACATCGTGCCCGGCGACAGCGCCGAGGCCCGCGTCGTCGTCATCGAGCGTCTTGGCGAGCGCACGCTGATCTACGCCGACCTGCGCGACGGCAGCACGGTGGTGTACGACGAACCCGGCGACGTGCAGCTCGATATTGGCCAGCCAGTGCGCCTCGGTTTCGATGGCGCAGCCGCGCACCTGTTCGGCCCCGATGGGGTGACGCTCCGTGGCTGAGCCGGCTGTCGCAGTCGGCCGCAGCAGCGCTGCCGCTGCGATCGGCGAGAAGCACGCAGCCAACCTGCTCTTCGTGCTGCCCTACTTCGTCATCCTCCTTGTTCTGCTACTCGTTCCGCTCGGGCTTGGCATTTGGCTGTCGTTGCAGGACTACGACATGCTGGGTGGCTGGAACGGCAGCGTCGGGTTCGACAATTTCCGCAATCTGCTGGACGATTCAATTTTCCCAGGCACAGTGCGAAACACCGTCGTGTTCGTGCTGATCACCACGCCGGCCTTCGTCGGACTCGGGCTGTTCCTGGCGCTCGCGTTGAATGACTCGCTACGCCGCAGCGCGGTGCTGCGTGCGGTGTTTTTTGGTTCGTCGGTCCTCTCGGTCACCATCGTCACGCTGATCTGGCGCCTGGTGTACCTTCCGGACCGCGGGCTGGCGGCCGACGTCCTCGGCCTGGTCGGCCTGCACGGCTTCGACCCCGTCACCAGCGAGACCTGGGCGCTGCCGGCAATCGCACTGGTTACCGTGTGGTGGATCATCGGCCTGCCGATGACGCTGTTCCTCGCTGCCCTGCAACAGATTCCGGCGGAGCTTTACGAAGCCGCAGCACTCGACCACGCATCCCGCTTCACGACGCTACGGAGCATCACGTTGCCTTCGATTCGGCGCACGATCGCGGTCGTGGCGGTGATCGAGATCGTGTTGCAATTCCAGCTCTTCGGCCAGGCGCTGCTGATCACCGGCGGTGGCCCCAACAACCACTCGCGCCCGATCGTGCAGTTTATCTACGAAGCGGGATTCCGCGACCTCCAGCTGGGTTTCGCCGCCGCCGCCTCGCAGGTGCTTTTCGCGCTTATGCTGTTAGCCGCGCTCGGGCAGATGTGGCTCTCGCGGCGACGCGAAGGCTGAGCATGGAAAGCTGGCGCAGCGGACGTTCGTTGGGCGACCGGCTGCTGCTGCTGGCCGTGGTGCTGCTGGCAATCGTCTGGATTGCGCCAATCGTCTGGGTAGTCGGGTTGAGTTTCAAACCTAACGAGGTGCTCATGCGCAGCACCGGCGGGATCATCCTCCCCCCCTTCACGCTGAAGAACTATGCCGACATCCTGGCCGCCAGTTCGGTGTTTGGCTGGATGGGCAATAGTGCCATCGTGGCGGTCGGCCAGACCGTGCTGACGCTGGTGATCGCCTCGCTCGCCGGCTACGGCTTCGCCCGCACGGATTTCCCGGGCCGCAGGGTGCTGTTCGTGCTGTTGCTGGCCGCGCTCGCCGTGCCGGAGCAGGCGGTGATCGTGCCGTTGCACATCATGTTCGCTCAGGCGAACCTGCATAACACCTACATCGCCCTGATCGCTCCGCGGCTTGCCTTCCCGTTCGGCGTATTGCTGATGACGCAGTATTTCCGCGCCATTCCGGCGGAGATTGAGGAGGCCGCGTTGCTAGACCGCGCATCTCGGCTGAAAGTGTTCTGGCGCATCGTGTTGCCGCTCTCGATCCCCGCGCAGGCAACGCTCGGCATCTATACCTTCTTACATGCATGGAACGATTATTTCTGGCCGCTGGTGTCTGCCACCAAGCCGGAGATGTACACCCTCACCGTCGGCCTGGCTTCGATGCAGACCAACTTCGCGCAGACCGAAGGCATCGGCTTCCTGATGGCACAGGCCGTGTTCGCCGGGCTCCCCGTGCTGATCCTGTATTTGTTCTTCCAGCGGCACATCGTCAGCGCCGTCGCCGGCAGTGCCGCCCGATAGGCCGACCTGAAAACTCTGAAAGCAAAGGAGGACGCCATGTCGATACGAAGAAAGCTGCCGGCTCTGCTGTCGATCACCACCGCCGCGCTCGCGACGCTGCTCGCCGGACCGGTGGCAGCCCAGCAGAAGACCGAGATCACTTTTGCCCGCTTCTTCGGTGCCTGCGAAGCTGACTACGGCACCTCGCAGGACGTCGCGCATGCGCGCGGCGAATGCGGCGTGATGACCACTTTGGTGAACCTGTTCAACGCTACGAACATGGACAACATCGTGGTGAAACCGCAGATCATCGAATGGGGACCGTACTATCAGCAACTGAACGCCCGCATCGCGACACACGACATCCCCACGATTGCGGTCATGCACACCGCCCAGCTTGGCGATTACACCCGCTACGTGGAGCCGCTTGATGACATGCTGAAGGAAGCTGGCATCGACGCCGCGGACTTTACGGCAAATGCGCGCGCCGGAGTCACCGTCGGCGGCAAGATCTACGCCATGCCCTGGGACACGCATTCCTGGCTCTGGCACTTCAATATTGGGCTGTTCAAGAAGGCCGGGCTCGTCGACGCGCAGGGTCAGCCGCTGATACCCAAGTCTGTGGACGAGATGATCGCCCAGGGGCGGCAGATGAAGGAGAAGACCGGCAAGCCGTACATCATCATCGCAACGTCCGGCGCTGGGGACTTCGCCAACAGTGCGCGCGGCTACTATTCCTGGCTGTACGACCAGAATGGCAGCATTTTCCCAAACGGCTATGAGAAAGCCGACTTCAAGACCCCGGAATCGCTCGCCGCATTCAGCGCCTATGAGCAGCTTGCCAAGGCCGACCTGCTCACCAAGGGCCTGGATGGCGGCGGCGCCATCGGCGCCTTCCTCAACGGCAACGGCGCCGTCTACCTCACCGGCACTTGGCGCATCGACGACTTCCTGGCGGCCGCAGCCAAGCCCGGATCGCCACTCTCCGAGGGCTACACCACGCGCGTCTTCCCCAACCTGTTTAAGACCCAATCGGTATGGACTGACAACCATAGCTGGGTCGTGCCGAAGGGCGGCACCAACGCAGAGACCCGCAAGGCGGCGCTGGTATTCCTGAAGTTCCTGTGGGACCACAATTTCGACTGGGCCCGCGGCGGCGGACACCTGCCCGCCAGGCAATCGGTGATGGCGGAATACGCGAAACTGCCGCTGCGCCAGTATGTCGTGGATATCCCCACCTTCGGCCGCGCACTGCCGCACGAGGTGCACCGCCAGTTCGGCTTCCAGAACATGATCGGCGAAGAAATCGCCAACGTGATCAACACCGGCAAGACCGCCGAACAAGCCGCCGATGCCGCGCAAGAGCGTAGCGTGGCCCTGCTGCGTGGCCGCTGATCAATCAGACCCGCACCAGCGCAAAGCGGGCGCGGATCCTCCGGAGAAACCGACATGCGCACCGCTCGTGTCCTGCTGGACCGTGACTTCACCATCGGACGGACCGATCAGCGCCTGTTCGGCGCCTTCGTCGAGCACCTGGGCCGCTGCGTTTATGGCGGCATCTTCGAACCGGGCCATCCC